>JARGFR010000026.1 GCA_029210985.1 Spirochaetaceae bacterium | reverse complement strand
CGATGAGTTGATTGCGGCAGATCCGGCGAGTCCCTGGTGCAGGTCTCTCAAGGATGCACGGGATGGCATTCCTATTCTCTCACCGGCTCTGGTTTACGCCGCCGAATCAGGCGGGATTACTGACGTTTGACAAAGCTTGTCAGCTTCTCCACCTGGGTTTCCACGAGTCCTCTGGCCTCGGCGGAGGAAATAAACTTCTTGAATTGACTGAAACCCAGGGCTTTTGTGTTGATTCCTTTGTCCTTCAGTCTGGAACTGACGACGCCATAGCGGTGGAATCCCGGCTCCTTGGATTCGCCGTCCATCTCCGAGAGTGTTTCTACGAGGGTGCGTAGAGCTATCTGCAAGGATCCTGCTTCCTGGCTGAATTGCCGGCCGGGTTTGATTTCCGATTGCTTTTCGTCCGATTCGATGCTGATATATCCGGCTCGGGAAGCGCTGGCAATGAAATCACCCCAACGTTTGAATCCCAGCTCTTTTTCGTTGAAACCCTGATTGAGTTTCTTCATTGTGATTTTAACATTGCCGGGATCTGTGCCTTTTTTCTCTTTAAGGAGTATGGATGCCGTTTCGGCCAATCGTTCAAACCAGTATTCCTTTGAATAGGATGTTGTATTGTTTTTTCCGCCGCTGCTTTCCTCTCCTGTTTCATCTCCGCTGTCATCATCCTCCGAAGGATACATGTCGCGGAAATCCGTGAAGCTGTCGGCCAACCTCAGAAGATCGTTGCTGGCATTTTTTATGTCACAGACAATATGGGTCATTTTGCCCGCTTTTCTGAGGTTCATCACAAGCGGGCGAAAATCACTATCGCCGGTCAGCAGGACGTAGGTGTCGATATGATCCTGAAATCTGAGAAGATCCAGGCAGTCGTTTGTGAGGTGCATGTCGGCACTGTTTTTGTCCCGGCGTCTTCCTCTGAAGGGAACATGGACCATGTTGAAATGAAGAGATGCAAGTGCGGGACCCAGAGATTTATATCCGGGCTGGCTCCAGTCTGCATAAGCGTGGGAGCTGACGACTCGCCCGAGGCCCTCGGCGTAATCCCATAGGCCCTGGATGAAAATGTTTTTAGAACTGGACGGTTTGACGTTTTCGACGTCCCAAAATATGGCGACATTATGATTCATGCCGAAAGAATACCTCGTTTCATCAATCAATATCGAGGCATGGATTGTGAAAAGAACGACGAAATGACTTCCGGCGCTTAAAGAATTCCCATTCTTGACAGCATAAGTCCTGTTCCGAGGCTGCATGCGGTTTCCGTACGGAGAATCCTGGTACCGAGGTGTAGTCGAACAAAGCCATGCGCATCCAGAACGACACGTTCCCTGTCGCTCCATCCTCGCTCGGGTCCGACGGCGAGAACGGCCTGGCCGCCGGCAATTATCTGATGTCCGAACGGTCCGGCGTCCGGAGCGTTATCCAAGGCAATTCTGGTCGATCCGGCCGGAAAATCGTCAAGAGAGAGGTCCAGACTGGATGATGTTCGGACTTCGGGCAGGAGTGTGCTTCCGGCCTGAACACCGCCGTCAATCACCGCCTGCCGCCATAAACCTTCACGCCACAATTTACTGGTGAGGTAGGATTTTTCATTCAGGTCCGTCGTGCAGCATCGGAGTTCCTTGATGCCGATGGAGCTCATGTCCTTCAGCAGCCGATGAGCTACAGGGGGACGGGGACAACCCAGAACCAGCGTCAGGGGATGCAGCGGTTCAGGTTCGCAAGTCGGAACAAACGACCAGATCCAGGCCGTTTTGCTTTGGTCCTCCAGACGGGCGATACCGATCTCTCCGCCGATGACACCGGCTTTGAATTCGTCACCGACATCAAGTTTGAGTATCTGGCGTATATGTATGGATCTGGGATCGTCAAACGGAAGGTTTTTTCCCAATTCGTCGTCTTCGAACAATATCAGATTCATCTAAGGCGAATTATACGGACGCATCAATCATTGCGATACCCGTCGTTTCAGAGTATTCTGAAGCGGGAGCGGTTTTTTCCGTTTTTCCCGCCTTATCTTTCCTCCTCCTCCGGGGAGACGCGTTGCGTGTCCTCGGAGGCCTTTTTCCGAACTGTTGATATCTCAAAAATGGCCGATGTTCTCCGTCGTGTCCCACCGTTATTAAGGGGTCAGACTTTCAAGGAGAGCTCTTCGGGCATTGCGGTATACCCGGGGATCGGTTTGATATGTCTTGAAATCCGTGAAACACATGGCAATCACCTCGTTGTAGGTGTTCTCATCCTTCGCCTTCAGCATCGTGAGAAGTCGGTAGTCCTCCAGACCCAGCCGTCCGGCCTCCCATCTGGTGGTGGAAAGAAGTTGGCCGTCCGGGCCCGGGAATACCACGAACTCATCACCCTGAGGCAGTTGAAGACGGCCGCTCCAGGTCGTGGAAAGATCGCCTTGCCGGATATCCTGGTTCCTGCGCCACTGATCGAAACCCCATCGGAGATAGCCGCCGACATCGAATTTAGAGGCGCCCCAGCCGATATAGACGCTCCGAAGCCGTTCCTGGTCCATCAGGCGGTTGAGCCAGGGACCGCCGGGCACCATGGCCGTATATATCCATACCTCATCTCCGTCATCCCGACGCTCCTGGAAGAAATTCCGGTTCCTCTGAAAATCGTTGATCAGCGGATTCCAGATATCCACCGAACCGACAAGGGGCTTCCTGGTTTTCGTCGCTTCAATGATTCGGATACCGGGCATAGCCTTCCGCAGTTCCGCGGCGATCCAGCGGTACCCGGCGGCCTGTTTTGCCTGAGGTTCGTCCAGGATATGCTGAACCCAGCGGGCCTGCAGGTTTCGTTCGGCCAGATACTCGTATAGGGCGCCGTAGGTGTCGGAAATGTATTCGGCGGCTTCGGGGGAACCGGCGGGAAGACGTGCCGGCCCGACGACGAGGTCTCGGCTTTGAAACGATTTTGCTCTCTTGGCCATCATATAGCCCTCGAAGAGGTACATGCCGTTTCGGTCCGCGATATCGATGAATCGTCCCAGCCGTTCTCTATTCACCGTACGGACACCCTCGAGAGTGTCGAACATCACCGCATCCGGAACCCAGGTGACATTCTGTCCGCCATCCCGCCGGAATGCGGTCTGTTCGTCCAAGAGGCGCCAGTAGTCCTCATCGAGTTTTTTTTCAAACCCGCTATGGGGTCCGTTGAACCAGTTGGTGTTCAACAGCTCGCTGTCCGGTCCGAAAGCCGGTATCACGTCATGAACCGCGAGGTTCCAGGAAAGCCGTTCGGCAGCATCGGAATCCTCGCTGCGAATGACGATGGAGGTTTCGATCACGCCGGGTTCGGCATCCGCTCCGATCCTGAGTTTCAGATAAAAAGCATAGACGGTCTCTCCCACAAACCGACCGGGAACCGAGGGCTCCAAAATTTCGAATATGGAGAACGGCGCATGACGGACAATATGGCGGTTATCAAATCCGATATGACCTTCGGTCATACCGAAGTATCCCGTGTTTTGGTTCACCGGGACCGACCTGAGGCGATAGAAATCGATACGTTCGGCTTCCGGACCCTCCAGAGTCAATTTAAAGGAAACGGACGCTTCGGGGACACTCACCATGACGACGACACCCCCCGTGCTGTTCTTGGGAACATCAGTGACGAACCTAGGTGTTCCGGATGATGCCGATGTGTCGGTGTACAGCGACGCCAGCGGATCGAAGAGCGACGTCTGCATACCGGCTGATGGTTCGATGTCATCGCCAAAGGGGTGATTCACGCTCCGGGTTGCACAGGAGGTCAGCAAAAAACCTGCCAGAACCAGAAAGGATAAACGGAACTTCAATACTTCTGCACCTCGTCGTGGACAAACTCAAGGGCGACACCGGCCTGGGTGAAGAGATCCTCGGATTCCCCACCGGCGTGATACTTGCGTTCGCAGATAACCCGGGATATGCCGCAGCTGATGATGAGCATGCAGCATGTCCGGCAGGGAGTCATCCGGCAATATAATGTGGCGCCGTTCAAGGCGACCCCGCGTTTGGCGGCCTGGCATATGGCATTCTGCTCGGCATGCACAGTACGGACACAGTGCTGCTTCTCCTCGCCGTTGGTGTGAATGACGGTGTTGTAGAGATGTCCCACTTCATCGCAGTGGGGGAGTCCGGGAGGTGCGCCGACGTATCCGGAGGCGAGAATTTGCCTGTCTTTGACAATAATACAGCCGCTGCGGCCTCGGTCGCACGTGGCCCGCATCGATATGGCGCCGGTCACCTGCATGAAATATTCGTCCCATGTGGGTCTGATATGTTGATCGTCCATATTGCTTCCCTCCGTTGTCCTCTCACTATATCATGGCATTATGGAAGGTGACCTCTCCCGCGCGTGGAAACGATTGAAGAAGAAAAGGGGTTGGGAGGATACGGTCGGTATCACGTTCGATCTCCGTGAAACCATGGTCCGTCTCGCACCAATCCCCAAGGACATGGCCGAGGAGATGGCGGACTTCTACATCACCGAACCGGTGGATGAAGAAACCGTCTACAAGTCCGAGGAAATCCTCGAGGTGCTGACCGGTGACTGGAGACCTGCCGAAAGTGCTTTGACCGACGATGATTGGGATTTCCTTCGGGAATTGGTGAATGCATGGGCGCCGGAATTGGACATGGACGTGGTGACCGATGTGATGAGGGTGATTGTCGATCGAGGTGTTTTTTCCCGCCGTCTGTAATGGGTTCTCATGTCTTTCGGCTCGGCTGCCGCCCCTGAGCGATGATATTCAGCGCCTTCTACGTGGTCGAGACGGTATAAGCCGAGGAACCTCCTCGGCATATCTGATATATTGTTCGCCGAATATATGACGCAAACCCGCCTCTTCATGATAGGTCCCCAGCCAAAGATAAAGACTGGCCGCAATGGAAAGCGCCATAGCACCGGCGGTCATACGCGGAGCCGACCATATCATCACGAAACCGAAGGAGTACAGCGGGTGTCTGACCCAGCTGTACGCGCCGCTGACAACAAGAATATCGCCGCTCTTCTTTCCGGCCATGTGGCTGAGCCCGAGAAAATCCCCCATATCCGTCCTGACGGCCGTGAGAACCAGACCGGCCAGAGAGGCGAATCTGATGAAGCTGAGCATGAAGCCCGGAAATCCTTGGAGAGCCCAGAGAACTTCTCCGGGCCAAAGATAGACCGGAACCATCACGGCGGACAGTGAAATAATGGAGATCAGGACATATAAAAGTCTGTACCATCGGTGGGTTTTCGGTCCAAGAACCTTTTCGATATGCTCCTTCACCTTCGGGTCGGCAAAGACGCTGTGAAGAAGGGCCCAAATAACAAACAACAGCGCCGACAGGAAGGGTCTTAACGAATCAATGATATCGTCGTTCATGACTCAGTCGGTTTCCGACCCACGAATCGGACCACCACCCCTTTTCCTGTGTGATGTATACCGCCCACCAGGGGTATTTCCTTTTCTTCCAGACGCAGTATCTCCAGATCTGAAAAATACTCCTTGAGCTCCTCGGGTTCGATAAACTTCAGCCGAGAGTCGTCCGCGGGGTTTGGCTCACCGCCGCCTCCGGGACCACCGGTGCCGCGGCCGATCTGTCTTGGCGTGAATCCCTGCAGGATTATCCGGCCGCCGGGCGCCAAAGCGGTCAGCGCACGCCTGTAGACTTCGAATCTGGACCGGGGCGGCAGGTGAAGATAGAAAATCGTAATCAGATCCCAGCGGCGGTTTCCGGGAATGAATGCGGCCGCATCGGCCGTCTCGGTTGTCAAACCCACACCTCGGCTCCGGGCCAGTTTCTCCGCTTTCTCCAAACCGACCCGGGATATATCCAGAGCCGTGGTCTCAAATCCCCGTTCGGCCAGCCATACGGCATTGCGCCCCTCACCTGCGCCGATACACAAGGCCTTTCCCGGTGTCAGATGCGAGGCTTCCTCCTTGAGGAAAGGAAGGGGGGTTGTTCCATAGACATATTCATCAGTTGCATATCGTTTATTCCACACGATTAAATCATAGCACCTTTATCAAGACCGGGCGATGGAGGGCCGGAGGCTCTTTTCTCTTGCCCTCGAAGTCTTCGGATAATAAAGTCCGAAATCAGACAGTTCGAAAACAAACTATATGAGAAAAACCGAATCGACAGTTCATCCCGTCACCTCTTGTCTCATGGACTTCATCCCGCAGTTCATACTTCACATTGATCCGATTGTTCACCATACCGAACACGAGGGACGCCGAATGACGGAAAACCAGATCAAGGTGATTATGATGCTCCATTACACCCGGGAAGCAAACCCGGGAGATATCAGTGATGTGCTGAATATACCGAAAGGCAGCCTTACCACCGTTCTCAGATCTTTAAGGCAGGATGGATTTGTCAGCCGGCGCATGACTCCCCTGGACGAGAGATCCTACAACGTGATGTTGACCGACAAAGGTTCGCGATTCGTGGAGTTCCATGTAGGCAAGTGCCATGAGCAGTTGGACCGTCTGTTTTCCGAAATGAATGATTCGGAATTACTTGCGGCTCGCGAGGGATTCATGCATATGACTCAATATCTTGAAAGAAGAAGGACGACAACATGAGAGATCCGGAGTACGACCGGTTCGGCCCTTGGATATTGGAGATAACCGATAAGGATCCCATCCCCCTGATATTCGAACCCTATGTCAACCTGGACGAATCCGAATACGCGTTTAAAGTGCCCAGACCCATGGAACGTCGGGAATTGAGTCCCGGGATGAACCTTTATGACTACCTCGTTGTGTTCTTTCCGTCCTATATGACGATACTCCAGCGCAGCGGTGAAGAGGTGGCGAAGTCCGATATTCGCTATAACGTGGTTGTCACGGTAGAGCACATCGAAGACCTCCTGGATGGCCGTCTGAGGATTTACACTGAAGATGACGTCTTTGAAATTTACTACAGCACCGTCTCGGCCGACATCATCGAAAACGCCGTAAAGGGGATTTGCCGGCGATACATTCCGGACAAACCGCCAACCGAGATAATGCCGACACCACCTGCCTTATTACCGGATATCGATGGTTTGAGTTTTTACTTCAACGGACTCCTGAGGGAACTGAAAGAACGGAAAACCGGGCAGGAACATGCTCCGGAACTCATCGGCTTTCAATCCGAAACCAAAGTGTCCTCCCTGGAAAATCGATGGTGGGCAAGGCTGTTTTACGGAGCTATTAATGTGAAACTCCAGGAGTCGATGCACTTTATCGATTCATCGGAACTCCGCATCGTCGATCGGGGACGGCTTTGGAAATATCGATGGCAATTGGTGATGGGAAAGAGAAGCCGATTCATTCCCGTTCACCGGATAGATACGATAGAAATTGCCGAGACAAAAATCACTGCCGAGGTATGGCAGCTTTCTATTCGGACGGCTGTACACAGTCATGTGTTCCTTCTGAGCTCCGATAGCCCCCTGGTGGAATTCTATCGACGGTTCAATCACTAAAAAAACCGCCGGTGCCCTCTCGGACTCCGGCGGTTCTCATTGATGAGGAAGAGAGGAATTTATTGGCCCTTTTCCAGCTTCAGCGTCTCGGTTGGCTGATCGCAGACTTCCGACGGCCCGTAGTACTGGATGGCACCCGGAAATTTGTAGGAAGTATTCACAGCCCAATCGTTACGTTTTGATTCAAAGGTTTTGAACGGTGCGCCGTCCAGTTCCACCAACGCTTTTCGAATAACCGGTTTCTGCTCACCATGGCGCTGCTCCATGTTCATCATCATGGTGAGGGGAACGCCGCCTGGAACCCACTCTGCAGCAGGTTTGTGAAGGTTGGCCAGGTTTGAGATATAGCCGGTAAGTCCGGCCGAGAGGAGCATGAAGGCCGAGAATCCTAATCCGTAGCAGTAATCCGCATCAAAATTGGAAGGAAAAGCGCATCGTCCTTCATAGCCGAAGAAGTGAGCCAGAGCGCTGAACTTGCCGTTGTACTCGCCTTTCTGCTTCATTCCAGACAATTTTTCACTCACCAGTTCGATGAGCAATTTCTCCGTCTCAATTCGAGATACCTGAACGTTGCCGTGGGGATCGCGGTCGTCCAGAAGCTGCATTTGTATACCCCGGGGTAGAGAGGAAAAAACATAGGAGGAGTCTCTCGACAGTTCATGATTCACCCACTCCCGTTGATCTTCCATGCTTTTCAGGGAATTGAAATACTCGGCTTCCTTGGCCAATAAATTGTTGAGCTCGCCGATGAGATTGCCCATTTCGGGTATGAATTCAATAAGCCCTTCGGGAATGAGGATGACACCGAAATCCAAGCCTCGGGCGGCACGAGCCGCAACCACATCAATAATGGTATCCACGACCTGATCCAGGGACATGTTTTTTTCCTTCACCTCTTCCGAGATGATGCAGATATTAGGCTGGGTCTGAAGACCGCATTCCAAAGCGATGTGGCTGGCCGAACGGCCCATGAGTTTGATGAAATGCCAATATTTCTTGGCGCTGTTGGCGTCTTTCTCGATATTGCCGATGAGTTCGGAAAATGTTTTGGTCGCGGTGTCGAAACCGAAAGAGGTTTCGATATGTTCGTTCTTCAGGTCGCCGTCGATGGTTTTTGGACAGCCGACCACGGTAATGCCGGACTTTTTCTTCTTGAACCACTCGGCCAGGACCGCGCCGTTGGTATTGGAGTCGTCACCGCCGATCACCACGACTCCGTCAATCCCGTATTTCCTGCATGTGGCCAGGCTCTTCTCGAATTGCTCTTCGGTTTCCAGTTTCGTGCGGCCTGAACCGATGATATCGAACCCGCCGGTATTCCGGTAGGCGTCCATAATCTCGCTTGTGAGTTCCATTACATCATCGTCGATTATGCCCGATGGGCCTCCCTTGAAGCCGTAGAGAACGCTCTTGGGATTGGATTTCTTCAAGGCGTCGAAGATGCCGGCGATGACATTGTGGCCGCCTGGTGCCTGGCCGCCTGAGAGGATGACGCCAACCCTGAGTTCCTTGCCGACCTCGGGATTTTTGCCTTTCGCGAAACGGGCCACGGGTGCCCCATAGGTGAGGGGAAATAGTCCTCGCAGCTGATGTTGATCGGCCACCGATTCGGTGGTTTCGCCAAGGGCGACCGCGATTTCCGCGATGTCTCCGGTCAGGACTTCCGGCAATTTGGGCTCATAGTTATAACGAGCCTTCTGGAGGGGGGAAAGATCCGCCATGGATGGTCTCCTAATACTGTCGTTTTTGAATGAACGCGATAAATACGTTTTCTATGATTTTCCGTTTCCGGCGGATATGGTCAAGGGGTCGGGGCGGAACTCAATGACTGCAGTCGAGGGGTCAGCCGGGGAAGAAGGTCGGGGTTCGGCAGTTTGTCGGCCTCTCAGTCCGGACGGACTTCACCCGCCGGCAGCGGACGAACAGACAGCGCCACCACCGAACCCTGTCCGAAGAAGTACTCCATATACGCCGTGTAGTCCTCGAATCGGCCGGAAGGTATAAAGACCTGGATGGTTCCCGCGAACCCGCCTCCGTGAACTCTCGACGCGCCTTCACCGGCAAGAAACCTTTCTGTCAGGGCCAGGGCCAGAGACACACCCTGATTTTCCTGATGCCTGGATGAGTAGACATTCTGAAGAAAACGGAACGAGGAATCCCCGGAGCTTCTGGCACCGTCCAGATAGGCGTCGATGTCGGAATCTTTGAGAGCTTTCACCATGGAATCCACCCGTCGGTTCTCATCGAAGAAATGGATGGCCCTCAGGACGGCACGGTCTCCGTGTTTGCCGCGAATCTCCGGAATGGCTCTCATGAAAGCCTCTTCATCGGCTTTTCTCAGCACATCGGTGCCCAGAGCGCCGGCAATATTTCTCATTTCTCCGGGTATGGCCGCGTAATCGGGAGTCAAATCGGCATGATCGCCCCCGGAATCCACAACAGCTAAGGTGTAGCCGGCGGAATCAAAATCAGCGGATATTTCTTCCACGACGGGATTCTTTGCGTCGGCGAAATCGATGCTGACCGCTCCCCCGACGGCGCAGGCTGTCTGATCCATCAGACCGCACGGTTTACCGAAATATTCGTTCTCGGCCTCCTGACCGATAACCGCCAGTTCTACCGGAGAGAAACGGCCGCCGTTGTAAAGTTCATTGAATATGGAACCCACCAGGACTTCCAGTGCCGCCGAAGAGCTCAATCCCGAACCTTTGAGAACCCGACTGGTGGTTGTTGCTGTGAAACCGCCGATGTTACCGCCCCTGGCGGCTATGGACGCGGCGATTCCACGAACCAGGGAATCGGTCTGACCTTCTTCCCGGGGCACTTTCTCCAGATTGGATAAGTCGACTCGGACCGCAGGGTAGCCCTGGGAGACGATTTCAGCTGTTTTCGCGCCATCGGCTTCCCGGGAGGTCACCGCCGCGATGGTATCCAGCTGAATACCCGCCGCCAGGACTTTCCCCTGATTATGATCGGTGTGATTACCCGAGAGCTCGGTACGTCCCGGGGCGGAGAATAATCGAGGATCGGTATCTCCCACACGTTCTACATGGGTGTCTATCAGTTCCATCCATCGATTTCGGTGGAATCCGAGGTCTTCCCGGCCATAGAGAATCTTCCATGCACCGTCATATTCACCACCGGAGATTCTTGTCCGAATATCCATGAGATCAGCTCCAATTGGTAACGTTTTCAAGAACTGCATCATAGGCGAAAATTTCATCCCGGGCAAGTTATCGCCGTTAAGCAAGAGGTGGAAATTTTGCCGCCGTGGAAATATTTATTACATTAATACGAAGATTAATATGATCAGGACCGCCACGTCCGGTGTCGGAGGAATAAAATGAGTGAATCAAACAGCCGCCGTCCGGTGGCGATATTAGGGGCCAGTCCCAAATCGGATCGCTACAGCCACATGGCGCTGATGCGCCTGGTGGATGCCGGCTACAGAGTACTGCCGGTGAATCCGGCCTATTCCGAGGTGGAAGGTATCACCGCGCTGGATAATGTTGTCGATGCTGCGGCGGCCGCCGGACCGGACGGTCTGGATACCCTCACGCTGTATTTGGGGCCGAAGCATTCCGAGCCCTTAATCGACGACATCATAGCCGCCCGTCCGCGGAGGGTGATATTCAATCCCGGCACCGAATCCCATCATGTGCAGAATGCATTGGATAAGTCGGGTATCCCGTGGATGAAAGCCTGTACCTTGGTCCTTCTTTCCACGAATCAGTACTGACTTCTCTTTATTGGATCGTCCTTAATTCTCTCATGAATCCTTCAACGGTGATGAGTTCCGGAAATAGATGCGGTTCTTCACCGGGTCGAAAGAGAACATAAAGCGGAACACCGGCACGTCCGAAATCCGCCAGCCATCGGGTCATCGTCTCGTCATAGGAGGTGAGGTCTCCCTTGACATGGATGACGCCTTTCTCAGCCATCAAATCCTGTACGTCCTGGTCTCTGAAGACCCTTTGGTTCACCTTACAAGTCGTGCACCATGAAGCGGTGAATTCCAGGAATACCGGTTCGCCATCGGCAATAAGAGCCAGGATTTCCTCTTCCACAAAAGGCACGGAATCCTTCGTTTCGTTACTGTAGAGGGCAGATTCCGATGAATCCTGGAGGTCAATCAAGCTCAAACCGGAAATCAACACGACCGCCAGGGCCGCCGCCTGACCGATGATGCGGAACGTTCGACTCGAAGACGGTTTCCGCGCTTTTCCCAGGAGCCAGGCGGAGAAGGCCAGGAACAGCATCCACCACAGGGCGCCGTTGAGAGCCGCGGGCGCCAATTTGGCAAAGGTGGTGAACAGATAGACCGTCGTTCCCAGGAGAAGAAACCCCATCACTTCTTTAAAAGTGTTCATCCACGCACCGGGCTTGGGAAGGCGTTTGATGAATCCCGGCCATATTCCCAACAGAAGGAAAGGAAGACCGAGACCCAGTCCTGTGATGCTGAATATGGCCAGGATCACAATGGGACTCTGAGAAAAGGCAAATCCCAGAGCCGCTCCGAGGAAAGGTGCGGTACAGGGTGTGGCCACAAGGACGGCAAAGACTCCCGTAAGGAAACTTCCCAGATATCCACCCCGCGTACCCGCCGCCGACGCGCCTATCAAGCTTCCGCGAGGCGCCTCGATGACAAATACGTCGAACATGCTCAAGGCAAATATCCAGATGACGGCAATGAGGACCAGTACGAAGGCCGGTGACTGGAATTGGAAACCCCAACCGAGTAACTGTCCCGAGGTCTGGAGGACAATCACAAGCCCCGCGAGAACCAGGAATGAGGCTTCTATGCCGGCCACATAGAGCCAGGAATGCTTGAGGATGGCCCGACGGTCCTGACCGGCCTGTTTGACAAGTCCCAGAGCCTTGACCGAAAGCAGAGGCAGCACACAGGGCATAATGTTCAGGAGAATTCCTCCCATGAACGCCATGAGCAGGAACAGCAATATATTCCTGCCCGCAGCCGGAGTCACCGTGGGACCGGTGCTGCCGCCTGAGACATCCTCCGGTATCTGTGGATTCTCCGCCCATTCCAGTACGGCTGAGACAACAGGATCAGGCTCAATGGAAGGGGAGGCCGGATCGAATGAAATGATGTGTGAGTTCTGATCCGGAAAGAGACAAGTGCCCTCTTCGTTGCAAATCTGGAACAGAGCGTCTATCCGGAGATCCGTCGTCTGCACATCCGGAGCCGTTCGGAATTCCATCACCGCTGTTGTTTCGTCGTAATACTGTGCCAGACCATCTTCGAATATGGGTTCGCCCTTGAGAGTCGAACCGAAGATGATGCCCTGGGCGGGAGAGGGGGAGAGCGTGAAGAACTCTTCATCGTCAATCTGGTGGTATCCATCAGGGTAGATGAATTTCACGGCAATGAGTCCAACGCCCCGTTCGGGATCCCAGGCCGCCAACCGCGCTTCGGTTTCGGCACGGGGTACCGCATCGCCGAAGAGACTGTCCGTCAGTGCAGGTGCGAATCCGTCGGCCTGGGCAAACAGAGGGGCAGCCGAAACGATCAAAAGCAGGACTGCCGCGGATATCGTGACCATGGATCTGAAGATTCTGCTCATGGGTTTCAATATAGTACAAATTGGAAACCGCTATATATAAATATAGTGATTTTTAAATGACATTTTCGTCATGTATTGCCAGCCGACGGGGAGTTGATTATTATGTCGATCGAAACGGGCGGGTAGCTCAGTTGGTTAGAGTACCGGTCTTACACACCGGTTGTCCTGGGTTCGAGTCCCAGTCCGCCCAAAACATAGAGGGAAAATCTAAGATGAGATTATCGGGAAGAAAATTTGTTCTTCTATTCTTGATTCTCCTGGTCGGAACATCCCTTCGCCAACATACCCTTGAAGCAAATGAACTCGACGAGATTGTCGGCCGAACGTTTTCGCTGACTTTTACCGATCTTCTCGGCAGCGGTGAGATGACAACCCGGACCGATGCCGAAGACAGGCAGGCAACTCTGCTGGTCTTCTGGTCCACAGAATGCGGTCCTTGTCTCAGGGAAATACCCACAATAAACAAACTCCATTCCGAATGGTCGCTCAAAGGACTGGAAATTTTCGGCATTTCTCAGGACCGGAGGCCCGAACGGGTTATCGACATTGCTCGGCGTTTCGGAATCACCTGGCCCCAGTATCTGGAAACCGGTGAGCCGCTGGAGAAACCATTCACCGCGGCTCTGGGTATTGCCCGAACACCGTCTTTTGTTCTTCTCGATGCCGGAGGTATGGTTGTCGCCGCCGGATTTGACAATCCGGATGTGGTCTTGACGCATTACCTGAACGCCGGTAAATAGCCTTTCGGGGTTTTCCACCGACGCCCCATCGGATAGTCTGAGAGGGCGCCATGATTGAAACCAAACTTACGATTGCATTCACCGGCGGAGGCACGGCGGGACATGTTTTTCCGGCCTTCCCGGTCATAGCTCGCCTCAGAGCTCGGGACATCGATGTCTTCTGGATCGGTTCTTCCGACGGAATGGAGCGCCGGCTGGTGGAAGAGGCGGGGATTCGGTACGTCGGCGTACCCTCGGGTAAACTCCGCCGATACTTTTCTCTGAAAAACTTCACGGATCTTTTCCGGATTCTCGCCGGTTTTTTTGCCGCTCGCCGGATACTCAGGAAAGAACGGCCCCGGGTTCTGATGTCCAAGGGCGGTTTTGTCTCCGTGCCCCCCGCCGCGGCGGCGAAGACGCTGGGAATCCCCTGTCTCACACATGAATCGGATGTGGATCCCGGTTTGGCGACCCGACTCAACCTGAAGCTTGGCGCCCGTCCTCTGCTGGCTTACCGGCGGACTCTTGATGACTTATCCGAGGGGCAGAAATTGACCGCCGAGGTGGTAGGAAATCCGGTGCGGGATGCCCTTCTCAACGGCCGGAGAAATGAGGGACGGCGCCTCGCCGGATTAGCCGACGACGATGTAAGACCGCTCCTGCTGGTCCTGGGCGGGTCCCAGGGGGCGAGGGAAATCAACGATCTGGTGGGGGGATGCCTTGATCGATTGCTGAAAAAATGTGCTGTTGTCCATCAGACCGGTCCGGGGAATCCCGCCCAGTCGGACCGTTCCGGCTATATGACCCGGCCTTTTTTCAGAGAGGAGCTGCCTCATCTGCTGGCCGCCGCGGATTTGGCCGTCGCCCGATCCGGTGCCGGTTCGGTATGGGAATTGGCGGCGACCTGCACCCCTGCGGTCTATGTACCTCTCCGGGGCGCCTCCCGGGGCGACCAGCTCCTCAATGCATCGGTTGCAGAAGAGCGGGGAGTCTCCGTCACTCTCGAACCTGGTGCGGATCCGGAGCGCCTGGCCTCAATTGTATTGGAATTGCTTTCCGATTCGGACCGACTTGAGAATATGAAGCGATCCGCTACGGCATATGCGGCTTCCACGGCGGCCGATAGGATTGTGACTATATTAATGGAGTACCTGAAATGACGCTGACCGACGGTATCGTCATCGCTTTGATTTTCTCCGGAGCCGTATATGGGGCGTTCAGGGGCCTGCGGCCGGCTCTGTATCTCCTGGTGACCTTCCTGGCGTCGCTAATGGCTGTCATGCTGCTGACCGGACCGTTTGAGAGGCTGATACTTGATGTCGCGAAAGTCGGCGCCGGCACCTATCCCGGCGCACCCGGTGTGGCGGTTCTCATACTCGAGGATCAACCCGGAGCGGCATACGCCGCGGCCCTCATCCCGACTTTTCTTGCCGCATTCTGCCTCTTTGCCCTGGGACTCGGGGGTGTCATGCTCGGCAAATTTCTCACCGACCCTTCCAAAGGATATGCCTCCCGAATATTCGGTTTTCTTGTCGGATCCGCAGCCGGTGTGTCCGCATCTCTCTTGTTCGCCGTACAGCTGGTCCGGCTTCCATGGCCTCCGGCTGCGGCGATGTTTCGGGGAAGTCTGATCATCAACGCTATTCAGCATTGGGCGGCGTTCCTACTGCCGGCCGTCGCCGGGGGAGCATGATGTTTGAGAATCTGCTCCATCAGGATTCCATCGCCGGACGATTGAGACATGATGTCGCGGAAGGCATGCTGCCCCCGGCAATTTTGCTGTCGGGGCCGTCGATGGCGGGGAAACTGACGGCGGCTCTGGAGGTGGCTCGAGCGCTGTCCTGTGAAGAAGACGCGCGTTGGAACTGCCCCTGCAATCACTGCCGATCCCATCGGGCTTTGGCCAATCCCCGCACATTATTGGCCGGGTTCCGGGATATGACCCCGGAAATCGCGGCATCGGCGGAGGTCCTTCGCCGAGATGATTCGGACGCTCCGAGGTTTCTGCTGGTGCGTTCGGCGAGAAAGCTTCTCCGCAGATTCGATCCGGTACTCTGGGAGGGAGATGAAAAGAAGCTCATCAAGGCCCGAGCCATGATGGAACGCCTGGCCGAGACCGTGGACAACATTTTGCCGGGCAAAGCCCTGCCGGAAGGAAAGAAGCTGGAGAAACTCCTGGACAGTCTGGTGGATGATTGTGCTGTCATCCAAAAGAGTCTGCCGTCTGTGCTGCCGGTCTCGCAGGTTCGGCACATCACCAGCTGGGCCGTTCATTCGGCCGGAACAGATCATAAGACAGTGATTATCGATGGTGCCGACAGAATGCCCGATGCGTCCAGGAATGCGCTGCTCAAGTTTCTTGAGGAGCCGCCGGTCGGCACCACGGCCATACTGATTACAGATCGTAAAGCGATGCTTCTCCCCACAATCGTTTCCCGACTCAGGGATTATTCCTTCCGTTCAAGACGCCCCGCCGAGGAAGCTGAAGTTCTTCGCCGGGTATTCAGAGAAGACGAAAAACGATGGAACGGGCTTAAAGAATATTTTCGCGCCTGGAAAATCGGACCATCCGAGCGAATGATGGAGTCGGCCGCCGCCTTCCTGGACTCGGCGAGAAGATCAGATCCCGAATTTCCCTCGGAAGCGGCGGAAATTAGAGATCAGAGCGATCTGATTGTGTTTCTTGACGCCTTGGGCAGCGAATTGAGACGGCGCTGGCTGGATACGGATACACCGGACCATCGTCGGTCGGCTATGGAAGTCGATGGTATCAGACAGGCCAGAGTGAGAGCCGAGAGCTTGAATCTGCCCTCTCAGCTGATTCTCAGAGGCCTATATATTTCGTTTGGCGGCACGAGATGAGAAAACATGTTCGCCGGGCGCTCAAGAGCCTCGACCGACTGGATCATGAGAGACTTCACCTCTTGGTTCAGGAGTTGGTCGAGGACAACGAACAGCTGGAAATTGTCCTGTCCTCCATTCCCGGGGGTATCATGGTTAACGGCCCGGATCATCGGGTCATCATGATGAACACTCCGGCCAGAAGACTTCTGCCGATGGCCTATTCGGAGCCAGTGGACATGAACGCCTGGGAAGTCATCGCCACCGCCGACCTGGCCTCATATGTCAGAGAGGCTCTGGAAGAAGATCGCGGAGCGTCGATGCGGGACTTTACAATCAGTCATCGCAATCGGGACTACATTCTCAGCTGCGGTGTGCTGCCTCTGGTTGATCGAGGACGAATTGTCGGAAGTATGGTGTATCTTGAGGATGTTTCTGAAAAGCGGGCGGAAGAAGCCCGGCTGAAACGCGCCGAAGGATTGGCCTCCCTGACAACGATGGCGGCGGGCGTCGCCCATGAAATCAAGAATCCCCTGGCATCCATGAGTATTCATCTTCAGCTCATGCGGCGTGAAATGGATGGGGAATGCGCCAATCCAAAAGATCTTGAAGAGTCCCTCTCCATACTTGAGGAGGAAACCGAACGACTGAACTCCATCGTTTCAGATTACCTCTTTGCCGTGAGGCCCAGGGATTCCAGTCCGGTTCCCGCGGATCTGAACGCCTTGGTGAGCGAACTCGTACAGTTTTTGAAATACGAAATGGAAGACGCTCATGTCCGCGTCGTCCAACTCCTGGATGATTCCCTCCCTCGAGTCCCCTTGGATGAAGGAGCGATGAAAAGGGCCTTGCTCAATCTCATCAAGAACGCCCTGGCCGCCATGCCGGAGGGCGGAGAACTGCGGCTCCAAACGATGAAGGATTCGGACGGAGCCTCGATTATTGTGAGCGACACCGGAATCGGCATACCGGAAGATCTCCAGGGGAAAATATTTGAACCGTATTTCACCACGCGCGAAACCGGTTCGGGCCTCGGACTGACGGTGGTGTATAAGGTGGTCCGGGAACATGGCGGAGACCTCCACATGCAGTCGGTTCCGGACCGAGGAACGACATTCCGGATCACCATCCCTGTTCCGCAGGTAGAACGCAAACTTTTATCGGGGGGCCATTCATGAGATTTACAATCCTCGTCGTAGACGACGAGAAGAACATTCGATCCGGTCTTGCCAAAGCGTTGACAATGGACGGTTATGACGTGGAGCAGGCCGAAGACGGTCAGGACGCCATGAAAGCCATGGTGAGGAACGAAATCGACCTCATCATTGCCGACTTGAGAATGCCGAAGATGTCGGGAGACGAACTGCTGAAAAAGGTTGTTTCGGCATATCCGACAGTTCCAGTCATCATCCTCACCGGACACGGCACCGTCGACAACGCCGTCGAAGCCATGAGAAACGGCGCCTACGACTTTCTCACGAAGCCGGTGAATCTTGAACGTCTTTCCCTCCTGGTGAAACGTGCCCTGGGACGGCGGGAATTGGCCAGGAAACATCAGGAACTTCAGGATGAAGTGAGCCGTCTTGAACGACGTAAAACCGGCGGAGAAATCATCGGTAGAAGTGCGCCGATGGATAAGGTTTTCGAGCTGATCGAGCAGGTGGCTCCCACCAGAGCCAGCGTGTTGATTACAGGTGAAAGCGGTACGGGCAAGGAGTTGGTGGCCAATGCACTGCATGCCCAATCACCTCGCCGGGACGCACCCCTAGTGAAAGTACACTGCGCCGCGTTGTCGGAATCATTGCTGGAATCCGAATTGTTCGGCCATGAAAAGGGTTCTTTTACCGGTGCGGCGGGAATGAGGAAGGGCCGATTCGAACTGGCGGACGGCGGCACGATATTTCTTGATGAGATCGGAGAAATCGATCAATCCACACAGATTAAAATCCTTCGGGTTCTCCAGGAAAAGAGTTTCGAGAGAGTCGGCGGCGAGAACACCCTGACCGTTGATGTCCGGATCATCACCGCCACCAACAAGGATCTGAAAGCCGAAGTGGAAGCCGGACGTTTTCGTGAAGATCTCTACTATCGGCTGAATGTGGTCAATATCCATCTTCCCTCTCTCAGGGACAGACCCGGAGACGTGGCGCTGCTGGCGGCACGGTTCATAAAGGAAAGCGCCGAGGAAAATGGAAAAGAAGTCCTGGGTTTGGAACCCAAAGCCGTGATGGCCCTCACGTCCTATCGATGGCCGGGAAACGTCAGAGAACTGAGAAACGTGATGGAAAGCGCCGTCGTACTCAGTAAGGGAACCTACATCACCGTCGAAGACCTTCCTGAGCAGGTGACCCAGCGGAGTACGGAGAACGGCATTCTCATACCACTGGGTATCCCCATGGCGGAGGCTGAAAAGATCATCATCAGATCGAACCTGAACGCCTACGGCGGGAACAAGAGCCGCACCTCCGAAGCCTTGGGTATCGGCCGTAAAACCCTGCACAGGAAGATTCACGATTTCGGATTGGAATCCGAATTCCTGCAAAAAAGTCAAAAAGAAGATACCTGAACAGGTTCGCCGCGGCGGAATGTTTCTTCTTGACGATACGAGAAACCGAACCTATATTGATGCAAGAATGTATGACGATGTCGATCCCACTCCGCTGAACGAGTTGGCCGAGGCCTTGGCACGGGCTGACGACTCCCGATTAATCAAAAGTTTTCTCGAGAGTCTTCTCACCGAGAATGAAGTGACGGATATTTCCTCACGCTGGACACTTGTCCGTTTAATAGAGCGGGGTATGTCCCAAAGGACGATATCTCGGGAACTCGGTCTGAGCCTATGCAAAATCACCCGTGGTTCTCGGGAATTGAAAAAAGATGATTCTCCGTTTGCCCACATGATCCGGCTGTACCAAAAAAAATTTTAGCTCTTTATTGAGCTTTCAGCACTTTCATCACCAGCGGCTGTCCCGTAATATTCGCGTCCAGAGGCAGCGGCATCACGATGGGCCACACCCTCTTTTCCCCTCGAGACATGGGCGGAATCTCCGGATTCAAATCGATTAAGGCGCCTGTAGACGCATTTTGACTGATGGAAACTTCGAAACTCAGGGACGAAATATCCGTGTTTCCGGAATTTTCCAAGGCAAGGTCCATGAACAGCATCTGTGCATCGTAGGCCTCGATAATTTCAAAATTCCTGACTGCGGCGGATAATGCCGAACCGTCGGGTCGAACCGAATTCCACACGATTTCCACCTCTCTCGTCTCCGGAAGTTCTTGGACATTCATTGATTCGATATTCATCGGCAGAAGCTCCAGACTTTTCACCTCTTCCTCGGATTCGGCCAGCCAGCGATAAAGTGCGACAGCGTCGGTGTCTCCGGGCAGCAAGACCGGATCACTGTCGTTCCGTGCTGTCCAGGGCAGGGTAAATACCTGGTTTCCCTTTTCGTCCCTGCCGCGAACCAGGAGTTCCATTTTTCCGACACTTTTCGTCTCAGTACGGAATTTTGCACGGATATCCAGAAACGAACCGTCATTTCTCCGGCCTACCGATGCCGATAATATTTCCGCCGACACTTCGCTGTCGGCCAGGCCTCCGGTATCCAGCTCAACATCCCTGACACGGGGAGGAGCCGTATCCGGAATACCGGCGGCGGATGCGGTGCCCTGAAATTCTGCCGGACGAACAAGTCCGATGACCCAATCTCTCTGCCACCAACCGACCGCGGCGGCAAAAAGGAGTGTCAATACAACCGGGCCGACAAATCGGCGTACCTTGATATTGCGGAAATCCGCATTCATCCGGCGATATTCTCGAATGAATCTCTTGGCATCCGGGTCCTGGGGGCTCAATTCCAGGGCTTTTTGAGCTAATTTGACCGCCTTACCGCGATCACGTCGTCGGTATCCCCGTTCCAGGGACCGCTGAAGATAGATTTCCGCCAATTCCACTCGGGGCTTGGCATCCAGGGGTCTGAGCTGAGCGGCACGAGCCAGTTCCGCGGCGGCTTGGTCGTAGGCGCCGGCATCGAGGGATGTTCTGGCCCGGCGAATATGGTTTTCCGCCAGGAGCTCCAGTTTATCGCGATCGCTTTCGGTGAGACGAATTTCTCTTCTCAGTGCACGGAGATCGGCAGGTGTCGGGGGATCATCTTCCGGCCACGCTTCGAGTTTGTTGATAAATTTCCTGAGCGAGTCGTCTTTGTCTTTTCCGTTTTCCGCTTGCGGCATTCAGGCCTCGGCTTTAGTGTTGATTAAGATGAGTATAAGGCTATATGTGACATCATGAAACTATCGGTCATATGCGGTTCTCGACGCTTGTGCTCCTTGCCTGCATTGAGGAACATACTCGACAGACTTTTCATTGAATCTCTCACGTGGTATCCGAAAGATCATATTGGGATGTCCGAAGCTATTGACGGATTGGAACGATGTCTTGATTACTCTCAGTACACGCTTTGTCTTCCGGATGCCGACGATTTTGACACCCATTGGCTACATTACATTTTGGGATATCAGCGGGGCAGAACGGATCGACTCTCATTCTGGGTGCTTCAGGATAACGAGAGAATTATTCCGAATTGGGCTTCACGATTCATCATTCTCACGGGACATATTGACGTCGTTTCCAACCATTTTGCCGGTTTGGAGGGATTGTGGAGCGAGGACATGAATGCGAAGTTGGCCAGAAAGGTTATTTCAGAGCGACATATCGAAATATCGGCCCGGTCCTTCGTTGAAGCTGTCAGAAGCGGTGATCGTTTTTTTACGGGATTGTTCCTCGATGCCGGGTTCAGTCCGTCCCTTCGGGATTCGGCCGGTGTCCCGATTCTCAATCAAGCGGTTCGCCTGGGATACCATCAGCTTGTGGGTCCATTGCTGGACGCCGGTGCCGACATCGACAGTGAGGCTGAGGATCGCGGAACGACGCCTCTAATGGATGCCGCCGCATCCGGTCATACCGAGTTGATTCTGCGTCTGGTTGACATGAATGCCGAATTGGAGCACATGAGCCGGGACGGCCAAACCGCTGTTATCCTGGCGGTCGGCAACGGGCGAGAAGATGCGGCGGCGGCATTAATTCAAGCCGGTGCAAATGTCGAGATCAAGGACAAACTCGGTATGTCAGCCAGGAAATACGCCGATTTATACAAATTGAGCAGAATACTCGAAATGATTGAGTCTACTGGATAAGGGTGGAACGAAGCTCCTGTTCCAACTCCATGGATTTCACTGCCGTCTCCAGCATTTCTCTGGCCGGCTTGAATGTGGGGTCCAGCGACAGACAGTTCTCCCAATAACGAATCGCTTCGGACAGCTCTCCCCTGGAGTAATAATCCAAACCCTCAAGGTAGAGTTCTTGAACATCATCCTTGATCAGAAGCTGTCTAACCGTATCCAGGTCGACTTTCACCGAAAGGCTCATTCGATCAAACATTTCCAATCGAGTTGCAAGATCAAGTGTATAGTTCGCCACCAGAGTCATATTGCTCAGACGAACATCCGCACCGATCGTGAAACGAGGTTTTCCTGTCTTGATCAGAACACCGGTATGGGCCGATACAAACTCGGCGACATCGGCGTTCAATCCCGCGGCGATACTGAATGTTTCCGCATCCTCTCCATTGAGATTGAACGGTACATTGAAATCCAGCGCCACGGTGAGTGGGCGCATCGGTTTATACGACAAGCCCAAACTGGCATAAGAGGGCAGTGGATCCGGATATTCGATGAATTCCGCCCCGAGATTCTTGATTGTCGCACCCACCGCAAAATTCATATCCCTGGCGGCATAGGGTTTGAGGAAATTAAATCGGGTCATCACACCGATATCGCCCATCAGGCTCACGGCATTTTGTCCCGGTTCAAGTGAGGCGCTCACCCCGCGATAACCGGCTTTTAAACCGGCCCCGACGGAAATACCGCCGAAGTAGAAGCTTCTCAAAAAATTGTAGGAAACAGCCGATGCGGCGATGAATTCAGTATACCACCCGACTGCGGACGATCCATACCGGTCGTACTGGGAACCCCAATCGTTGTAACCTGTGAAAGGCACATGGAGCAGTTTCGTGCTGAATCCCAGACCGAAATCTTCATTTTTCTCCGGGCGGAAGGTATAAGCGATCGTTTCCAGGCCGGAATCGGCGATCCAGTCCACATGGGAGAAGCTTAAAATGGTACGCGGCAGGAAGGAACCTGCGGCCGGATTGGATTCAATATATCCGCCGTCAAGAGCCATCGCCGTGTGGGCGGTGGCCATACCTTCATACTTGCCGCCGCTGGGTATACTGAGAATGAGGAAAGAATTACGACCGGCATTGGGATCCACTCCGAACCATTCGGATGCCGACGCATATGCGTCATTGCCGTCTCCCCATACCGGGGCGGATAAGGCAAGAATCACCAACACGATTATCAGACGGTTCATGAACGTCTCCAATATACCTCCGGATCCGTCGTTTTTCCAGTATCGGCATCGGGTTGGGGTATGATGGCAACCACTATTTGTGAAGTCATCGAAATTGCCGATATATATAGAGATGATCGAGTGAAACATGGTCCGCCTTTAACGGGGTGAAACCGATTTCTATCGAATAGACGATAAGGAGCCCATAGGCAGGCATCTGTGACATTGAGATTCTCGAAAAGGGGGGGGCGAGGGGTCCTCCCGCCGATTCTCCTCCTGGTCACGGTTCTAAGTGCGCCTCTTTACGGCACAGGCGGCGGCGAAGTTGACGAAGACTTCGATCCTAAAGCGGCGATTGAAGAAGCCGATGCCATGATCAACGAAGGCCGTCTTGATGACGCCATTGCTCTCCTGGTGGACATTGCTCAGCGTGATCCGGAGCAAATGGAACGAGTTCAGAATCTTATTCTGGAAATCCGGGGAATCAAGAGTCAAGTGAATGAGCTTTTCGAAGAGCTCAACGCCGCTATTGTTCAGGGCGATGAAAATCTTGCAGACCAAAAAATCAGAGAAATCAAGGAATTGGACACGGATCCGAATCGGAATACCCTGAACAATCTCATCTTGGCCGCTATCGTCGTCAGCAAAGCCGTCAACGATCGGATTCGAGACGGATTTTTTGACAAAGGGAACACACTTCTTGAATCCGGACAGTATCCGGCGGCCGTGGATGCTTATCGGGAAGGATTCATCAGTGACGAATATCTTGAATTCTATGATGACTATGTTGACCTGGCGGCGGCCGAGGCTGAAATCACCAGGTATTTGGATGATCCCTCCAGGCAGCGCCTGATTTGGGATGCCTACAGTACTATCGCACCCCAGGGAGATGGAGTGATTACCAATCTCCAAAACGCATTGAATGTGTGGAACCTCGGTGCACTGGGTCTGCCTGAAATCGTCGAATCGACGGTTTCCACCATCACGACTTCAGACCCCGAACTGTGGAATCAGGCGACCGTTGAGTTGGCTGAAGCGCTTCGCTCGAACGAAAACGACATGCGGGCAGTTCGGAATCTTGCCGAAGAACTGGAAAACCTGAAAGTCGCTCTCTACAGTGCTTTGGACGAAGTTCCCGAAGATTTCCGATATGAACGTATCGGTGAATTTCTGACCGGCCGCCCCGGGAATATCGGCGAAGAGGGAATCCTGCTGTCCCAAGAGCTCTTGTGGGAGGATTCCTTCTTTCAAATTCTGAATCGTATGGATCAGACGGCGGAGAACTCACTGTTGAACGGCCGCCTCCAATATCAGACAAATGCATGGGATGCCGCCGAAGTCAGTTTTACCGCCGCAGAAACCGCAGCGCGGGCTTCCCTGGAATACCTTGCCGAAGCCGCGTCCTATCGGGAAACACTGGATTCTCAGGCGGCTGATCGATTCGCCGTACGGGCCGACGAAGCGCAAGCCTATGTCAATTATGTTGTTGAAGCGACTCGAATTTGGGCTGAGTTGGTGAGCATGACCAGAAGCCTACCCGACGTCGACGTCATTGAAACGGCCGAAACCGGTATCGACATTGAACGGATTGATGCCATTGCGGATACGATTCAGTTGAACGTTGATCAGGTTGAAAGACTGGCTGAGGATTGGAACGAGACAGAAAACAATCTTTCCCTGCTGCCCGGCGCCGACAGCGACCGGGTGACCTGGGTTGACGAACGGATACGTGAAGATCTCTCCGCAGCGGTGGGTGATTTCAAAGACAGCCGACTCAGGCTCTATGTCAATTCCATCATCCCTCTTTTTGATACCTTGGAAGAGAGCACCCGGGCCGCGATGCAGACCGACAAGCAGGCCGTCAGCCGGCTGATCAATGGCCCGGCACCCGAAAATTCCGACGAATTGCCTCGGCCTCGGCCCAGCTTGGCATTGGAAACACAGATTGGTCCGTCCCTGATCAGGCTCGATACGGCGGAAACCGAAATTGGTAATTTCCTGGATGTTCTGAATGAAATGCTCAATCG
>JARGFR010000269.1 GCA_029210985.1 Spirochaetaceae bacterium | reverse complement strand
GGTCGGCAGACCCTGCGTCCATCTGGCGGCCCTGCTGCTTAAAATTGCCGAAAAACGGCCGGAAGACCAACGCCTGAACTCATCCGGTGCCGTAAAAATCGATTCCCGTTTGGATCCCGAGCAGGACCTTCTGTTCTTTGTCGAACCCGAAGAGCTGAAACTCAAACCGGTCATGGTACTGGGGCGGGATGCGGAAGTCGCCTCATTGTGGTCCAAGATGATTCCACCGGCATCGGGGGAACCCGAAGGTTCGTTGATCAAAGACCTGTCCGGACAGACATGGCGAGTGAGTCCGGCCACAGTGGCGGAGCGGGAAGACGGTCATGAAGGACCGCCCAGACCGAGACATCCCGGAGAAGCGATGCCGCCATTGTCCCTTCGACAAATCCTGCAGGAAACCGCCGTCGTCACACCGGACGGCAGAAAGTGGACCGTGGTTGAGACAACGGCGATCCGGCTGCGTTTCAATCCGCTCCTGGGAACCGGAGGAGATGAGCCTCTGTATGAACCGTTTGTGGAACTTCTGAATGAAAAGGACGGACCCGTCAGCCACGTGGAAGGCGGACTGGTGCCTGGTCAAGACGCCTGGATTATTCTGGATGCCGAGAATGCCGTCGCGGGTGTGCTGGAAGGCGGCGGAGATCATTTATGGTTCATCCGGCTGATGCTATCCCGAAGGTCCGTCACCGCTTCGGATATTCGAGCACGTTTCCTGGGTCCCCGACCGGTACCTCAGGAGATACGGGTGGAGCTTCCCGACATGCCCGAGTCTCTCCCGGTATTGGACCCGATACTGGTGCTGCAGGTGTCAGGGGGCGATGGAGTCACCGATTTCCACCCCCGATGGCGTTACGGAGAATTGATGATGACGCCAAAGGACAAAGGAGACGTGGTGATGGACTCCACCGGCCGTCGTCCCCGGGGGATAGGTTTGAGGAACAGATCCGCCGAACGGGAACTTTTCAATATGGCTGAAGATCTCCTGGCCGACGGTCTCTCCTGGCGAAGAGGCCGATATGCGGCCATGAGGGGAGATGCTGCCGCGCCGCTTCGCCTGGAACTGCCTCTGGTGGATATACTGGCCCAATACGGCTCATCGCTGATGGACGCGGGAGTGGAGGTGAGACTGGAAGACCGCCCTGTCAGAATCGGCGGTTCATTTCGAGTGAATGCCAGAAGATCCGGCGATTTGATGGAGATGAACGCCGAAGTGGATTCTTCCCCCCTTGAATTGGACGCCTGGATGGAGAAAGGCGGATTAGTTCGGACAGGGAAGGCCTATTTCACCCTCACGGACAGGGCGCTGGAACAGCTGCGCTTCCTTAAGGAACACGGCATGGAGAACAGCGGATTCCTGAGCACCAGCCCGGATAACTTAAGTCTTATCGATGCAGTCTACGCCGACATCGAAGCTTCTCAAGAAACGGCCATGGACCTTGAACACAAGAAATCTCTTTATATGAGCCTTGCCGACTTCTCCCCGGAAGGGGTCCCGCCGCTTCCGGAATCCTTCAATGCGGTACTGAGACCGTATCAGCAGCACGGTTATGCGTGGCTCCTCCATCTGAGAAACAACAATCTGGGAGGATGTCTGGCCGATGATATGGGCCTGGGCAAAACGGTGCAGACTCTGGCGTATTTGAATCGTCTCAAGGCCGACGGTCGACTCGGAAGCACCTTGCTCGTGGGTCCTGTGGTGACACTGGGGAACTGGGAGTCGGAAATCCGACGTTTCGCTCCGACATTGAGTTCGGTCCGATACGCCGGACCCGCCCAGAGCCGATTCCTGCCGAATCCGTCCGAATCGATTGATATCGTTCTGGTCAGCTACCAGACCTTGAGGAATGATATTGAGAGATTTCTGGATCGGGAATGGGATCATGTCATATTGGATGAGGCTCACTATGTGAAAAACGCCTCGTCCCGCACCTTCAAGGCGGTACGTTCCCTCACCGCCGCCCACCGACTGTCTCTCACGGGAACTCCGCTGGAAAACCATCTCAACGAATTATGGTCCCAAATGACGTTCCTCAATCCCGGAATTCTGGGTTCTTTGTCCAGGTTCAATGAAATCTATGTCCGGCCTGTGGAGAAAAATGACGACGAGAATGCCTTATCCCGGCTCTCCGACATCGTTTCGCCGTTTATACTCCGTCGTAAGAAATCGGAAGTTCTGGACGATCTTCCCCCAAAAGATGAAGCAATCCTGCGCTGCGACATGTCCGACGACCAAGCGGAAGCTTACCATTCGATGAAAAATCTCTATCTTCGACAAGTCACCGGGCTGCTGACCGATGAGGGGTTGAAAGGCTCCCGGATTGAAATCTTCTCCATCTTGACCAAACTCCGGCTCCTGGCCATCCATCCGCCGATGGCGGGCGAACCCTTTGCGGAGATCTCTTCCGGGAAGATGTCGGCCATGGACAATCTGATGGAAGAAATTCTCGAGGAAGACCACAAGACTCTGGTCTTCAGTCAATTCCTCGGTGCCCTCGATAGAGCCGAGATGACATGCAGAACCCGGGGGTGGCAATACAGCCGTCTCACAGGATCCACAAAGAACCGAGAGGAGCCCATCCGGCGTTTCACTGAAGATCCGTATACAAGAGTCTTCCTTCTCAGCCTCCGTGCAGGGGGTGTCGGCATCAATCTTACCGCGGCGGACTACGTCATCCTTCTGGATCCCTGGTGGAATCCGGCGGTGGAAGCCCAGGCCGTGGACCGGGCGCACCGCATGGGACAGAAGAGATCGGTGATGGCCTACAGGCTCATCACGTCAGGCACAATCGAAGAAAAAGTCCTGGAACTTCAGGAAAAAAAGAAAAATCTCATCACCGGTGTGCTGGGTGACGGCGGTATTCCAGATCTTTCTGAAGAGGAGATACTGTCTCTGTTCTCGTGAATCTGATGAAGAGGATCAGGGCAGTGTCGTAAACGACGATGCCTTTGTAAAGGCCATCTCTTCCATCCGGTAGAGGTGAAAACCGTCATGAAAATACGTGTGAGCCGCCAGGATGTCCAGGGAGTATTTGTTATACTCAGGATGAGTGCCGACACGACTCCATATCGCTTCATCCAAGCTGTCCAACAATTCGACCTGACATTCCCGCCAATGACGGAACTGTCTGGAGGCATCCTCAATCCCCATCCCGTCTCTTTGTCCACCCTCTTCATCATCGGGAAGATAGGGCTTCATTGTCGGGTGTCTCTCATCATGAAACTGTTCCATTCGGCCGAAAAGCATAGGCTGAACCAAGGCAAGGTGTACGGTGTGGTCCCTGATAGTCCACAGGTCTTTACCACGAACCAAGTCGATGTCCCGCTCGTCGCACAGGGCTAGAAATCCATCCAGGAGATCCGGCCCGAGGGACAGGGATTTGATCAGGGTATCGCGATCCATGAAGCACCTCCTGATCAATTATACTTGAGTTACCAAGTTGCGGGGCACTTAAGTATAATCACTCTATGAATGTAAACGGACACCATTACCGCACCATCTGGACGCCTGATGACGGCGAGCCCGGCTTGGTCAGGGTGATAGACCAGCGGGTGCTGCCTCATCGCTTCGAAGTCATGGAACTCCGATCGGTGGATGATTATCGGGCGGCCATATTCGATATGGCCGTACGCGGGGCCGGTCTCATCGGTGCCACAGCCGCCTACGGCATGTGGGCCGCCGCCGTCGCCGCCCCGGATAATCGGACGGCCTTCAACGAAGCCATTGAACAGGCCGCCGGAATGCTCATGGCCACCCGGCCCACGGCCAAGAACCTCGAATGGGCTGTGGAGAAACAGCGCGCCCTTATGGCCTCAGCGGCGGAGGTTGCCCAGGCCAGAGAAGCGGCTCGGGTCGGAGCCGCGGAGGTGGCGGATTCGGATGCATCGATGTGCGCATCCATCGGAGCTTACGGCCTGGAGGTCA
>JARGFR010000268.1 GCA_029210985.1 Spirochaetaceae bacterium | reverse complement strand
GAAAAGAGAGGTTGGACAAGTCGTCTCAGGTGGCAGGTTAAACCCGGAATGGGTGGCAGGATTCGCCGGAATACGCATCGTATCATGAAGCGGAGATTCCACCTTAAGATCCTACGATGCTGTTCTGATTCCTGGGCTCATCAGAAAGTCCGTGACTGTAATCAAATCGTTACACAGATAAGTGGACGTTACCTGAGAGTGTAACTAATATTTCCTTACCCCATCTAGGGTGGAGTAAGGAGAAGTATATGAAAGAACAGCAACTGGCCATCAGCGGCATGACCTGTTCATCCTGCGCCAATGCTATTGAGAAAGGCGTCGGAAGAATCCCTGGTGTGGAGTTGGTAAATGTCAATTTTGCCGTTGAAAGACTTGATATCGCTTTCGATGATTCGAAAACATCTCTTGAGAGCATAATCAATGAGGTGAAAGGAATCGGCTACGAAGCGTCGATGCCTGTAGACGAACGGGAAGTTATTCTTCCCATTAGAGGAATGACCTGTGCCAGCTGCGTCGGGGCTGTTGAACGGGCTATTAGATCGTTGCCTGGTATAGAGATAGCAGATGTAAATCTGGCAACTGAAAAGGCAACCATACGATACAATCCGACTGCTATCCGAATGTCCCAGATTCGAGCATCTATAGAGAAAGCCGGCTACACACCCCTGGAGGTGAAGGAAGAGACCACTGTCGACGAAGAACAGAAACGGAGGAATCGGGATATCCGAACTCTACTGACGAGGTTCATCGTGTCCGCTATTTTCGCATTGCCGCTCGTGTACATGGCGATGGGTGAAATGTTATCAGCTCCGCTGCCGAAGATAGTGGATCCGGCTTCTAACCCGATAGTATTCGCGTTGGTTCAGCTGGTACTCGTCGTGCCCATTGTTATCGCCGGCTACAAATTCTATACCGTCGGATTCAGATCACTTCTTCGAGGTCATCCAAATATGGACTCACTGATCGCCATAGGAACTAGTGCCGCTGTACTGTATGGAATTTATGCAGTAATAAGGATTGCTGGTGGTGATCAGACGATGGCTGAACATCTGTATTTCGAAACGGCGGGTGTAATTATTGCTCTGATTCTTCTAGGAAAATATCTGGAATCCGTATCCAAAGGCAAAACATCGGAAGCCATTAAGAAATTGGCTGGTCTGCAACCTCGAACCGCAACGGTTGTCGATGGGGAGTCCACAACAGAAGTACCCATTGAGGAAGTCGAAAGTGGGGATGTAATACTGGTGCGTCCTGGAGAGAAAATCCCAGTGGATGGTGAGGTGATCGAGGGTCGAACATCGGTGGATGAGTCGATGATCACAGGAGAGAGTCTACCTGTGGAGAAGAACGTCGACGATGGAGTGATTGGTGCCAGTATCAACGGCACCGGTACCATCCATTTTCGTGCGACGAAAGTCGGCAAAGATACTGTTCTGTCCCAAATCATCAAACTGGTGGAGGATGCCCAGGGTTCCAAGGCTCCCATCGCTCGGTTGGCTGATATCATCTCCGGATATTTCGTTCCGGTCGTTATTCTAATCGCAACACTCTCAGGTCTGACCTGGTTTCTGACAGGAGCCTCGCCGGTATTCGCCCTCACTATTTTTATCGCCATCCTGGTGATTGCCTGTCCCTGCGCTTTGGGTCTTGCGACTCCAACGGCCATCATGGTGGGCACAGGTAAGGGCGCCGAACTCGGCGTGCTGTTCAAAGGCGGACGTCCTCTGGAGACGGCTCACAAAGTGCAGAAGATCGTCTTTGATAAGACCGGCACCATCACTGAAGGAAAACCGGTGGTCACCGACATCATATCTGCCGAAGGTTTCAAAAATGACCTGATCCTTCAGGTGGTTGCCGCTGCGGAGAAAAAATCCGAGCATCCCCTGGCCACAGCCATCGTGGCTGAAGCCGAAAGCAAGGGGATGAAACTGGAAACTGTCAGCGATTTTGAAGCGATACCAGGAAAGGGTATTCTTGCGAAAGTCGGAGAACGGCAATTACTCATGGGCAACCGCGCACTGATGGAATCCAACGGAATCGATTGGCCTCTGGATCAGGAAGCCGATCGCCTTGCCGGAGAAGGAAAGACACCGATGATGGCTGCCATTGATGGTCGGGCGGCCGGGATTATCGCTGTGGCAGATATCGTTAAACCCAGCAGTGCCGACGCCGTAGCCCAGCTTCACAAGCTTGGTATCACCGTCGCAATGATAACGGGAGATAACCGTCGAACTGCTAATGCTATCGCCCGGCAGGTGGATATCGACGAAGTGTTGGCCGAAGTTCTTCCGGGAGATAAAGCGGCGGAAGTTGCACGACTGCAGGAAGATGGGGCCGTAGTTGCCATGGTTGGTGACGGTATTAACGACGCTCCGGCTCTGGCCCAGGCCGATGTAGGCATTGCTGTCGGTTCGGGTACTGATGTCGCCATGGAATCGGCTGATGTAGTTCTTATGAAGAGTGATCTGCATGATGTTGTAACAGCGATTCGGCTCAGTCATTCGGTCATTCGGAACATAAGGCAAAACTTATTTTGGGCTTTTGCGTACAACACCTTTGGAATACCTGTAGCTGCGGGATTGCTGTTCATTTTCGGCGGGCCACTACTGAATCCCATGATCGCCGCGGCAGCAATGGCGATGAGTTCTGTTTCTGTTGTATCCAACGCCTTAAGGCTTAAGAGATTCAAACTGAAAAAATAGTGGCTGTTGTGCCACAAAAAAAAATACGGCCAATGCCGTGAGGAGACAATTATGGACAAAAAATATTCAGTCAAAGGTATGACCTGCGGACATTGTGCGATGCATGTTAAAGACGCACTTGAGAAAGTCAACGGGGTTTCTGCCGCAAAGGTGAACAATGAGACCGGTGAAGCGGTTGTTACCTTTGGTACCGAAGTGAATATCGAGACACTCAAATCCGCTGTCAGCGAGACCGGTTACACGTTGGTTTCAGAGATCATTTGACGCCGCTAAAGTCCGGTTTTGCAACAGACTCGTACAGGCTGACAATGCTCCGCCGGTCCGCTCTGCCCCGGACCGGCGGATCTCGACATGGAGGATTCTCTTGGAGCCAAGAAGAAAGAAAGCCCTGAATTTGCTTAGAACCGCCCGAGGACAAATTGACTCGGTGGTCCGAATGCTCGAAAACGATCGTTATTGCGTGGATGTCTGCAAACAACTCCTGGCCATACCTGTTCTTCTGACCAAGGCTAATAAGCTGGTACTCCAAAGCTATATCAATACCTGTGTAATTGATGCGATCAATACTGAAGAAAGAGATGAGAAGATCGAAGAGATATTCGAACTTATTGGCCGGTATTCAGGCTGATTCACACTAATCCGGTATCGGCTCAATTTGACGTATCGGAACTATTCAACAGAGCTGGTTTACCAGAGGTTCATCATGAGGGATCGGCATTTATCTTCCAGGTTCAAGCCGGCGATTAACTTGAAAAAAACAAAACAAAACCATTTAGTATCTCCGATTTTACTTTTGTCCAGTGTTCTTCTTTTCGCACTGAGCTTTCCGAATTTTTTATTTCAATGGGGATTGCTCCGCTTGCATGGATCTGCTTGATACCGGTGGCTATTCTGATTCATCGACAGCCCTTTTGGACAACTCCGTTGTGGGGTGCAGCCTATGGATATCTGACATATTCACTTTTTAATTTTTGGATGACCAATTTCAACCCGGTCAGTTTTCTTGTTGTTCCAGTTGTATATGCGTCATGGTTCCTCCTGCTATTCCCCGCAATGAAGATCACAGATTCGGCATTCCCACGAATGGGGTGGATAATCCAGCTCATCATGTGGGGATCATATGAAGTCGCACGAACCAAGGGATTTCTCGGATACAGCTGCGTATTCCGGCGAATCCTGCCACCCATTCCGGGTTTAACCTGCCACCTGAGACGACTTGTCCAACCTCTCTTTTC
>JARGFR010000267.1 GCA_029210985.1 Spirochaetaceae bacterium | reverse complement strand
GCCTCTCCGCCGATGAATCCTTCCACCTCGCGCCCTTCATCGGGCTTTCCGGTCCACTCCGAATCGTCGTCCCGGCGGATCTGGGCGCGAATTTCCTTTTCCCTGTCGAAGGAGATAAAGGCCGCCGTCCCAGATACACCGGGGTAATCGGCGATTGCTCGGGCCAGGGAGCTCTTGCCCGACCCGCCTTCGCCGATGATGACCCAGCATTCTCCTGCTGAGAGCCGCCAATCGGCGATGCGGAGCCGTCTGTCCCGACCCATGGGAATTCGGGCGTCGCTGAAGGTGATCATCGGCAGTTCAATATCAGAGGAGACCAAGTATCTCCGCCGCATGATCGGCCGGCTTCACTTTTGGAAAGGCTTTAATGACGGTGCCTGCACCGTCCAGGACGAAGGTGGATCGGATGATACCTTCGTATTCTTTGCCGTACATCGATTTGACGCCCCAGGCACCGAAACCCTGTATCACCTTTTTTTCCGGATCGCTGAGGAGATGGAAGGGAAGGTCGAATTTTGATTTGAACTCGGCATGACTCTTCACCGAATCCGCGCTGATTCCCAGAACCACCCCGCCCTTGGCGAGAATCTGATCGTAGACATCCCGAAAGCCGCAGGCTTCTTTGGTGCATCCCGGTGTATCGTCTTTGGGATAAAAGTACACCACCGTCTTCTTTCCTGTGAAATCCGCCAGGGAAATGTCCTTATCCTCTTCGTTCTTCAACGTGAATGCCGGTGCTTTATCGCCTTCTTTCAGCATGATGACCTCCTGTCGGCCCTGAGGGGGACGACTTTGATTTAACTAAGATAATGAGACAGCTCTATATGGATCAAGAGAAGATTCGTCATCCCGAATCTTGAGACCCATCACGATTGAGGTTAGGTTGGAACAGATGCATCGATTGATCTCGGCCCTTCCGCGAGGAATATTTACTTCTGTACTCATGTTTCTCGCCGGAGCTCCGGTGTTCGGCGAAGTGGTATTTGAATTGGAACCCAACGTCGGAGTGGCGGTCGGTATGGCCCGGGAAATCGTCTATCCGGTGGGTTACTCGACGGATAATCCTTATTTAAGCGAACTCCGCTGGGATATCAAACCGGCGTTGATGGTGGGTGTCTCAGCAGCGCTGGAAACTCCTCGAGACCTGAACGTCGGGTTGGATATCCAGGGTGCCCTGCCGATTTCCTCCGGCCGCATGTATGATTACGACTGGCTCTATCTCAACAGAGACGATTGGAGCCACCGCTCCCTCCACGATATCAAAATAGAACATGCCTTTATCATTGATGTCGGAATCTCCGCTCCCATGCTGCGTCGGTGGAATTGGTCGCTGCGGTTTTCCGCGGGTTACCATCTGGACTGGTGGAGCTGGAACGATGCCGTCCTGGAGCGTCTTTACTCGACAAATAAGGACGGGATAACAGATTTTACGGAAGTATTCGGGTCCGGCGACAAATTTCGGGATTTACACGTTCTCGGTGACGGGAGTCCCGGTATCAGCTATGAAGTGGCCTACCATGTTCCCTACGCGGGCATCGGCTTTCGCTATACGGGGCATCGAACCGTCTTTGATACCTCGTTGGTTCTCGGTCCTGTCTTCGTCGGGAGTCACGACCATCATATCGTTCGCGGGCTGCATTTTTACGATTTCGGTATCGGAGGCCCGTGGCTGGGATGGGACGGCAGCATGGAATGGCGGATATCCCAGAACGGTTCTCTGATGTTTGCCGGAGAGATTGTCTGGACGCCGGAAATTGTCGGAAACACCGCCGCATATACGGATGAAGGCGTCTATCAGGGGTCGACCGCCAAAGGTGCAGGATTCCAGTTCTGGAGAATCGGCGCGACGATCGGGTATCGTTTCACATTGTAGACAACCCGCAGCAGTACGGACTTGACAGTCCGGAGTTTCTTGCCGATATTCCCATACAGGCAAAGACGGAGACGAGTAGATTGTGTCCCGCGTCACCAGAGAAGCCGCCCGGCGCCCGGATGTCGAAAGACGGGCCAGGCTGGAAGGCGGCGGTCGCGAATCGGTTGAAAACCCCTCCCGAGCCGTCTGCCGAAAATTGCGCCGAAAGTCGGAGTGATGATTAGGACAGACCGTATCCCCACGACACGGGGCGAGAGAGCGCGACGACGTAGAGGAACCGCAGTCGTGGCGAAGTGGGGTGGTACCGCGGCCGGTCTTGGACCGTTCGTCCTCACGATCTGGAAGAGGATCGGCAGGACGGCGCCTTCGGAGGTCACCCAAATCCCCCAAAGCCCGTATCTTCGATCCCGGAGGTATCATGAGCGTCAAACTCAGTTCAAAGGATCAGAAAAAACTGGAAAAACTCCAGCGGATGCGCCACTCCATGGCCCACGTCATGGCATCGGGGGTGCTGAAAATGTTCCCCGAGGCTAAAATCGCCATCGGGCCGTCCATTGAGAACGGTTTCTATTACGATTTCGACTTGCCCCGGAAACTCACCCCGGAAGACCTCGAGGTGATTGAGGGCTACATGGCCGAGGTGATTAAGGAAGACCGACCCTTCGAGAAGGAAGTGGTTTCCCGGGACGAGGCGCTGGAATTCTTTGCCGACCAGCCCTACAAGGTGGAGCTCATCACGGATCTACCGGAAGATGAGGAAATCTCTCTTTATCGCATGGGGGATTTTGTTGATCTCTGCCGCGGTACCCACGTGGAGTCTTCCGGCCGACTGAATGCCGGCGGATTCAAGCTGTTGAGCATCGCCGGCGCCTACTGGCGGGGGGACGAGAAGCGGCCCATGCTCCAGCGAATCTACGGCACGGCATGGGGCGATCCCAAACAGCTCAAAGCACATCTCGAACGTCTCGAGGAACTGGAGAAGCGCGACCATCGGCGGCTCGGGATTGAACTGGATCTCTTCTCCCTTCAGGATCAGGCCGGACCCGGATTGGTGTATTGGCATCCCAAGGGAGCGCGGATTCGCGTGGCCGTGGAGGATTTCTGGAGGCAGGAACACTATAAGAACGGCTATGAGATGGTCTTCACCCCTCATGTGGGCAAGAGTTGGCTTTGGGAGACCTCCGGACATTTGGATTTCTATGCCGAAGGCATGTATCCGGAGATGGAAATGGACAAGGCCAAGTATTACGCCAAGCCCATGAACTGTCCCTTCCACATCATGATTTATAAGAACGCCAAGCACTCTTACCGGGATTTGCCCTTCCGATGGGCCGAACTGGGCACCGTTTACCGTTACGAGCGATCGGGAACCCTTCATGGTTTGATGCGCGTCCGGGGTTTTACTCAGGACGATGCCCACCTGTTCTGTACCCCCGACCAGATGTTTGACGAGGTGCGGGAAGTCCTGCGCTTCTCTCTGCATATGCTTCGTTCCTTCGGCTTTGAGGAAATTGCCGCCTACCTGTCCACCCGGCCGGAAAAAGCCGTCGGGGACCCGTCCCAGTGGGAAGCCGCTCAGGAGTCTCTGAAAGAGGCCATCGAGGCGGAGGGCTTGGATTATGACATCGACGAGGGAGGCGGCGCATTCTACGGCCCGAAGATCGATTTGAAGGTGAAGGACGCCCTGGGACGATCCTGGCAGCTCTCCACCATACAGTTCGACTTCAACGAGCCCGAGCGATTCGACATGACCTTCACCGATAAAGACGGCGTGGAGAAGCGCCCTTACATGATTCACCGGGCCCTCCTGGGCAGTCTGGAACGCTTCTTCGGCGTGATGATAGAGAATTACGGCGGTGCCTTCCCTGTTTGGCTGGCTCCTGTACAGGCTGTGGTGATTCCCGTGGCCAACACCTTCGACGATTATGCCGCCGAGGTGGCCAAAGAGCTTAAGCTGAAGGGGATCAGAGTCGAAGCCGACCTGGGAAATGATCGGATGAATGCGAAGATCCGGCATCATCAGACTCAGAAAGTGCCGTACATGCTGGTGGTGGGTGGACGTGAAGCCGAACAGCGCACG
>JARGFR010000266.1 GCA_029210985.1 Spirochaetaceae bacterium | reverse complement strand
CCGTATGGGAAATGTGCCGTATCGGCGATATAACTGACGGGAAGATCCGGCCTTCTGCTGGTGATCCAATCCAGATAAGGCAGACCGCCGATGCCCGAATCCAGAAACGCGAGGGATTGGTCAATCATCGCCGAACAGACAATCGAAGGCCGCCTTGGTATCAGCTTTGGAGCTGTTGTCGGTGTTCGCCGACCAGGCGTCTTCTGCCGGCGTGAACCAATCGCAGAAGTTTGCACGGTCTTTGTCCAAAACCGGCTCACTGACGGGCTCTCGGCAGTCATTGGCGGCCCCGGGGGCGAAGTGCCGGCAATTTCGGCATGTCTTCAATTCCTTCTCACAGGAAGGACAGAGCGTGTTGCGGTATACCGGCGCGGTGTAGACGGCGCCGCAATTGGCACAAGTTGGCATACACACATGATAGTCATGGCGCCTGCGCTGATCAATCTCATTCATCACGAATAGATTGCGCCGGAGCCATATCAGCCCTATTCTAGAGAAGTGTTTGATTCAGCAAGATGCATCATAGAAAACTGCCCATCTTCATCATGGGCGTCATCCGGATATTGCCGCGTCCATCATCCGGATGTTGCCGGCCATGAAAAATCCAAGATTGAAGAATTACTTCGTCAGTCCGGGCTGATTGAATACCAGGATTACTCCGGTTTCGATTTCCAGGATCTTGATTTGTCGAACAGAGAATTCCGGTACTGTCGATTCAGCAGAGCCAATTTTACCGAGGCGATATTGGACGGCACCCATTTTCTGTTGTGCATATTAGACGATATCGAAGCCCGGAATTGTTCCCTGAAAGGGAGCCGTATGATGAACGTCATGGCGGCAGGTGCCGTACTGACCGGTGCCGATTTGTCGGGATCGGACCTGATCAACATCAATTTCAACGGCATTGGCGGAAGATCGACGGTATTCGACGGATCCGATCTGTTCTACAGCCGTTTCATCGGCGCGGGATTGGCCGATTCAAGTTTCCAGGACTGCAATCTGAAACGTGTCGATTTCAGCAGCGCCTACATGCAAGGTGTGAATTTTTCGGACTCAAACCCCGAGGAAGCCTACTTGATGGAGGGCGAAACCGAATGAGACTCCTCAGTCACTTCCCCGCCATCGGTATCAGCAATACGTATATAGTCGGTCCGATTGAAGGCGGAGATGCTTTATTGGTGGATCCCGGCAATTTCGACGTCGCACTACTCGAACTGATAGAGGATAATAGATATGACATCCGAGCTGTACTTGTCAGTCATGACCACAAGAACCACATTGACGGCCTGAGAACACTTCTGAAAATCTATAAAGCGGAAATATTCGCCGGAGCGGATCATGTGGCCGGATTCCCCGCTCAGGTTGTGGAAGACGGCACCCGCATCAAGGCGGCGGGAATCGAAGTGGAAATACTGAATGTCAAAGGACATTCATCCGACAGCCGTGTTTATCGAGTCGGACCATATATGTTTACCGGAGACATACTTTCGGCCGGCCGTGTCGGGACGTCTACCTCCAGTCATAGTCGGGAACTCATGATCCAGTCTATTCGCGAAAAGATCCTGACACGCAAAGAAGATCTTCTCATCCTGCCCGGTCATGGCCCGCCCACCACCATCGAAGCCGAAAAGCGATGGAATCCCGAACTCCAGTACGGATCCAAAAACTTTTAATACTTCAGGCATTTTATTCCCGATCGATTTTTTCGGTGGAGAACCCCAGCCGATCAAGAACTTCATAGAATCTTAAGGGAATCGGGGCCGTAAAGCGCTTATTTTCGCCGTTCGGCAGCCTGATTTTCAACTTCCAGGAGTGAAGCATCAGCGTTGTCTCAGGAAAATCCGGATCCCGGCGACCATAGACGTCGTCTCCCAGAACCGGACAGCCCAGGGATTTCATGTGAACGCGGATTTGATGCGTGCGTCCTGTCAGAATTCTCAATTGGACTAATGCATATCCGTCGGTGGATTCCAGAACTTTATAGAGTGTTTGGGCGTCCTTGGCGTTTCTGACTCCGACGGTGAATTTTTTCCGATTTCTGGGGTCTCGTCCGATGGAGTCTTCGATCCGTCCCTCAGGAGCACTTGGAATGCCGCGCAGTACCGCCAAATAGGTCTTCTTCACTGAACGGCTTCGGAATTGACCTGCCAGCGCTTCCAAAGCATCGGGGTTCTTCGCGGCGATGATGAGTCCGGAGGTATCCTTGTCCAATCTGTGTACGACACCGGGTCTGACCCTATCCCCGTTGAAAGACTTATCCAGATTCTCAAATCGATGCAGCAGACCTTGCACAAGAGTCCCATGGAGATTGCCGTAGGCGGGATGGACGACGACACCCTGAGCCTTATTCAGTACGATGCAGTCATCATCGTCATACAGAACATCCAGATCCATCGGTTCCGGAAGGATATTTGATGAGGGCGGATCGTCCCACTCAACGACAACCGTATCACCATCACTGATTTTTCGAGACAATTTCAGGATGCGCCCTTGGGCATCCAGCACTCTCACGGATCGCTGAGAGATTTGGCTTCTGGTGAACATGCCGAGGGATGCGACAAACTTGTCGACACGCGTCGATTCTCCCTCCTGAAGCCTAACGGGAAACTCGTCTCTATTCATCCGAATCCCGATCTAAGCGGCCGCGCCGGCCGATATGAATAAAAATATCCACGGTGGCGATTAATAGCGATGCCGCCGCCGCCGTGCTGATAATGACGGCGATATCGTCCTTGTCTCTCTGGGATCCCATGGTATAGGCCGGGTCAAAATCGTTGGCGGCATAGAATGAAAAATCATAAAGCAGCGAGGCGGCAAAAAAAGTTATAGGGAAAGATCCAATGGTCACGATTTCATAGCGCCTCAGGTCCTTCATCCAGTCAGAGAATTCCTCTTGATTATAGTCCTCCGGGACAAGGGGATCCGACGGCGGGAGCTGCTGACCATGAAGCGGCACGGCAATGATTGATGCCGCAGCTGCGAGAATCAGAATCGAGAGTCTCATTCTCTCGCTCCGAAGATGGAGGTTCCGATACGGATCATGGTACTTCCTTCGGCAACCGCCCAGGGATAATCGGAGCTCATACCCATTGATAGAATCAAACCGCCCTCAATAAGACGGCTGATTCGTTCCGACCATTCACGGCACTCGGCAAAACAATCCCGCACAACGCGCTCATCGTCCACGAAGGGGGCCATCGTCATCAGTCCTCTCAATTGAAGATATGGAAGTTCGGCGATTTCCTGGGCTTCCTCGACAAAACTGTTGAAATCGGTGAAACCGCTTTTACTTTCTTCACCCGATGTGTTCACCTGGAGAAGGATTTCCAGAGGGAGTTTTCCCTCCTTCCTATGTGCGGATAAACGTTTTGCAATTTTCATGGAATCCACCGAATGGACCCCGGCGAAACGGGCGCCGATTCGACTGACCTTGTTGCTCTGCAGATGCCCGATCAGATACAGCGGGTAGGACTCGGAGTCGAGGACGGAAAATTTTTCCGAAGCTTCTTCCACGCGGTTTTCCCCGAACAATGCCAAACCGGCTTCACCCGCCGCCAAAATTTCATCGACACTCCGAGTCTTGGAAACCGCCATCACAGTGATATCGGATACAGAACGTCCGTATTTCTTCGAAGCGGCTTCAAGATCGTCCTGAAATATTTCCCAATTCTCCCGTATAGACATAGCTAAGGATTATACCTTCTGACGAGAGGGCCGGGAACACCATGAAACAATCCCGGAAGGCGCCCTTGACGTATTCCAACTGTATCTCTAACTTTGTCGTGAGCTTCCGGGGTGGCCCGTCGGGCCTGAGATTACACTCGTGAACCTGATCCGGACGATACCGGCGTAGGAACGAGGCTCTTGATCATCAACCCGGAACCATCCTGGCGTGATTTTTCACGCTGTCAAGGAGTGGTTCCATGAAACGAACCCACTTTCCCATTTTCATTTTCA
>JARGFR010000265.1 GCA_029210985.1 Spirochaetaceae bacterium | reverse complement strand
TGGTAATACGAGGCCTTGAGCCTGTCCTTACCCCACCTCTTCACTTCCTTGTCAAAATCACTCTGATATTGATTGACCGGGATATCCTTGAATTTGATCTTTCCGGCTTTCCTGACCTTCGTAGGGTCGACGAGTTGTACTTTGGGCATGTCTCTCTCCTTGTTCATTTCGGCCGATTCGGAATGACTCCGATGATGCCAGCCGTATTACTATTTCGTTTTCTCTGTCTTCATGACGGCCGATTTAAAATGGAAACTTGCCGTCGTCGTGGGGATCAGTCCTAAAACTCCCAGATTACTTCACGGACGATTTCCGACACCGTGGGATGGGGGAATATCAGTTCCCGGACATCATCCACGCGGAATTCGGCCTCAATGAGGGCCCCTGCCCCCCAGATGATTTCCGAGCACTGACCGCCGGCCAGATGAACCCCGAGCAAAGCGCGGGTTTCCGCATCAATCACCACCTTGCCGAAACCGGGATCCTGACCGTATTCGGCCAGATATCGCCCGCTGTACTGCATCGGCAGCTTCTTGACGATGACTTTCCGGCCGGCTTTCTCGGCGTCCGCTTCCCTCAATCCCACACCGGCGGCTTCCGGCAGACTGTAGACCACTGAAGGAATGGCGTCATACCGCATACGGTCCCGGCCCTGACCGCCGGAGAGCATATCCGCAACGGCCACCTCGCCCATCCTGTAGGCCGAATGGGCCAACAGGCTCTTGCCCGTACAGTCCCCCGCCGCCCAGATACCGGGCAGGTTGGTCCGCATCTTTTCATCCACCACAACCGCTCCTCGCCGGATGTCCAGCCCGATGTCTTCCAGACCCATGCCGTCGGTCACCGGACGTCGTCCCACCGACATGAGTACGGCCTCACCGGTGACGCTGCCGCCGCCCTGGGCATCGGAGAAATGCACTGTCGTGCCGTCGATCTTCTCCACCCGTGCACCGAGTTTGAATGTCACTTCTCCCTGGAGCCGCTCTCGAAGCAGCGCGGCCACATCCCCGTCCAGGGAGGGAACAATTTCCGGGAGCATTTCCACCACGGTCACCGTCGTCCCCAGCGTCGAGAAAAGAGAAGCAAACTCCACACCGATCACTCCCCCGCCGATCACCACCAGTGATTCGGGGATATGGTCGATATCCAGGATTTCCCGACTGGTGAGCACGCCCGGACCCTCAGCGCCAGGAATGGGAGGTATGAAAGGCCGGGAGCCGGTGGCGATGAGGATTTTCGATGCGCCGTAACGGGTGCCCCCGACATCGATGGTGGAACGGTCAATAAAACTCGCCTCGCCCTCCACCACCGTCACCTTATGTTTCTTGAGTTTGGAGGCCACTCCGCTGCGCAGGGCCCGGACGGTTTTTGTCTTGCGCTTGAAAGCGGTTTTCCAGTCCATGGAAACATCGCCGACATTGACACCGAAATCCGCGCTGTCCTTGGCGATTTTGTAGTGTTTAGCCGCGGCCAGGAGCGTCTTGGTGGGGATGCAGCCCCGGTTCAGACAGACACCGCCGAGGTGTTCTTTTTCCACCACCAGAATGTTCAGCCCGCCGGCCGCCGCGCGTTCGGCGGCATTATAGCCGCCGGGACCGCCGCCCACGATAATCAGGTCGAAAATGCTTGCATCACTCACAGTGCCGCCGCCCATTCCAGATTTGCCAACAGAGCACTCAGGTCTTTCAGAAAACGTGCCCCCGGGGCGCCGTCTACGGCCTGATGGTCGATGGTGAGGGAGAGCCCCACGCGCTTTTCGATACCGATGCCGTCGGGAGTTTCGATGGGTGCATTGACGATGGTTCCCACTCCCAGAATGCCGACTTCCGGCGCGTTGAGCACGGGTGTGAAGTTCTCGATACCGAAGGCGCCGAGATTGGTGATGGTGAAGGTTCCGCCGGATAAGTCGTCCGGTCCAGCCTTGCCGTCCCGACAGGCGGCGGCGAGGCGCCGGGTTTCTTCCGAGAGCTGAGAGAGAGAGAGGGTGTCGGCAAAGCGAACCACCGGCACCATCAGTCCTTTCGGCGTATCGACGGCAAAACCCATATGCACATGGCCGTATCTCTTGATTTCGCCGCCGGTGAGTGTGGCGTTCAGCTCGGGATGCCGCTTCAGGAGCCGGGCCGCGGCGAACATCACCAGGTCGTTCATCGACACCTTATTCAGTCCGAATTCTTCCGGAGATTCTTTATAGGTTGACCTCCAGGACAACAGAGACGCCGCATTCGCCGAAGCGTTGAGGGTAAGCTGGGCGGTGTCCTGCAGGGAGGCGTGCATCCTCTGGGCGATGATTTGCCGTATGCCCTTCACCGGAACGGTTTCGCAGGGACCCGGAAAATCCGCCGGGAAAGAGGCTCGCCGGGCAGCCGATGCAGCCGACGCTGCCGGAGCGGCCGCCATATCGGCCGCCGTCACTCTGCCGCCGATACCGCTTCCGACGTGAGGGGCCGATCCCCCGACAGCCCTGGCGGCCGGAGTCAGAGGTGTGCGGCCCTCCAGAGCGGCCTGAACGTCACGTTCGATAATGCGGCCTCCCGGACCGGTGCCGGCGGCGGGCAGGCCGTTCAATCCGGATGCGGCGGCCAGGTTTCGGGCCCTGGGAGAGATTCCCGGAGCGGCACCGCCGGCGGCGGGAGCCGCGGGAGCCGGGCTCGCCGGTTCCGGAGCGGCCGGAGCGGCCGGGGTCGCAGAGGAGGACGGAGCCTCCTGGCTCTTTGGGGTGGAGGTTTTGTTCCCTGCCAAATCGGAAACGTCCTCGCCGGCATCGCCCACCAGGGCGAAGGGAACAAGGACGGGAACTTCATCGTCGGTCTCATAGAGCCGGGCCAGAAGAGTCCCGGCTGTTTCGGCTTCCACTTCGACGGTGGCTTTGTCGGTTTCCACCTCGCAAATCGCCTCGCCGACGTCGACCGAATCGCCGACATTCTTACGCCATTCGATAATAACCACCGTTTCGACGGTGTTGCCCAGCTTGGGCATGACTAATTCTTGTGCCATGTTTTATCCTTTTCCGTTTTCCTTCGATTCCACGATGAGGAGTTCAATCCCCATCTCAAGAATGTTGGTCCGAGCATCTTCGGGCAGCTCCGAATCCGTCACGAGTGTATCGATTTCATTGAGGGGAATAATCCTGGCAAAACCCGCCTGTCCCCATTTTCCCGAATCCGCCAGAAGCACGGTGCGGTCCGACCGATTGTGCATGGCACGAACCACATCGGTGGCCTCCATCATATGAGTGGTAAGACCGTTTTCCACAGAGAAACCGTCTGTGCCGATAAAGGCGGTTTTCACATGGAACAGCTCAAGATGCTGCACGGCAATCGGCCCCACCATGGATTCGGCCTCGGGGCTGAATGTCCCGCCGACGAATGTCAGATAGAGCGCGGGGTTCGACCGGGCGTATGGCAGAAGGAGTGTCGAATCGGTGACGACTTTCACATTCCTTTTTCCCAGGAGGTAGCGGCCGATGAGGGCCGTTGTCGTGCCGGCCTCAATCATGACGGTATCCCCATCGTCAATCAGCTTTGCGGCGGCCTTGGCGATGGCCGTTTTGACAGTAAAATTGTTCTTTTGTCGAGCCAGGATATCGGGGTGAAAGGCGGGCAGCGCCCCTCCCCTGGTCCGAATCAGATAACCCTTGTCGGCCAGATCGTCGAAATCGCTTCGGACCGTCACCACCGACACGTCCAGAAGCTTGCTCATCTGATTCACGCCGATATGAGGATCTTCGATCAGCAAGTCAAGGACTTTCCGTTCTCTTTCGTTAAGAAGCTGCATTATCCGCCTCTGAGCTTTCCATAAGCTTTCTATAGGCTTAACGTATACCTTCTTTTGAGCTTATTCAAGCAGTGTTTTCCATTTCCCGTTCGAAAGTGGGCATTATCAGCGAATTTATAGTTGACTTATTTTATACTATTTATAATATTGTATATACATATATTGTTGATACAGGAGTACAGATGAGCATACGCGACGATTTGAATGTCAAACAGTTCTCAAGCCCCTATATGGAAGCTGTGCTC
>JARGFR010000264.1 GCA_029210985.1 Spirochaetaceae bacterium | reverse complement strand
AACCGGAGCTGAAAACAGCTCTGGATCGGGCCCTGGCCGACTCCGGCCTGAGCGAAACAATTCTCATCAAGGAAACAGGATGCCTGGGACCATGTTCCCGGGGACCGGTGATGATGGTGGACCCCGAAGGCATCATCTATGAGGGGCTGACACCCGACGACGCGGACCGCATCGTTAAAGAACATCTTGTCGGCGGCACTCCCGTGGACGAATTGCTTCACAAGAATCGCCACGATGGTAAAAGCGCTCCAACTCAAGACAAGTCCGATTTTTTCCGTCTCCAGGATAAGGTCGTCCTGCGTCACTGCGGGAAAGTGGATCCACTGGAAATACTGGATTCCATTGCCTTGGGCGGGTATTCCTCCTTCGCCAAAGCACTGGAACTGGGACCGGATAAAGTCATCGAGGAAATGAAGACCGCCGGAATCCGGGGCCGGGGCGGCGCAGGCTTCCCCACCTGGCTTAAATGGAAATTCACCAAGGACGCCCCCGGCGAAATGAAATATGTGCTCTGCAACGCCGACGAGGGCGACCCGGGCGCGTTCATGGACCGCAGCGTCCTGGAAGGCGATCCTCATACAATTATCGAGGGAATGGCCATCGCCGCCTTTACGGTGGGTGCGTCCAACGGTTTCGTCTACGTCAGGGCCGAATATCCCTTGGCGGTGACCCGGCTCAACAAGGCCCTTGAGGCCGCACGGGATTACGGAATCCTAGGCACCAATATTATGGGCAGCGGATTTGATTTCGATCTGGACATCCGCATGGGATCGGGAGCTTTTGTCTGTGGCGAGGAAACCGCACTGATCGCGTCGGTTGAGGGCAAACGCGGAGAGCCGAGACCAAGACCGCCCTTCCCGGCGGCGAGCGGTTTGTGGGGAAAGCCCACCCTGATCAACAATGTGGAAACCTATGCCAATGTGGCCCCCGCACTCGCCGACAGTCGGGAGTTCGCCTCCCGAGGAACAGAAGGCAGCAAGGGAACAAAAGTGTTCGCCCTGGCCGGTTCCATCGAAGATTCGGGACTGGTGGAAGTTCCGGTGGGAACCAAACTCGGCGAGCTCATCTACGACATCGGCGGAGGCTTGAAGGGAGGAAAATCTTTCAAGGCGGCTCAAGTCGGCGGACCCTCGGGGGGCTGTGTGCCCAAGTCGGGTCTGGCGGTTCCCATGGACTACGAAGCCCTCAAGGAATGGGGCGCCATCATGGGCTCCGGCGGCTTGATCGTTATGGATGACGACGCCTGCATGGTGGACGTGGCGCGGTTCTTCCTGGAATTTGTTCAGGAAGAATCCTGCGGCAAATGCGTCCCCTGTCGGGTGGGAACCAAAAGGATGCTGGAAATCCTGGAACGGATCGGTTCCGGACGCGGCGAAGAAGGCGACATCGAAGATCTCCTGGAATTGGGACAGAGCATCAAGGATACCGCTCTCTGCGGTCTGGGTCAGACGGCGCCAAATCCGGTGCTTTCGGCCATTCGTCATTTCAGGGAAGAATTCGAGGAACATATCCGGGACAAACACTGCGCCGCCGGAGTCTGCCCCGGCCTGGTGAGGGCATCCTGTCAAAGTGCATGCCCCGCGGCCGTCGATGTACCGGGATTCGTCTCTCTTGTGGGAGAGGGCCGTTACGCGGAAGCTCTCAAACTCCATCGGGAACGCAATCCCTTTGCTTCGGTCTGCGCCCGGGTCTGCTTCCATACCTGCGAGGACAAATGCCGTCGCTCAACTCTGGACGACGCCGTGGCCATCCGCAGCGTGAAGCGCTACCTGGTGGATCAGGAAGTGACCATTCAGCTCCCTGAGCTGCGGGAGGACAAGGTCGCGGCCAAGAAGAATGTGGCCATCGTCGGTGCCGGCCCGTCCGGCCTCTCATGCGCCTATTTCCTGGCTCGGCTGGGGTACAAGCCCACCGTGTATGAGGCGGCGCCCCGGCCCGGCGGCATGCTGGTTCAAACCATACCGGCATATCGTCTGCCCAGAGAAACCCTGGCCAGGGAAATCCGGATGATAGAGAACATGGGAACCGAGATTCTATGCGAGAAGGCTCTGGGCAAAGACTTCACATTGCCCGATCTCCGCAAAGAGAACGACGCGGTCTACCTGAGCGTCGGAGCACCCGGCGGGGTCAACATGGGGCTTCCCGGAGAAGATGCCCTGGGAGTTGTTCAAGCGGTACCGTTCCTGAGCACCTACAATTTGCGCGGCTCTGTGGAAGTAGGCAAAAATGTCGTCATCATCGGCGGCGGCAACGCCGCTGTGGATGCCGCTCGAACCGCCCTTCGCCTCGGGGCCGAATCGGTCACCGTCGTTTACAGGAGAAGCCGCGAGGAAATGCCGGCCTACGCCGAGGAAGTGGATGAGGCCCTGCAGGAAGGTGTCGTACTCCGCTCCCTGCTGCAGCCCATTGAAATATCCACGAGCTCGGACGGCAGGGCCGCCTCCCTGGTCTGTCTGCCCATGCATCTTGGAGAATTCGACCGTTCGGGAAGACGGGCACCCACTGCCGACGACCGGGATAAACCGATCGAGCTCCCGGCCGATCAGATTATACTGGCCATCGGTCAGAGACTGGATTCGTCGGGAATCTTCTCCCACGATCCTCCGGAATTGAATTCGCGGAAATTCATCAAGGCCGACCCCGCCACCGGTGAAACCAGCATCGAAGGCGTATGGGCCGGCGGTGATGCGGTGGACGGCCCCTCATCAGTGGTGAGTGCCATCGCCGCGGGTGAACGGGCGGCGGTGAGCATTGATGCCGCGCTGAACGGCGGTGAAGAGCGGGCGTTCTGGAGATGGGAAGTGGAAAACGATACGGACTACGATCCCGATGCCGATCCCACACCCTACCCCCGGGAGAAGATGCGCGTTCTGCCTCATGACAGACGGAAGCACAATTTCGACGAAGTGGAACAGCCCTGGGCCGAATCGGTCGCCAGGCGTCAGGCGAGACGATGCCTGCGCTGCGATTACGGCAAGAAAGTCAGGATGAAGGAGGAAACCCATGCCTAAAGAGAACAATAAAACGGCCGGCGGATCCGCGGCGACAGCCGAAAAGGACGTCCCTCAAATCAGTCTGACCATCGACGGGCTGTCGGTCCGGGCCGCCCCGGGAGATACCATACTCATCGCCGCCAAAGCCGCGGGGATTCATATTCCCACGATGTGCTGGCTGGAAGGCAAGGATCCCCTGGGGGCATGCCGGGTCTGCACCGTCGAAGTGGCCGGAGCTGCGTCCCTGGCCGCCGCATGCTCCATGCCTGTTCGAGAAGGGATGGAGGTGAAAACCAACTCAAAACGCGCCCGAAATGCCAGGAAAACCGTCGTGGAGCTGATGCTGTCCGAACATGACGGTCAATGCCCCACCTGCGAGCGCTCCGGGGATTGTGAACTCCAGGATCTGGCCAGGGAACTCGGTGTGCGGGAAATCCGCTATGACGGAGAACCGGCGAAAGGCGGAATGGATGAAAGCACTCACGCCCTGGTGAGGGATTCCTCCAAATGCATCAAGTGCCGGCGATGTGTCACAGCTTGTACGGCCATCCAATCCATCGGCGCTCTTGCACCCCAGGGCCGGGGATACAACACCATCATCGGGCCGGCCTTCATGACCAACCTGGAAGGCGTCTCGTGTGTCCAGTGCGGTCAATGCGCCGCGGTCTGTCCCACCGGAGCCATCACGGAGAAGTCCCATGTCGAAGCCGTGGAAGCGGCGCTGGATGACGAAACAAAGCATGTCGTGGTTCAGACGGCACCGGCTATCCGTGCCGCCCTGGGAGAAGAATTCAATCTGCCTCCCGGAACCCTGGTCACCGGGCAAATGACCACCGCCCTGCGGCGCCTGGGCTTCAACGGGGTGTTTGATACCGACTTTACCGCCGACCTCACCATCATCGAGGAAGGCACCGAACTGCTCACCAGACTGAAAACCGTCCTTCAAGACGGCGGCAAAGCCAAGCTCCCGATGTTCACCAGCTGCTCGCCGGGATGGATACAGTACGCCGAATACTACTGGCCGGATATGCTG
>JARGFR010000263.1 GCA_029210985.1 Spirochaetaceae bacterium | reverse complement strand
ATCGTGGGCGCGCCAGAAGATCTCCAGGATGGCCTCGGTGGATATCACATGGGGATCGTAGGAAATTTCCACGACTTCGGCATGTCCGGTCTCTCCGGTACAGACTTGTTTGTAATCGGGATTGTCCAAATGACCGCCTGCGTATCCCGGGCGGGTGGCGACGACGCCTTGAATGCGCTTATAGACAGCTTCGATGCACCAGAAACATCCGCCGCCGAGTATGATTCGCTCTGAAGTATCTGTCATTCGGTATCCTCAAGAACAGAGTCTAAGCTATTGAGCGGCGTCGGCGCAAAATTATCACGATGTTTTCCTAGGTGACCTTCGCCTCCTGAGCTCTCGGAAAGGCGAGGTAGGGGACGATAGCGCTGTTTTTATCTCCGCCGGTTCCGTCATAGGTGATGGATACAACGGGGATATGGGTGATCTCCTCGATTTTGTTTCTCATGGCTTCGGTGATAAGTCCGGCGCAGCAGAACGACGGACTGGTTTGGACAAAGAGGCTGATATCATCGTGCTGATCGGCCAGGTAGTGGATTTTGAGAAGGTTTTCCATGGACTCGCCGTGGTGCTCGAGGGTAACGCCGTAGGGTGCGAGGATGGCTTCGGTATCGTCGTTGTACTCTTCTTCCGGTCCCGCCAGGGTCTCGAACAGCTTGTTGTACGTTTTCTCCAGGACTTTGAGGGCTCTGAGGAACAGTTTCCATCCCGCGACCGCCTTGTATCGCTTTTCTTTAAAAAGCCGTTTGAAATGACTGTCGGCGATCATCTTGGCGTATCGGCTGTACGGCATGGTGACCACTTCGCCGCCGGCGGATTCGATGGCTCGGATGAGGTTCTGATTCATCACTTCGTTGTCCCGGACATAGACGTCGCCGAAGATGGCCACCTTGGGGCGGGTTTCTTTTCTTACGGGAATGGATTCGAACCTGGCGACGATGTCTTTCACTGTATCCATACGATCGCCCCGGCCCATAAACACCTTGGTGAGCCTGTCCCGTGCCATGGCGAGCACCCGGTCGGTTTCGCCGGGATTGATTTCATAGGGCCGGATACGGCACGCGATCCGCTTGATGAGTCCGCCGAACATGTAGGCGTAGTAGGTGCTCACCAGGGACAGGGGGGTGGTTCCGGTGAAGCCGATGGTATCGATGTAGATGCTCACCTTCTCCATGCCGCCGCCTTCCTGCTTGAGGAGGTGAAGGATGTGCCGGGGATAGAGGGGGATGTTGCACGACCAGTTGCTCTTGATCATCCAGAGTGCCGTTTTCGCCGGATCCAGGCGGTGCTTGGTGACGTAGTGGGACACCTCTCTGGCGATGACGCTCAGAGGCAAGCATTGCCCGTCGGATTTACGGCTGCCCTGACGTACCAGCTCATCGGTTTCCTCGAGCAGCCGGGCGTCGATGCCTTCCCGACGAAGATTGGCGGTCACCAGGGGCATCACGTCGATATCCCAGTTGGGAATGAGGAGGGTCTTGCCCCGTATATCTGCCGGATTGCCCCGGACGATGTCCGGGGGCAGAACCACATTGTCCCGCCGGACGGCCGGGCCTTTGTGGGCGAAGTGGTTTCGGAAGGAACGGACAGCGGCTTCGACCCGGGTGCCGTAGCCGACGCTGGAGCCGTGTCCGTCGAGTTCCAGGATGAGGTAGGGTTTGCCCTTTTTCTCCAGGAGTTCTCTGACGTACGGAACGACGAATGAATCCGGGGAGCACATGAAACTGGTGACCAGGACGGGATAGGTGCCGGGAGTCATGGCGATCCGTTCGGCGGTGTCCATGATTTTTGACGCATAGCTCCAGGGCAGCTCTTCGCCGCCGGCGTCGGGGAACATGTCCATGTCGAACACACGTGCGCCGGTTTCGGCGAACAGACGTGGAATATCCTTGTTCATGGATGCATCGGCCACAACGTAGGGGCGGCCCAGGAGCACGACGTTGATATCGTCTTCTCTGGCTCGGTCCGAGTGGAATCGGCGGAGTTCCTCTACGCACGAATCGAACCATTTTCCGGCCTCGTCCCAGGCCGCGCCGATGTGTTTGATGTCGGGTATGGGGCCGGGCAGAGCCGACAGCGCTTCGTGGAGTGCTGCTCGGGCGCGGCTTTCTTTCCAGGCGGTTTTCACCACCGGAGTCAGGATGCGCTTCTCGTCGGCGATCTGCTTGATGAGGGCCGGAGCGAACTGGCTGTAATAGCAGTAGCTGCGGGTATCGCCCTGGGGTCCTTTCTCATCAAGATAGAAGGGGACGAAAACGTAGTCCGCTTCCTTGAGGAGTCGGGCAACCCGTCCGTGCAGAGCTGTCATGGGAGCACAGAATTCGGCCCCTGTGAGCGCCTTGCCGCTTTCAATGGGGTCGGTGGATCTGTCGGCAACGGTGGGAATGCCCAGAATGGAGAAGAGCTTTTCCCAGAAGGGAAGTTCTCCGGACAGATAGAGGGCGGCGGGGAGGCCCAATGTCCAAGGGACTACGGCGTCAGCCGGCGCGACAGGTGGAATGCGGAAGATTTTCCGGCGCTCCGAGAGGGGATCTGCAGCTTCTCCGGCCTTGGCCACATAGCGGTCGGTTTCATAGTCCCGTCCACAAAGGAACCCGTAGGCAACCTTTTCTCCGGCCACTTCGGCCACGGTGATTTTACACGCATTGCGGCAGAGCGAGCACACTTCGGTGTGAACCGGTATTTCGGTTTTCCAGAGGCTCGTTCCCCGGAATTGCGACACTTTCACACCTTCGTCCATGAGCTGGAGCGCGGCGCCTAGTGCGCCGGTATGGCGGCAGTACCGCGACACGATGATGGGCTGCCCGATGGCCTGTTCGAATGCGGCCACCAGGGTTTTGATGCGGGCGGTGGCGCCCTGAAAGAACACCTTTTTGCCGATGCGGCTGCGAACCGCCACTTTGTTCAGGTAGTTCTCCCTGACGCTGTGCAGCGCCGAGGCAAGCACCTCTTCGACGCTGTGTCCTTCGCTCATCAGATGATTGAGGTCCCGCTGCATGAAAACGGTGCAGCGGTCACTGGTGAGGGGGGCCGAGACGCCCTCGGTCCGGGAGGCATAGTCGGTGACGACGCAGCCGAGCCGGGCGGCCTGTTCTTCCAGGAAACTGCCGGTGCCGGCGGCACAGACGTTGTTCATCACCGATCCGGTGACTCGGCCCTCGGCGAGGGTGGTGAACTTGGAGTCCTGGCCGCCGATTTCGATGATTGTGTCCACCTCGGGGTCCAGTTCTACGGCGGCCCGGGCGTGGGCGGTGATTTCGTCCAGTATCAGCTCGGCGCCGAAAATCTCTCCGATGAGTTTTCTTCCCGACCCGGTGGTGGCGCAGGAGGTGACGTCGATTTGCGAATTGTACCTCTCTAAAGCGCCTTCAAGGGCCATCATCACACCCTTGGCCGATTCCACCGGCCGCCCGGCTGTTCGTGTATAGAGTCCGATCAGGACGGTCCCAGCCTCATCGACCAGGACGGCTTTGGTGCTGGTGGAACCGATATCGATGCCCAGTACGGCCGTACCCTTGTCAGGCATCTTTTCGAACACTTCCACCTCCACCGGATAGCGGCCTTTCCGGCCCTCCACCGGTACTTCCCACGAATCAATGCAGGTGAAATCGGGGTAGGAAGAACGCTCCAGAACAAGGGGCGGGTAGTGAAAACCGTCTGTCCGGTCGATATCGACAGGAACCGCCAGGATATCGTCGGGATTGAATCGAATCTCGGCTTCTGCCGGCCCTTGTTCCGCGGCTTCCCATGCCGCTCCCAGGGCGCCGTAGAGGGGAGAGTCCTCATCCACCACAGGGGTGATACCGGTCAGCTCGGCAATGTGTCTGGCCACCGCGGGGTTGCGGGATACACCTCCGCAGAACACCAGCGGTTCAGCAGGGGGATGACCATCCAGAAGGACATCAAGAAGATTTCCCGCCAGTCCGCGACACAGCCCGTCGGCAATGGCCTCCAGGGAGTAACCTTCCTGCTGGGCATGGGTGAGATCGGTTTTTGCGAAAACCGCACATCTGGTGGCGATTTTCGGGGCTTCCCCGGTGTTTGATTCGGCCAGTTCAGCCAATTCGGCGGCGGATGAGAGCCCGAGACGCTCGGCCTGCTGGTCCAGAAAACCACCGGTGCCCGCGGCACAGGACGTGTTTCCCTTGAAGCTGCGGTATTCCCCTTCACCCGACCAGGAGAAC
>JARGFR010000262.1 GCA_029210985.1 Spirochaetaceae bacterium | reverse complement strand
CCGAAGCCCGGGAAACCGGCGCCCGAATCGTCCATGCCTGCGGTTTCGACTCCATCCCTTCCGATCTGGGCGTTTATCATCTTCAGCATTTTGCACGCGAAAAACATGGCGGGCCCTGCAAGTCGGTTCACATGGGCGTCGAAGCCTTCGAGGGTAGTCTGTCCGGGGGCACATACGCCGGCATGCTCAACACCTTCAAGGATGCCGTTGCCGATCCGAATCTTCGAAAGGAATTGGCCGATCCATATTCGCTTTGCGGTAAGGATCACGGGTTCAACGTCCCGCAGAATGACCACTCAGCGGCCGAATACGACGATGCATTCCAGTCCTGGACCGCACCGTTCATGATGTCGGGCATCAATACCCGTGTCGTCTTTCGATCCAACTTACTCACCGGTCATGCGTACGGGGGTGATTTTCAGTATGACGAGTCGACCCTCACCGGTGACGGCAAAGATGGGCGGCGAAGTGCGGCTAAGGCCGTGCGGCAATCGAAATTGTTTATGCTGGCTCTGGCGCTCCCGCCGACACGATGGCTGCTGAGAAGATTTGTGTTACCCAAACCCGGAGAGGGACCCGGAGAAGATGAGCGCAGCTCAGGATCCTTCTCTTTGCAATTCTACGGCAAGAGGAATGACGGGCGAGTCGTCCGGACTCGGGTGACAGGCGATATGGATCCGGGATACGGGTCAACAGCCAAAATGCTCGGTCAGGCGGCCGCATGTTTGGCTTTAGACAAGAAAGTCAGAGAAAATACCTGCGGCTTCTGGACACCGGCTGCATTATTCGGAGAGCGGTTGATCAACCGTATGGAACGGTATTCCGGGATAACCTTCACAGAGATAGTGTCCTGATACGGCCGGACCATCATTTTATGAACGACATGGATTTCGATTTGTTTATCCGTCGCCTTCAACAGCGCCTGCTTGAACCCTTGCCGGGTTTGGCCGTGCAATCCAAATTGGCCCCAAGAGGACGAATCACATCCGACTACGATCCCACTCCCCCCGGGGCTCGACTCAGCGCGGTTCTCCTGATTATCCTTCCCGACAAAAAAATGGTGTTCATCCGCCGAGCGGCGAACGGAAGCCGTCACTCCGGGCAGATCGCTTTCCCGGGGGGTATAAGGGAGGAAGAGGATAAAGACCTCATCGCAACCGCACTCCGGGAGACCCGGGAAGAAATCGGCGTCATGATTCATCGGCGAAATGTCCTGGGTGTTCTGAGCCCGCTCTACATTCCGGTCAGTCATACGTCGGTTTTGCCTGTGGTGGCATGGATACAAAAGAAGCCGAGGTTCATCCAGGAAACCCGGGAGGTGGAAGAAATCATCTTGCTGCCGATTGAAGATTTTGATGACGCAGAAGATAAGATGGAATTCATCAGAGATGGCCAACGTATACATGCACCCTGTTTCCGATTCGGTGAGGTGGTAGTCTGGGGAGCAACGGCCATGATAACGGCGGAATTCCTGAGAATCCGGTCCGATGTTCTTCAGCTACCCGGAAAGGGAGTCTGAAACCGGTATGGAACGACGGATATCAAGCAGTTCTTTCCTGAACAATTTCATGTTTTGTGAATGGCGGATGTCTCCCTCGAGAAGGTAAGGTCCGGCGGACGAGCCCCCGATAATCAGACGGCAGCTCTTCGGGAGAAATCTCCGAAGTGTATCAATTTCCTGTCGGATTCTCGTGGTGCTGCCGGGAAATACAATACTGACCAGAACAAGAACGGCACCTGTTTCGTCCGCGGATCGGACAATTTCCGAAGCGGGAATATTCGAACCCAGATAGATGACGTGAAATCCGGCTGACGCCGCAGCCAAAGCCGCACTAAGGCTGCCCAACTCATGCAGTTGACCCGAGGGTGTCATAACGATGACCGCATGGGCCGATTCTGTGGAATCGAACGATCTGAGCTGATTAGCCAGGAAGTTTCTGACAACTGCCGAAGCCATATGCTCATGAGAAATCCGCCATCGTCCCTGGTGCCATCCTTCGCCAAGCTCTTCCATCAGGGGTACGACAACCATGTCGACCGCATCAATAATATCAAAATCAATCACGGCACGAGTGAGGTGATCTTCCAGATCCCCGGCGTCCATGTTTGAGACAGCCTCGAGACAAGAATCAATCAGAATCTTGGCTTGCTGTTTCAACGATGAATCAGGATGAGTGCTGTCCGATTCGGAGAGTTGCTCCAATTCATCATCAGGCATGGAGACAATGCGGCTGATTTTGCAACCGGATTTAACAGCACCGGAGAGGAGCTTTAGTCTTCGAACATCTTCTTCCGAATACGTTCTCTGGTTGCCCTCGGAGCGGCTTGGTGTTACGGCGTTGTAGCGTTTCTCCCACGCCCGTATGACATAGGGTGTCAATCCGGAAAGCTGCGCCGCCATACGAATGGTGTATCCTTTACTCATACCTATACAATACCTTTTTTTGTCTAGGTTATGTCAACATTAAATGTCTTTAATGTCTTTTTGTATATTTATATTTGTAATTATATTAGACCTTGTCTATATTGCTGATATCATCCATTGGATGAAATAACTGCAAGAGCTTTTGTAGTGAGTAAGATTATTCGTTTATCCGTTATTCTGTTGGTCGTCATGACTGCTGCGGCTTTCGCAAGGGTTTCCGAAGAAATGATGGCTGAAGAGGACATGGCTTCCAGTCCATCAATCGCGGAAATCGCCGTTGACGACGGCCGATTCACCACTCTCGTCGCCGCACTGGTGGACGCCGCAGACCTGGTTGAGACTCTGTCGAACGACGGAGAATTTACGGTCTTCGCACCTACCGATGATGCTTTCGCCAAATTGCCCGAAGGAACCATTGATGCCCTACTGAACGACATTCCGGCCCTGACTGATATCCTTCACTATCACGTTGTTTCCGGTGAGGTGTACGCTGAAACAGTTCTGACACTGAATGGCAAGTCCGTAGAAACCCTCTCGGGTGACTCGGTTGTCGTTAAAATCGACATGGGCAATGTCTATATCAATGACGCACAGGTCGTCATGACCGATATCGCGGCTTCCAACGGCGTCATTCATGTCGTGGATACCGTCATCCTTCCAACTGCTTAAGACAGGTCTTTTTCTCTCCTTCTCTCCTTTGGGGACCGGATGTCATCCGGTCCCTTTTTAGTTTTCTGCAAGTCTTGGAATCGCCTCAAGAAAGATTCAATCCGGAAATTCGGGAACAATACGGCGCATAAATTCATCAAACATAGGAACGGTAAAAGCCGTATCACCATGACTCGGACTCCATATCATTCCCTTTCGTATCAGGCCACTTCGTATGGGTGCAACCGATTGGACTTCCCGCCCGAGAATTCCGGAGATATCTCCCGAACGATGTGGTCCAGCCCCCAATTCAGCCATCGCCCTAAGATATTTTCTCTCAGAAGGAGTCAGACGGTCGAATCTGACACGGAAAAAGCTTTCATCCAATGACGCTATGGTGCTTTCAGAAGCACTCTCAACATCACTGGTAGAAATTGGAGATTCTTGTGCAATATCCCAGCAGTGATATCCCCACTCCTGTAGGAAATATGGGTACCCCTGAGTAAGTTCTACAATCCTCGTAACAGCCATGGGGTCATATGCCACCTCTTCGTCCTCTGCCGGGTCGACCAGAGCCTTTTCTGCATATTGCGATTCCAGCGGTCCAATTGTCGTAAAATCGAAGAGTCGTTCGGCATATGATTTTGCGTTTCCAAATTGGCCAGGTAGTTGAGGAAGCCCAGCTCCCACCAGCATTACCGGCAATTGAAGTTGTGAAATCCGGTGAAGGGCTGTTATTAACGCTGCGAGTTGCTCTTCCTTAATGTACTGCATTTCATCAATAAAGATTCCAAGAACAGTCCCTGCCTTTGATGCAGCTTCACCAACAACTTCAAATAGTGATTGAAGATCATGTTCCAAATCTCCGTTGTCTGCCAATCCCGGCTCCGGTTCAGTATCAAATCCAATCTCAATATCATGAAATTTGATTTTCAGAGATTTGGCAAATCCAGCAAGACCTCGGAGTCCTCGTAAGGCAAAATCCTTGGCCGTCTCAATTCTTGATAGATTAAGAAGTGACAACCTCAACTGGGGCGCCAACATCGCCGGCAGTGAACGGTTTTCAGGTGCTTCTATCCTCATCACTTCGATACCAGAGGCTTTCGCATCT
>JARGFR010000261.1 GCA_029210985.1 Spirochaetaceae bacterium | reverse complement strand
TTGATAATCACCAAAGTCTTCTCGATTTTCTTAGGATCCGGGTATCTCATATTATGGACGACATTGTCGGTCTTCCTCAAAAAATCGACGAAAATGCGCAGGTTGGCCTCCGCTTCAGCCTGAGAATGAGGGGTCAGAACCGCCGGTTCAAAATATGAGATGCTGCCGTCCGACTCTTTGACAAGATCCGCATAGGTATCTCTGATCGTTTCACCCTTGAGTGATTCAATGCTTCGATTTTCCGGATACAAAGCTCCCACATGATCCATGAGTTGGCCGACGGCGTTTTCGCCGCGAAATAGGAAAATGGCGACGCGATGGGCGCGTCCTTTACTCGGTATCATATGGGTGAGAACATACTCCCTGAGCAATTCGGCACTGCCCGGTTTATCGTCATTCGAATGCTTCAGGAAGGATTCCGCGTATTTCTTGACGGTGTCTTCATCGGGAGTGAACACTTGTGCGCCGATCAGCTCCAAATCCACTCTGGAGAAGAGTCTGGAAACGATGCCGCCGGTGCGGGACTTTGCGAGGGTGTACGGCGTGGTTATCACATAAGAAAATTCTTGGGCCATTTCGTCATTTATCCTTATATCAATCTTTTAATCGAGAAGGATTTAACACATTACCGGCGTCTCGAACAAGATTAGCCGTCGAAAATGAGCTGAATATCTTCTCCGAGGAATCCGTTTCGTCAATTTCCGGAATAAGGGAATCCTTGTTGACGCCGGGATTCATACATCAGAATTCCCGCGGCGGTAGCCACATTCAGCGAGTCCAATCGGCCGCCTGTGGGGATTCGTATCAGACCGTCGCATCCGTCTTTGACTAATTGATGGAGCCCCTCACCTTCCCTGCCCATAACAAGGGCTGTTTTACCCTTGAGATTGACCTTGGAAGATGCTTCTCCATCCATATCGGCTCCCCAGATCCAAAAACCTTTTTTCTTGAACTCCTCAAGGGCACGCGCCATGTTGGTCACCTCGATAAGAGGAACCCATTCCACCGCGCCGGCGGAAGAGCGACTCAGTGTATCCGCATCGGCACCGGCGGATCGTCTTCGAGGGACGACAACCGCATCAGCCCCGAATTGGTCCGCCGCCCGCATCACCGCACCGAGATTTCGCGGATCGGTGATGCCGTCGAGAAGCATCACCAAAGCATTCTCGCCGACTGTCGGCCACAGGTCTTCCAGAGAGCGAATTCTGCTCACACCCGCCGGACTGTCGGTCTCCAACGCGTAACCGCGATGCTCGATGCCCGGAATCAGTCTCAGAATGTCGTCCGAGCTCACGTTCTTCACAGTGACGCCGTGCTTGGCCGCCAATTCGGCAAGAGATGCCGCACGGCCGGCTTTCCGGCTGATATAGAGAATCCCGCGTCCCCTTTTTATGGCCTCGGCGACGCCGTTGGCTCCCGTCAGATAAGTTTTCATGGGAGAATGTTAACATATCGGAGGAATACATGAGAGCGGTGATACAGCGGGTCAGTGAAGCATCGGTTGAAATCGAAGGAAACCAACCACGGTCCGTCGGCCGAGGTCTGCTGATACTCCTAGGTATCGCCAGAAACGATAGTCGGGAGGATGTCATGTGGATGGTGAAAAAAATCTCCGGGATGAGAATCTTCACGGATACCGAAGGACGTATGAATCTTTCTCTCTCTCAAATCGGAGGCGATGCGATGGTTGTCAGCCAGTTCACGCTTTTGGCCGACACGAAGAAGGGCAATCGTCCGTCCTTCGACCCCGCCGCTCCGCCGGAAATCGCCCTGCCGCTTTATGAGTCCTTTGTCGAGAAATTGGGCCTTGCCCTGGAGCGAAAGGTCTTCACCGGCGTATTCGGCGCTTCCATGCGGGTCAGTCTGGTCAACGACGGTCCCGTCACCATCATCTTGGACAGTCGGCTCAGACGAGGAGCAGGAGAAGTACCGGAACGATGATGAAATAACCCACCGTGGTGACCAGCCAGCCGGAATTGGCCAAATCCAGATCCAGACCATAAATCTGGGGTGGAACCATGGCGATAAGAGCCACCGGCCCGAAGCTCAGGAACACGATCATCTTGAATGCAATACCGCCAAACAGATTATTCATCCCGAGTATGTAGGCCAAGGGGATGATGACGGCGGGAATCAGAACAAACTTGATCAGGGCGATCATCGTCGATTCTCGCCGGTATCTATGGATCTGGGATACCTTCAAGGTGAGGCCGATGGAAAATCCGATGAGTACGGTGACCGTCGGCACCAGAATGCCGCTGATGCGATTCAGGAAGGACGGTGCGGCAAAACCCAATCCCCTGAGGATAAGCCCGATCAGGATTGAGCCCAGCGGAATCATCGACATCGGCTTGGAGAGAAGAAGTCTGGGATTGAATCGGAAGCGGCCTCCATGTCCCATTCCCAGCTGCTGAGATAATGGAAACACCACGAGATAGTAAGTGAACACCTCAAACATCGTGAAGAGCTGGACGGTGAGAAATCCCTCGTTGCCGAAGAAAACCATCCCGACCAGTCCGCCGACGACGCCCAGGTTGGTCATCATTCCACAGGCAAAGAGGGAGCCGGCTTTATTCGGTTCCATACGCGTCGTTCGGATATACACCAGTGCGGAGAGGCCTCCGACAATGAGGGAAGTGAGACCCAGTATGGGAACCAGGATGTAGCGGGAAGATACGGTTTCAATCTGCCAGAATGTGAAGAGGATGGGCCAGGGCAGCAGAACAGCCAGCGTGACGAGTTTAATCCACCTGGCGATGTCGGATAAGTCGACGCTTCCGTTTGAACGGTCCATTATTCTCTGAACGATATAACCGATAATGACGCTTCCGAAACTCAGGGCCAACACAATGAGCATTTTTGTCATATCCGAAGTGTAAGAGGAATCGGTTTATTTTGCATACAGGTCGGCGGGACGACGATTAACCTCCGGAATCTATCGTCAATTCACCCTCGTCATCAGAGCTGACAAACACTGAAATTGTTTCCCCGGCATCCAATGAAATCTTCATCAAACCGGCCTGCCCAAATCCGGGGGCCAGGGTGTGGAGTCCCGGCGGAACCGTCAGGCTCACAGTTTCTCCCGGCACCAGTTTCCCGATACGACGTGGAACAGGTACGTCACTCATGTCCAGGAATGTTCCCGAACCGTTCAACCGCGGCATAATGCTCCGCCGGGAATTATTGCTCAATTCCAACTCCGCAGGCTCCGGCCACAAGGCCGCACTCACCCTGATTTCTTTCCTCCATGGGCTGACGGCTATCGCGAAGGATGCCGTCCGATAACCTCTTGAAGAAATGGTGATGCGGTAGTTCCCACCTGATTCAAGATCCCCTCCGGAACGGTCAACCCGCGTCCAGGTCATCACGGCGTCGGAACCGATATCCTCACGAGTCATCGCGTCAACAGCAGCCCAGTGGATCTCCAGCGGGAAAACCGGCGGTGCACCGAGCTTCTCTTCCAATACCAAAGGTTCGCCTTCATGACTCCGGATCTCCCGGAAAGAGGGCTGACGAAAGGATGTCCAGCTGACCGTGTCGCCCAGGCTCCATCGGATACGATAGGCGCCGATCGGCAGAGTCAGGCGGCGGCTCTTCAGGCTCAGTCCGTCGTCGGAGGCTCTGAGAACCGGGTTCGCCACCTCGCTGAGGGATTCAGACTCCTCACGAAAAACCCGAGCTTCGGCTCCGGCAATCCAATAGTCCGGAGCTTCCGCCGGGAATACCAGACGCAGCGAAACCATGCCGTGGCCGGCAGGGCGAAAGAGCCTGTCCCATGCCCCGGGAATAACAAGCATGCCGGCGGCGGCCATGAGAATGAGCAGCGATAAAATCGCGAGAATCGGCCGATGAACTAAGGCGGATCGCAATCCTGAAACCTGTCGTTCAACCGATCCATTCCGATCGAGCTCCTCTGTGCCGCCGCCGTCCCGCAAGCCGGCCCGCGGGCCAAGTAAAGAAGACAGCAGAGATTGGAAGCTTCCCGAGGGAGGATTGTCGGGGATATCACCACCATTAGATGCCGCCGCAAGCGGTGTCGGATCCTGAATCGGTTCCATAGACGCGATCAGGGAGTCCAGGCGCCTCTGGAGTCCCGGCGGCGGTCGATTCCCCCGACGGCCGGCTCTGAGAAGGCGTATGGCCGCCCCTCCCCCCGCCAGTCTGGATTTCGGCCGCATTCGAAGAGTTCTGCGTAGAAA
>JARGFR010000260.1 GCA_029210985.1 Spirochaetaceae bacterium | reverse complement strand
CGCCAAGTCTGCCCGGGACCGTTGCGAATCCTTGACGCATGCTTCTCGATGCTGTCCCGAAATCGTTGAATTCGAGGGAGGATTCCGAAGCATCAGCGTATCGTTGGAAATTTGAAGATGCTAGAGAATCAGCTGTCTCCACATAGGCTGTTAATGTGCTTCCCATCAGCGGCCAAAGAGCCATCAGTCTTCGCCACGTGATTTCCGCTTCCTGGAGCCGTCCTTCTTTGGTATGGGTTTTCGCGAGCTCGACAAGTCGGACCGCCTCCGCCGGAAGAACTTGCTGACCTTCCCTGCCTGCGGCATCGAGATATGAAGCGAAGAATCGCACCAGTTCCCTGTCCGCTTCATTTCGTGATGCGATTCCCGGCAGCGATGAGATCATCGATTCATCAAACAGACTTTCCAATGCTCGAAGATGTTCTTCGGCTTTCTGCGTATCACCGGCGGAGAGAGAGTCCAGGAGACCCAGGTATTGGCTTGCCAACTCATCAAGCCAATAGTTCTCAGCTTCACTGGATTTCTGCAGCATTTCCAGATCGGTACGGATGTCGGCGGTTTCGATGTCCCTGAGTTCGTTCTCCTGGTACAACCGCGTCAGGAGATCGGATTCCTGAGTATTCAGTTCCTCGGTTAGATCTCGCCGTTCGTCGACAGCTGTGGCTAAGGCTGCTTCCAGCCCCGCCTTTTCCTTTTTCAGGTCGGCCAGACGTGTTTCGTAGACCTGAAGTTCCAGATTTCTGTATTCATCCATCTTCTCGGTATAGTCCGAATCGAGATTTGTCTTGAGGCGATCAATTGCCGCATCAATCTGCTGATCCGTTCGTCCTAAGATTTGGAGCCGTCGGCGTTCTTCACCGAGTATGGATTCAATTTCCGCAAGAAGCTGACTTACCTTGCGGCGCAGGGTATCCCGCATGAGCCCTTGGATAATCTGAAGTCGATTGTCCAGTTCGGCGATACGTCCCTGATACTGGCGGATACGTACGTCTTTCTCGTCCAGAGCCCGCCGTTTGTCGGCGATTTCCACGGCGGCGGAACGGAGAATCGGGCTTTCAACGCCGGCAAACCGCAGATCTCGCAGAGCCGCGGTATTGGTTTCTCCGATTCCGGCTATTGTCAGGAAAAAGGTATGGCGGCAATGATGATCAAAGCCGCCAGAGGAAAGACGACGGCTTGGATCCAATCGCTTCGTCCGATACTGGAGAATTCTGGGACTTCTTCCAAGACTTCACCGACGAGCTCAGAGTCGATTCTGTCGAGATTGGACAGTCCGCTGCCGTCCGATTTTTTTTGAGATGTGTTTTTCATCATCTTTGACTAGAATTATGCCATTTATACCCAGAATATTCCGGGGTTTTTCTTTCGAATCATTAAAATATGAGTCGAAAGCTCAGGTTTGGATTAAGCATTCGTTTGCTCCTCTTTCTCATACCGGTCAGCATCGGTGCTCTTGTCGTGAATAGCGTGATTCAGGGTATGTATGCCGAACGCGGCGTAGAGCGGGCGATGACTCGGCTCCTGATGTACAAATCGGAAGACCTGACGCGGCACATTGACAACCAATGGAGTCTGCTGCTGGAAAACGGATTGCAGAACGATCCGGCCTACACGGAAAGCCTTCGACGATCGGTCCGCACCTACGCCGCCACCATGCTCAGGAGCGATGGTGAATGGATTATCGCTTTCGATGAAGACGGCATCGTTCAGATTTCCGTCGGTGCCCGAATACCGGATTCGGGCATTCCGGAGGATTTCTCGGCCATCGTAGAAGGCGAAGTCTGGTTGAACGAAGTCATCGCCGGCGAACCGAGGGTCGGGTACGGCTTCTTTTTACCGTCCCTGGGGTGGTCGGTTTTTATTACCGACATTAAAAAATCCTACTACGGCGACATCGCGTTATTGAGATGGAACTCGATTATCATGATCGCACTCACCACCGTTCTGGCGGCGGTCTTTGTCATTGTGTTCATCAATCGTTCCCTGAAACCTCTTCGGGACATCATTTCCGACATGAACGGCATCATGGTCAACAGAGATTTCAGTCAGCGTGTCAAACCGGTCCAAAACGACGAAATCGGTGAACTTGCACGGGAATTCAATTTGATGTCCGATTACCTCGAGAAAGCGATGAGCCGCCTTAAGAGCATCGCCCATATGGAAGCCGAAGCTCGTATCGAAATCCGGGACAGGGAAAGAGAAACCTTGAATGTGCTCAGCCTCATTTCCGACCACAAGGACCCTGAAACCGCGCGGCACACCACCCGAGTCGGCTTGTATGCCGCTCTTCTATCCGAACTCAGAGGGGATTCTCGGGAAGAGGTGGATCTGATGCGATGGGCCGCCCCTCTTCATGACATCGGAAAAGTGGGAATTCCCGACGCCATTCTGATGCAGTCGACGTCTCTGTCTGAGGATCAGCAGAAAATCATGAAGACCCATGTTCTCATCGGGCATTCGGTTCTCAAGAATTCAAAGAGTCCCATTCTTCGGGCCGGAGCCGATATTGCTCTCTCACACCATGAGCGATGGAACGGTTCGGGGTATCCTTCAGGCCCGAAAGGGACGGATATCACCATCCGGGGGAGGATCACCGGTTTGGCCGATGTTTTTGATGCCCTCACCACCGTCCGTCCCTATAAGGAGGCCTGGCCGTTTGAGCAAGCCATGGATTGGATCCGGGACAACCGAGATATCCTGTTCGACCCCGAAATCATCGACCTGTTCCTTCAGGAATCCGGGAGGGTTGAGCAGATACTCAATGAGAACTCGGACGATTCACCGGAGGAAGCTCGATATTCGGCCCTGACTTGAGTCTCCGGGAGTGTGGGATGTCGCCAAGGTTGGCGAGGCCTCCGTCCGATAGTAGAATGCGCTCATGATTCTCGCACGTACTTTCACCCGAGCCAAAGAGAACGATTATGAACGCCTGGCCGCCGCAAGCGGCCGACTGCGCGCCCTGCTGGAGGCGTTTGCCGAAGATCGACTTCCTTCGAACTATGGTCCCGAAGAATTGGCCGGCTACGGACAATCCCTCCTCAAGGCACGGCGGGAGGACGGGAGTTTCTCTTCCTATGAAAATCTGAACGAACTCGAGGCCGATGTGCGGACCGACGCCCATCGCTTTGTCACCTGGGCCGCCTTGGCCTTCCTCTGCCGGCTGCAAGCCGTTCACCCTGGGGAGGCCGCCGGAATCGACGGCTTGGACGAGGTGATTCGTTCGGGTCTGCGCTCGCCGTGTGCCGCGGATTTTTCGTTTCCCGAATCCGGAGATGCCGCGGTGGTCCAGCAGGTGGAGGCGGTTTTACTGCTCTCATCGGGCCATGTACCGAAGCTCCTGGAAAACGATGCTGATTTGGCGCCGGAACTCAAAACCGCTCTCGATGAACTGAAGGCGGAGTTCCGACGGAAGTTGAACTCCGGCGACACAAAATTGATACAGGGCATCGATTACGCGCCGTTGTACACCCGGGCCGCGGCTGCTCTGGGCGGATGATAACCGGATAAAAACCCGTTTGCCATTCCATTGCAGGCGGGTCCATAATGAAATCATGCCCGCCGGCAAGTCTCGGAAATCCCGCATCTCCACTCTGGACGTTCTCTTTCTCCTTTTGGCGGTTGTTATTGCCGGATTGGGAGCGTACCTCATCGTCGGATCGGAACGTCGGCCCAGCCCGACCGAAGTGATGGAGCAGCGCCTCCGAAACCTAAGCCGCCTTACCACCATCAATCAAACCTATCGCTCAGTGATATACGTTCAGGAGAAGAACTTCTGGCGGGGGGATAAGGAAGTCCTCTTCTCTTTAAAATACCAGGTGACCGCCGGCGTCGACTTCACACGCGGCGTCGTCGTGACGCCCAACGGACGGGATTCGGCAACGGTTCGGATGCCGCCGGCGGAAATCTTCACTTCCGATGCGGACGAATCCACTATCCGTCAGATGTTTCTTCGAGAACAGGCATTCTTGAATCCGGTGCGGATGGGGGACTACATGCCACAGGTGATCGCCCAGGGGGAGGCGAATCGTCAGTCGGCCCTCGACGGCGGTATACTGGAACGCTCCGAAGCCAACGCCCGGAAGGCTGTTACCCGAGTGATGAAACTTGGTGGATTCGAGGAGGTGGTTTTCGGACCGGCTCTGAGGAGTGAGCCGGTCAATGTTGAACCCGGAGACGACAATGGCTAAGCTGCGCCGCCCCCTGCTTCTGCCCGCCCTGGTGTTTCTCATGCTCTCCATCGTTTTCCTGGCGGCGGTATGGCGATGGAAGGGTCCGCCGGA
>JARGFR010000025.1 GCA_029210985.1 Spirochaetaceae bacterium | reverse complement strand
CTTGGGCGTCCCGAATGAACCGTGTTTCCGGGGGATTGGGAATTACGTCGGCAACCACCATATTCGGACGCAGGCTGCCGACATCCACGGCCGGCCGCGCGTCCACGTCCGGATAAAGCCCGACGGATGTGGCATTCACCACCACATCGGTGTTCCCGGGTACGGCGTAGTCGCCATTCCAAGGGACGAACACCGCGTCGGTGTCGGTTTTCGTATTCAAAAGAGTTGCCAGTTCCTCGCCGCGTCCGGCGCTGCGGTTGACGATGGTCAGCGCGGATGCCCCGGCGATGGCCAATTCCACGCCGATGGCCCGGGCCGCTCCGCCGGCGCCGAAAATGACGATCCGCTGATCGCGGATATCGATGATGTTCTCAAGCGCGGTAACGAATCCTTTGCCGTCGGTATTCTCGCCAATGAAACGTCCGTTTCGATTGACGACGCAATTGACTGCACCCATCACTTCGGCGGATTCTCCCAACCCGTCCAGATGCTCAATTACGGCCACTTTGTGAGGGATGGTGCAGTTGAATCCTCGCAGGCCCATCGCCCGGGCGCCTTTTACGGCGTCGCCCAGATTGGAAGGATCCACTTCCATGGTCAGATAACGCCAGTCCAGGTGATGATGTCGAAAAGCGGCTTCCACCATGACCTGGGTGGGATTCTCTGCCACAGGTTTACCGAAAAGACCCACGAGTTCCTGTTTGAAATTCAATTCTTTTGCCATTCGTCCATGGTAAAACCAACTCGGTCGATGAGCAATGCCGCCCGATAGAGCAGAGAAGGGGAAATCAACCGACCACATACATGACCGAGCGGTCGATTACGCATACCACGACATCGTCGTCCGAACCGGCCTTCGACGATTTCGCTTAGTCGCTCACATCAAAGTTGATCCGAGAAACCAAACCGTTGATAGTGAGCGGTGTGAGAAATGATCGGGAATTCAGTACCTGACGTAGAAGGATGCGTCGCTATCCCTTCATCGCCCCGCTGGTGAGCCCCTTGATAAAATATCGGGATAAAAACAGGTAGAAAAGCATGACTGGTATGCTGGCCATCGACAGAACGGCGAACACCATACCGAAATTCGTCTCGAACTGACCAAACAGCAGGGCGGTTGCCAAGGGAACGGTCTTCACCGAGTTTGAACGTATCAGGACTAATGGAAACCAAAAGTCGTTCCAAACAGGAATGAAATTCACGATGGCCACGGTGGCCAGGGCCGGTTTGGTGAGGGGCATGACGATACGGCGGAAAATTGCGTGTTCGGAACAACCGTCGATCCGTGCCGAGTTGCTCAGTTCTTCGGGTATCATCCTGATGAAATCATAAAGGATGAATACTCCCAAGGGTATGCCCATGGCAGCAAAGACAATAATGAGACTCCAGGACGTATCGAACAGTTTTAATCCGATCATCGTCTTCAGAATGCCGATCGTCCCGAGACGGATGGGAATGATAAGGCCGGCGACAAAATACACGTAAATCAGGACTCTTGATCGGAACTGGTATTTGGCTAGGGCGTAAGACGCCAATGCGGTGAACAGAACAATTATGCCGAGTGTGACGAGGGTGACGACGATACTGTTCCGAAAATAGATTTGGTATTGTGACACAGTAAAGAGCTTGATATACCCCGAGTAATCAATAGGTCCTGGAAGGCTGAACGGCTTGGTGAAAATTTGCCGATTGTTCTTCAAAGATGTGACGAACATTAAGTAGAGGGGGAAGATTATCAGCAATGCGTAGAGAACCATCACGATGTAGCTGATGAGCTTAGCCCACCATTTGTGGACGGCAATCACGAGAGCTTCTCCTTCCTTTTGCTGAAAAACAACAGAAATAGGCTGACACCGATGAAGACGAAAACGAACATCATTGTGGCGACGGTTGCGCCCATGCCCATACCCCACCCTCCGCGCTCCGGGGAACTGAAGGCTGAACGGTAGAAGAGCGAACCGAAAATATCCGTGCTGTATCCCGGATTTCCCATACTGGTGGACATGGCATAGACGATATCGAATTGAGTGAAGTCCCCGACGAAGATAAGGATTGTCACGATACCGACGATGGGCAGAATCGACGGCAGGATGATATGTCCGATTTCCTGAAAGAAACCGGCTCCATCGATGCGGGCGGCTTCCAGTATCTCTTCGTCGATGGCGTCGATTCCGGCGGTATAGAAGATGATGGACTCTCCGAAGAACTGCCAGCTGACAACGAACGCCAGTATAGGCAAGGCTGTGGCGGGATCACCGAGCCATGGCCTGATCAGGTTTTCCAACCCAACCACGGTTAGTATCTTGTTGAAGATGCCCCAGATAGGATTGAAAATCATGGAGAAGAGAAAGCCGACAACGAGCACTGAGAGCGTGGTTGGAATGAAACTGATTTTCCTTAAGAGATTGGAGATTTTCAAACCTCGTGTTAATAGAACAGCTACGAGAAAACCAAGAAAATTCTGGTAGAAGGTGACCATAAGGAAGAATTTTAGATTGTTCCAGAACGCGTTCCAGAATCGTTCGTTGAAAGGATACTGGGTAAAGAGTTTGATATAGTTGTCGAAACCGACAAATTCGGTTGGGATTAGCCCGTCCCCTGTGTAAAAGCTCAATCGCATGGAATTAACGATGGGAACAAGCATAAACAGTGTATAAAGGATAAATGCCGGCATGATGTACCAAAGCAAAAACCAGCGGCTTTTACCTTCCCGTTTCAACATCGTCTCTTCTCCTGTGGTGATGCCGCATCCCAATCTCGATGTGGAGATTGGGATGCGAATACAATAATCCGGGCTGTCCCTACGGAGTGTACCAGGTGTCCAAGCCCTTCTGAACATGTGCGGCGGCTTCCTCGGGTGTTTTTACACCGTTGTACATGTCTATAAGAGCTTCCCACATCAGGATATTGCCGCTGGGTGATTGGGCCGAAAGTTTTTCCCATACAGTGCGAACTGTCACGTCCGCGCCGGACGCTGCGGCGATCATGTCGTTGGCCAGGGAATTGGATATGGAATAATCCCCGGGGGTGTAGGAGAAGAACCCCGGAAGTTCATTCATTAATAACTGAGCGTACTCGGGGGTGGCGGTCCATTGGATATACCGCTTGGCGGCATCAAGGTTTTTCGAATCCTTGTTTAGTCCGATGCCCGCATCTACATGGAAACAGTAACTCAGTTGGTCGCCCCTCTTTTCCACCGGCGGAGCAAAGAATCCGACGGCGTCCTCGCCCGAACCCAGGTCTTCAAAAATCCCAATTTCCCAGCTGCCCCCGATAAACATCGCAGCCTGGCCTGTGCCGAAGAGCTGCTGCATAGAGACGTAATCGATGGCTTCATAATCATCGGGGAAGTAGGGCTGGAGTTCGTTGATTTTCTCAAATGCCTTTACGAATTGTGGATCTGTCAGTTTCACCTTGCCCGCCATAAGATCCTGACGAGCTTGTTCTCCACCGTAGAAATTCGCGCCGAGACCGCTGAAGATAACCTCATAAAGAGGCCAGCCTTCTTTCGTGCCTTGGGCGAAGACCATCTCACCGCCATCCTTGAGGGTTTCGCATACGTCGAGAAACTCATCCCAGGTGACCGGGGCTTCCAGGCCGTATCGGTCGAAGATGTCCTTTTGGTAATAGACACCGTGGGTTACGCCGACAGAAGGGACACCGTAGAGAACACCGTCATCGGTGCTCCATGCACCCCGGGCCGCCGAGGGGAATTCCGCCAGAGCCGGTACCACATCGTTCAGGGGAAGGAGTTTTCCCGTATCCCAGATTTGTCGGCCGCTGTCATAGGATCGGAGAAAGACAATGTCCGCAGCCACGCCTGTTTCCAGCGAGGATTTCAGCTGAGCATCGTATTCGGTATCCTTGATGGGCTGGAAATCAACGATGATATCGGGATTCGCCTCCATGAACACTTTGTTGATTCTGTTCATTCTTTCGATATCCTCGGTTCTCCAGCTGGTAAAAACCAGTTTGGTCTTGCCCGAGGCCGCTTCAGCTCCTCCGCCGGCAAACAGGTCACCGGCCGCGAGGGCGAGAACTAAGACAATCGCCAATGCTTTCTTCATTAGTTGACTCCTTTTTCATGTGATAAATACAGCGTATACGTTCAAGAGAAATGCACCAGTTACCGCGGTACTTCAACAAGTACCGATATTCGGTACTCATGACGAGCCGACACGTCGCCGTACCGATCTTGTTCTTCAGAGAAGTCTGAGGTCTGTTCCGAGATCCCTCACCAATCGAACGGCTTCCATTCGATCTTTGGTGCCGATCTTCGAGTAAATCTGGCTGACATGATTCTTGACTGTCTGGGGCGCGAGAAACAGCTTTTCAGCAATTTGTCGATTCGCCCTGCCCTCAGCCATAAGCTGCAGTATCTCTTTCTCTCGTGAGCTCAGGAACGCAATCCAATTCGGCTTTTCCGGTGTGTGCGATTCCTCCTGTCCATGGTAGTGGGAAACAATGCCGGGAAGGAGTTCCGGAGAGATTTGGACAACCCCGTGGGATGCGGCTTCGACCGTGGAGAAAAGGTCCTCCACCGGCGTATTTTTCAGCATATAACCGACAGCCCCGTCCTTGAGTGCTTGATAAACGTACTCATCATCACGGAATGTTGTGAGCATCACAATCTTCGCGTCGGGAACAATCTCGCGTATAAGGCGGGTCGCCTCAACTCCATCCATAACCGGCATCCGGACATCCATGAGAATGATGTCGGCATGGTTCGACACCACCCAGTCGAGGGCTTCTTTACCGTTGTTCACAATGCCCGCCACCTCAAATTTATCCGATCGGAGTGTGAGAACCGTTTCCAGGCTCTCAGCGAATAAGAGTTGGTCGTCGACGATCAGCAGACGGATTTTCTTCAATTGTATATTGCCCTTTCTTCCAGCATGGGGATTTGCGCATGGAGAAGGAATCCTCCGCCCGTACTCCGGGTTTCCAGCCGTCCTCCGCAGGACTCAACCCGCTCTCTCATTCCGTGCAGACCTAATCCCTCAATAAGAACGTCCGCGCCGATGCCGTCATCGGCGATATTGACGATGATATCGTCTTCCTCCAAGCGAAAATGAATATCGATGGAAGTGGCATTCCCATGGGACAGGGCATTGCTCATACCTTCCTGGACGAAACGGTACAACACACCCTCGACGGCGTCTGGAAAATTCCAGGGTAAATCGCCCCATTCGGTGCGAACGGCGACACCTGTCGTTTCGGAAAACAGGTCAATGAGTTTCTTGAGGCCCTTGAGTCCTCTCGGCCTGATCGACTCACGTTCCCGTAGTTCGGTTAAAGCCAATCGAATATCTTCATGGCCCTGATTAACCAGGTCCAATGCCTTTCTAAGCTGCAATTCCAGTTTTAACGGCGATTCGGAGATAAGGTCGGTTCCCGCCTCTAGCATCATGCGCAGTGTGGTCATTGTGTATCCGACGGTATCGTGAATTTCTCTGGAAATTCTCAATCGCTCCCGTTTCAGAGTGGTCTCTTCGGTGTCTGCCGCGTATTTTTGAAAATCATAGTTGGCCTGAGTGAGCTTGAGGAGATTGGTTTTGAGGTTTTCCACCAGGAAGTCTTGGTGCATCAAACGATCGAACAGCCACCGTCCGGCACCGACAACAAGTATTGCACCGGCAGAAATGATCAGACTCACCAAGCGATCCCGGCCAACGGCGTCCGGCAGGGACCGACCCCATATAACAGTACCGGCGGCGGGTTTGAAATTCGTATAGAGAACGATAAAGGTGAACGGAATGAAAGTCATGATGTTCATCACAATGCCGAGTTGAATGGTTAACGGCATAATCCAAAGAACTTTAATCCAAACATCCGGTCCGCTGACTACCCCTAGGAAAAGTCCGGCAAGGAATTGGACCAGAAGAGACGCGCTTTGAGCTACAAGGTTCCTGGATACATGGAGGACGAAAGCAGCCGCGATCATGCCCGATACCGTTCCGACGATTTGGATACGCTCCATGAATCCCAAACCGTTCTTTCGCACAATGGAATCCACAATGAACCATGTCACGGTATAGAATAGAACACTCAGGGCCAACGATGATGCGCGGGCGACGACCGCGAAACGCCGGGATATCACCATACAGTGTAGTATAACCGCCTGTGAGACCGGGGAGTAAGTGAGTTTCGACCGGAGTCGGTTCAGTCTCTCAGACGACGGTGAGCCGCCGGAAATAGTCAATTTCCCCGTCAAGGTCCGCCCGCATGCCCACTTCGAGGTTCGGGTCGGGAATGGCTCGGCCCTCCGGAGGAGGCTCCTCACCGGCTTTCCAGCCGGGACATCCGGCCACAGGCGGAACTTCCATCCAGACTTCGCTGCCGTCTGTCAGATCGACCGTCCTGGCCAGGGGCGCCAGACGGCAGACGAGAGGCTTGGCCCGGGTGTCATGGAGTGAGCATTTTCCCCAGAGACGACCTTTCTCGTCCAGATCGTTCACCAGGAACGGACAGCTCGGTCCCGCCGGACCGGGACGGAATCGGAGGCGCGGCCGCATTGCACCGTTCTGGCCGGATTCGACGATAACAATGCGCTGCTTCACGAGAAAGTCCTCTGGCGATGGGCAATCCGCCAATGCGGGGCTCCGAAGTCCGTTCCGGTCCACATAATCGGCCAGACGGCTCATGTCCAGGGAGTTCAGCCAAACGGCCTGATCGCCGCGACAGCATTCGCCGCAGATTGTGCATCGAAACATGGCAGTCAGAATAGACCGAGACGACATCGGAGGTCATCCGGATTATTCGGACAGAAAACATAATTCTGTTAAAATCCATGTCAGCACTTTATTATGGTTGAAATCGGATCATAGGAGTCAACACATGCGAACAGTCATCCAACTTCTCGACGAGGCTGTAAGAGCCTTCGGAGACCGCGCCTATCTGACGGGAAAAACCGATTCGGGATGGAAGGATACGAGCTTCCGGGAAGCCGACCGGATTTCCGATGAGCTGGCTTCATGGTGGCTGAAAATGAACTTCGACCGTGGTTCCCGGGTCGGACTGATCGCCGAAGGACGGCCGGAATGGGTGATAGCTGAACTCTCGTTGCTCAAGGCCGGGCTGGTGTCGGTTCCGATGTCGCTGAAGCTTCAGCCTGAAGAGATTCCATTTCGCCTGAACCATTCGGAAGCCTTCGCAGTGGTTGTCAGCCGCATTACTCTGCCGAAACTTCTGGCTACCTGGAATCAGGTGGAGAATAAACCATTCCTGGTGATTCTGGATGATCTCGCAGATGAGGAACGTACTGTGCTGGCCGACTTGAAACTGGAATCCGGAGAGCATTGGATTTGCTGGAGCGATATGACAGCCGCCGGCGCCGAGATGTTCGCCGCCGCTCCGGAATCCGTTGGAGACTCCAAGAATGCGATCGGTGAGGACGATACAGTTAATATCTGCTACACCTCGGGGACAACCGGTAATCCCAAAGGCATCATGCTGACTCATTTGAACTACTGGGCGAATGCCACTGTCGCCGTGGAGCACTTCGGGCTTCCCACGGGTGTTTTTGAAACACTGGTGATATTGCCTCTCGATCATTCCTTCGCTCACACGGTCGCCACCTATGCCGGTCTGGCGCGAGCCATCACGCTCTCCTTCGTGGATGCCCGGGAAGGGGCACTGAGCATATTGAGAAACATTCCCGTGAACCTCAAAGAACGGAGTCCCCAATTCATCCTTACCGTTCCGGCCATCACGGGGAATTTCATGAAAAAGATCTCCGAAGGTGTGGCGGCCAAGGGTTCTTTCATCAACGGCATCTTTACCCGGGGCATCCGGGCCGGAGTGGCGCTTGTCGGCGATGGGTTCGGCAAGCCGTCAATCGGCGTCAGACTGCGGTACGGTTTTGCTCACCGGCTGGCGAAAACTCTGGTTTTCTCTAAGACCAAGACCGTTTTCGGTGACAACATCCTCTACTGCGTCGGAGGCGGAGCCATTCTGGAAGTTAAACAACAGGAGTTCTATGCTGCCATGGGCGTCCCGATTTATCAGGGCTATGGGCTCACCGAGGCGGCGCCCATCATTTCGGCCAACACTCCCGATTGTCACAAATTCGGCACCTCGGGGATGGTGATGCCGGGAATCGAATGCCGGATCATGAAAACCGACAACGAGGAATCCGCTCCCGGCGAAAAGGGTCAGATCGTCATCCGGGGCGAGAATGTGATGAAGGGCTATTTCAAAAATCCCGAGGCGTCCGCCGAGGTGCTTCGGGACGGCTGGCTCTGGACCGGGGATCTGGGCTACTTCGAGGAGGACGGATTTCTGATGGTGGTGGGCCGTGAAAAGGCCCTGCTCATCGCATCGGACGGAGAGAAATACCCGCCGGAGGAAATTGAAGAAGTCATCGTTTCGCGCACCGGCGTCTTCAACCAGATCATGGTTTACAACGATCAGAAAAAGTACACCACCGCACTGGTGACCCTGGAAGAAGGAGTCTGTAAAGCACTTTTCAAGGAAAAAGGCGTCACCTCGGCGGAAAGCGCCCTGGATGTTCTGATGTCGGAATTCGACGCTTATCGCGATGCGGATGACGGAGGTAAAACCATCCCGCCGGCATGGCGTCCGGCGGTTTTCGAGGTGATACCCAAAGCCTTCAGCGAGGACAATCAGCTGGTGAACTCAACGATGAAACTGGTGCGTCATAAGGTTGTGGATTTTTACAGCGGCCGAATCGATGCGATGTATTCAGATTTGAACGTGAAGAACGAGCGCAACATCGATGCGATGAAGGAACTGTTCGGACTGAAATAAAGTTATGGAGTTTTCGGATCAATCCCGTTACTCCCCCTGGTAAATCCGACCGCCGCTCCGCCTGTACTCTCCTGGGGTCATCCCGGTCTCTTCACGGAAAACATGGGAAAAATGACTGAAGGAACTCAATCCCAGCTCTCCGGCGATTCGGGTGATGCTCATGGTGCTGTCGAGAAGGAGGCTCTTGGCTTTCATTATTCGTATATCCTTGAGTCGCTGACCGGGTGTGATTCCGGTGACCGACTTGAAAATTCGAGCCAGGTGGGGGGCCGAATAGTTGACCGACCGGGCCACGTCCTCCCGGCTCAGCGGTCGGTGGCAGTTCGCCTGCATGAATGCGTCGGCATCCTCCACCACGGCACCCCGTACACCGGCATTCAGGGGCGAAAGCCGAGAGGAGGAATACCGGTTCCTCACCGATCTGCGCAGTCCGATGAGAAGGCGGACGAGAAGTGTATGGCAGAGAATTACACTGTCCCCGCCTCCGGGTTTCTTGAGCTCGTTCACCAGGGCAAAAAGGTCCAACCGAAGAGACTCGGGGGTATCCAGTACGCCTTCGGGATAATCGTCCAGGGAAAGGGATCCGGATTCAAATAGAGCCACGATGTATCCGGGCGCCTTTCCCGAGCTGAAGGGACTTCGTTTCGCCAGGGGAGGGATGAGAAGGGACTGTTCAGGTTTGAGGACATAGTCTTTGCCGTTCACATTGTGCGTGACTTCCCCTTGCAGGCAGGCATACCACTGATAGAGCTTGTGTTCATGATCATCCAAGGTGTAGTCGGGACCCACTTCACGATAAAAAATCGTCTGAACTTCAATGCCGATGCTCATGGAATGATCGTATACCGCACATACTTGCGCGTCTACGAATATCATTATGTGCCCTTAAGGGCATAATTATGCCGAGAGAGGAATTGAGAATGATCAGAATTGGAATTGTCGGGATCGGTGCCATGGGCGCCGGCCATGCGAATCAAATTGCATCCGGAGCCGTACCGGGAGCCGAGCTTGCGGCGGTCTGTGACGCCGACAGCAAACGACTTGAGGCATTTCCGGACACCGAACATTTCACGGATCACAAGAAGATGTTTGATTCGGGTGCTATCGATGCCGTGATGATTGCCACTCCCCATTATTTTCATACGCCTTTGAGCCTTGATGCCATCCAGGCGGGAATCCACTTATTGGTGGATAAACCTCTGGGAGTCCATAAGGCCGACTGTGAAAGGACCATCAAGGCCTATGAGGATCGAGACCGCCAGGATCTTGTTTTCGCCGTGATGTTCAATCAGCGGACCCGTCCGATTTACCGGAAGCTGAAGAGTCTCATCGACAACGGCGAACTGGGAAAAATCCGCCGGATCAACTGGACCATCACAGACTGGTTTAGATCTGAGTTCTATTTCAGGGCCGGAGGATGGCGAGCCACATGGAAGGGTGAGGGAGGAGGCGTTCTGCTCAACCAATGCCCTCACCAGCTGGACCTCATGCAATGGCTCTTTGGTATGCCCTGCCGAGTCAGGTCTTTCGGCGCATTGGGAAAGTATCATGAAATCGAGGTGGAGGATGAAGTCACATCGTATCTGGAATATCCCGACGGAACCACCGGTGTTTTCATTGCGTCAACCGGCGAAGCCCCGGGAACGAATCGTCTGGAAATTGCCGCCGAACGGGGCCGCCTCATCATAGAAAATGATGAAATATCCTGGTTGAGAAACGAAATCCCTACAGCCGAATTTTCGTCATCGACAACCGAGCGATTTGCCAAGCCGCCCGTCTGGGAAGTTCGAGTCCCCGTTGAAGAGGCGACGGTTCAGGAGCATGCCGCCGTTATCGGCGCTTTTGTCAAAGCCGTATCCGGAGAGGGAAATCTGATTGCTGAAGGCATCGAGGGCATACGATCCGTCGAACTCGGCAATGCCATGCTTTACAGCATGCTCAAGGATACAACCGTTGAGATGCCCCTGGACGGCGCCGCCTATGAGTCGATGCTGAATGAGCTGATAGAAAATTCGAACTTCGAGAAGAAGACGGTCGACCCCGGCATCGCCTCCGCCGATGAGATGTCGAAATCGTTCTAACGGAGATGAGAACATGAAACGAGATGGAATGAACTACGCACCCGATATGTCGGGCAATAAGAAAGTGGTGAAGAAGGGCGAGTTCGCCTTTGCCGCCTCCCATTTCGACCACGGCCACATCTACGGCCAGATCGCCGGACTTGCGGCGGCCGGCGGCGTGCTGAAATACATCTATGAACCGGATTCGGCCCGGTATGTGACGGTCAGAAAAGACCATCCCGAGGCCGTCGTCGTGGATGATTTCCGCCGGATTCTTGAGGATAAGGAGATTCAGCTCGTCACTTCGGCGGCCATACCAAACCTGCGCTGCGGCATCGGTATTGATGTCATGGAATCAGGCAAGGACTATCTGACCGACAAGGCGCCGTTCACCACAATAGATCAGCTGGAATCAGCCAAGGCGGCGGTGAAGCGAACGAGTCGGAAATACATGGTGTGTTATTCCGAGAGACTCAGCAATGAAGCGGCGTGGCATGCTGGTGAACTCATCAGGGACGGTGCCGTCGGCAAGGTGATACAGGTCCTCAATCTGGCTCCGCATAATCTGGCCCCATCGAGTCGACCCAACTGGTTCTTTGACAAGTCACGATTTGGTGGAATCCTGACCGACATCGGTTCTCATCAATTTGAACAATTCCTCTATTATGCCGGGGCCGTTGATGCCTCAGTGAATTTCGCCAGGGTGGATAATATCGGCAATCCGGAGTATCCGGAGTTGGAGGATTTTGGAGAAGCCAGTCTGACCTTGGATACCGGTGCCTCGGCGTACTGCCGTATTGATTGGTTCAATCCCGGCGGATCGAAGACCTGGGGAGACGGCCGGACCTTTGTGCTGGGCACCAACGGATACCTGGAGATTCGCAAGTATGTTGATGTCACCCGGGGTGAAGGCGACAAGATTTTCATGGTGGACGACCACGACGAGGTGATGATCGACTGCCGCGGGAAAGTGGGCTTTCCCTATTTCGGCAGGCTGATACTGGACGTGCTGCACCGGAGTGAAAATGCCATGACGCAGGAGCATGCCTTCAAGGCGGCCGAGCTGTCCTTGAAGGCCCAGGCCGTGGCCGACGAGAATCGTCGAAAAACCCGGGATTGAACCTCTGTACAGTTACCGTGTGCTCGACACTTATTCTGCAGCCCGTCAGCTGTTATAAAAGAAAAACCGCCCGTTTTACCGGGCGGTGAAATGAGCGAAAGACGAGATTCGAACTCGCGACATCCACCTTGGCAAGGTGGAGCTCTACCACTGAGCTACTTTCGCATCAGGTGAACAGAGTTATACCGAATCCTCGGTGTTTTGATCAAGACCTTCGAGGGATTTTTTTATTCCTGCATTGATTTCCAACCGGCCTGGGCGCTCTGTGGACATATTTCTATAATGACGGGATGAAGATTTGGGCCTATCTTGTAGACGAGCACGCCTTGGGAGATGTCTTCGCCGGCATTCCGACATGGGGACTGCTGTTGGCGATCGCTCTGACGGTACTTATGCTGACCAAGGGCGCCGACTGGATGATAGACGGGGCGGTTGATCTGGCGCTGCGGACCAAGCTGCCCAAGATCGTCATCGGTGCCACGATCCTCAGTCTGGGAACGACGGCGCCTGAGGCCTTCGTCTCGGTGATGGCGGCCTTCATGGGGAATCCCGGTCTTGCCCTGGGCAACGGTGTCGGATCCATCATCGCCGACACGGGACTCATCTTCGGAATGACCGCCCTTGTGGCCGCGCCGCCGATGAATAAGTGGATTCTCAACCGCACAGGATGGTGGCAGATCGGGTCGGCTGTTCTGCTGGTGGCCCTGGCCGGAGGGGCTCTGCTGCTGAACCCCGAGGATCCGGTTATCAGCAGACCCATGGGTTTGCTGCTGATTGCCCTGTTGATGACTTACATGGTGATGACTTACCGCTGGGCCCGATCAGGGAAGGATTCCTCGGTTCTCGTCGGTACGGAAATGGAAGTATCCGAACACAAGCACGAACTGTCTATGACGATGACGCTTGTCACCCTATTGGGCGGCCTGGCCCTGGTTATCACGGCTTCGCGGCTTCTCATCCCGGCGGCCAGCGAGACGGCCGGACGTCTCGGCGTCCCGGATGACGTCATCGCCGCCACGATGGTGGCCTTGGGGACGAGTCTTCCGGAACTCACTACCGCCATCGCGGCGATACGGAAAGGTCATCCGGAAATCACGGTGGGAAACATCGTCGGAGCCGACGTTCTGAACTCCCTGTTCGTCATCGGAGCCGCGTCCCTTGCGGTACCGCTCTCTGTTCCGCCGACGTTCTTCCGTTTCCATTTTCCGGCGATGCTTTTGATTCTTGTCTCATTCAGAGTCTTTATCGGCATGGGGAAAGACGGACGTTTCCGGAGATGGCAGGGGGTATGGCTTCTGGCTCTTTATGGAGTCTATATCGCGCTGCAGTACATCCTGAACTGATTTCCCGGATCAGGTGTCACGCCATTGGCCTATGGTCCAATCCAGTATCTGATGAGGCGAGAATCGGGATTTGTATTCCATTGAACTGCAGCCGGAGATCCAGTAGCCCAGATAGTACCAGCGTCCTCCGGCTTGGTGTACGAGGTCACTTTCCCGGAAGACACTGAGAACACCCGGTGAAAATTTCGCCCATTCGGGATCGAAGGCGAAATACGCACTGCTGTAGCCCGATTCCGCGATATCCAGAAATCCCAAGGCGATCAGTCTGCCGTCCAATCGATATTCGGACTGATATGCCGGAACCGCGTGATCGAAGAATGTACTCTCAAAAATCTCTCTGGTGACATCCCGGCCGAATTGACCTTTGGAATGGTTTCTATACACCCGCCATGCCTCGTTGGAGGGTCTGGGCGGGACGGCCCGGACCTGAATCTCTTTGCCTTTGGCAAGGACGCGCCTTTGGCTGCGGGTCGGCTGCAGCTTATCGGTATCGATGCGCAGGGGAATGCAGGATCGGCAGCCCGGACAACGAGGCCTGAAAAAGAACTGACCAAATCGCCGCCATCCGTTTTCCAGCAGGATGCCGAACTCATGTTCGTCCAGTTCGGTGGCAAAAAAATAATCCTGAACAAAAGCGCGGTCAGGCAGATAGGGACAATCCACCGGGGCGGCCGTCGCCGGTTCGGTTAACAGCTTCATCTCACCGAGCCTTCCACAGGGGTGGTATAAAACAGATCGAGCAGCCCGCCGAGAGCTTCCGCCCTCCGACGGGGACTGATATCACCTTGAGTCTCCAGACTCGCCTTCGTCTTTCCCTGGGGATCGGCCATGAACCATTTAAGATTCCCGCTTCCATCCCTGGCGACTGTGATAACCGAGGAGACTGATCGTTCGGCCGACTGCCGATTCACGCTGTAGCCTGTCCGCCGCAGCAATCGGGATAATTGACGTTTCAGTCTCCCGCCTTCCTCTCCGGAGACATTGAGCACGATAGGCAGACTCAGACCGTAAGATCTCAGTCCGCCGGGATTCATCCGATAGAGTTCCCCTATGTAAGACATCCTGGTGTCCCTTGCCGCTCCTCGTCCGATCGATCCGGAAAGCAGGCGCAATCCACGCTCCCGGGGATCGTCCTCTTGGGGAGAGAATCCGTTCAAGGCTTCCATAATCATCCGCAGGTCCTTTCGTTCCGTGCCTATCTCCAGAAGATACCAAGGTTCTGCTCTGGGCATAATGGCCGTTTCCAGCTCCCGGGCTTTCTGAAAATACTTCACCGCATTGCGGCGGTATCCTCGATTCGCCATGGCGTCATTCCACGCGGCATCCAACTCATTCCCTTCGTTGTGCAGCTCACGCGCTATCCGTACAGTCAGACCTCTGTATTTCCTGTCGTGATACATGGCCCGAAGCCGCCATTCCGTTCTGCGGACCATTGATTCAAAACGCCGAAATACTCCGTATTCCGGTGTGAGGGCATTGACTTCGGCTTTATCGCGAAAGGAATCCCGAAGTACCGAATGCAGGCTGGATTCGAATCGGATCCGATCCAGGCCGTAGTGGTACATCCAGCTTTCATCCGATTCTTCGATGATGTCTTCCACCAGCCTGACGGCCTCGTCCGGACGGCCGATACGTTGATAAAATGCGGCGATATCCATCCGGGAGAGCGGGGTCTGATCCAGACTTTCTGCGACTCGATATGAATCCAAGGCGTTCTTGAGATTCCATTCCAGGAAATCCAGTTCGCCTAATACCAGATGTCCTCCGGCCCGATTCCTCAATTCAACGGACAATTCCGCTTCGGTGCGGGCATCATCATACCGGTAGAACGAGAATTCCAGGAGGGACAGATTGTATCGCGCCACTGATGCGAAGTATTCATCATCCGCCTCCATGGCATCCTCGATGGAACGCTCATACCAGTATCGTGATTTCTCCAGGTCGTACTTTCCGGAGTACAAGGTGCCCAGGGTTTGGGCCCAATTCCGATTAAATTTCTCTGCAAGGGCCCTCTCAAGAAGCTCAATTCCCGCGTCCAGCCGGTGGATTTTGAAATACATCCAACTCAAATCATCCACAACGTCGTCTCTGAGTCCGGGATTCCAGGGCATCATAGACCCGTTCTCCAGGCTTGAAAGAAGATCCTCCAAGACCTGTGCGGCGGTCATATTGTCGCCCAGGTATCCGTATGTGGCCGCCATGTCATACCGAAGTTCCGGATTGTCGGGGCCCAATTCATCGGCAGCCAGGAATTCGGCAATGGCCAATCGATACAGCTTCCTTTCCATGTAGAGCCGACCGGCTTTTGCGGGAAGACGAGGATCTTCAGGAAATGAAGCTTTACCTTCTTCCAGCAGGGAAATCGCCCTAGTGTAGCTCTCGTCCGCCACAGCCTCATCGACTTCCGAGAGAAGGTCTTCAATTTCGTCGGACCAGACCGGGCGGAGGACCGATATGGAAAGAATCACAATGACAGCCGGGATCAATTGCAACCTCACCATGGGCATCGACCCTTCCACCCCGGCGAGAAAATCGATCGCAGTCTCATTACACGAGAGAATTTATGGAACGCGTCGCGGGCTTCCCCGGAGATGCTACGTGTGTCGGCATCGTCCCGGGCTGAAAAACTGACCGAATACTCGGCTTTCAGGAATAAGCGAGTCCAGTCGGCAAATCCGGATACACCTTGGGATTCGGCTTTCCGGGCCCAATCCAGGGGAGTTTCATCGACATCCGGCTTGATTCCGGCTCGTATCAATTTCTCGGAAAACCTTCTCCAGGCCGCTGTGGTCCGACGTCTGTATGAGGCTGAGAAACGCGATAACAGGAAATGTATTCCAGGCAGGATTCGCCCGGGGAAATAGACTGAAGCAATTAAAACAAGCATGAAAAGGCCGAGAAGAAAGGGTTTCCGTCCTGCCGCCGACCATGTCCGGTTCCACCATCCCGGATTCGATTCCCGATCGTCCTCAGAATCATCCACGGCGATGCTGATCTCACCACTTTTTGTAAGAACTTCTTCGACAAGCGGGAGCCATTCATCCGGAGAAATAAACCGAAACGGATATTCTTCCCCCGGGGCCATAATGTCGGAAGTGGGATCGAATCCGATCCAGCCGTAGTCATCCAGCCAAACTTCCACCCAGGCGTGAGCCTGGTCCGATCTGACAGGGACAAACCCCAGGGTGGAGTTTTGGGGATCGGTGAGGAATCCCACGGCGACTCTGGCGGGTATTCCTGCGGCCCGGCAGATCCGGGTCATGGCAAATGCGAAGTAGGAACAGTATCCCCGGCGAGTCTCGGTGAGGAACCATGAAAGCTGATCGCCGTCAGGGGCTGTTCCCGGCCTGAGGGAGTAGCGGAACTCTTCTCGAAACCATTTCTCGATGGCCGATGCCCGGTTCCAGGTCCCTTCCATCTCTCCGAGGATTTCTTCGGCCAGATCCATATAGTACTCGTCATCTCCTCCATTGAGGTAATACTCCATCCACTCATCCGGCATGTCGTCGCTGTCGGCATCAATCAGTTCCCATGGTCCGGCCACCGAAGAGAGAGACTCTACGGCGTAGGCTCGAGTGAAAGACGCATCATCCCAGATTTTCCAGGGTTCAACCGATACCGGATAATCCAGAGCAAAAAAGGAATCCGGGTCCAATGCGATGAGATAGTATTCCTGACGTGTCGCCACCCGTGCCGAGGTGGGTCCCGGCGGCCAGGATTCCGGTCCTTTCGGCAGAGCAACGGGAATCGGCTGCCTTTCGGGGGAATCCACTTCCTTCTCTCCGTCCCGATAGAAACCTTGTCGATGGTTCCAGCCGGAAAGAGTGAAGCGTCTCAGATAGCGAACCGTGGAAGGGCCGTCTTCTCTGTAAAGCATCGTCAGTTCGGCATTCAGAGAAATTTCCGGCTCGAGATTGAGCACATCGTCAAAATCAAACCGGAACAGCTCGCTTTTCAATACCCCGCCGCCGGATTCCAGGGAACGCTCCCTTCTCACACGCCCGCCGATTATCAGGAGTGAAGCCAGGAACAGAGTCATCATGAGGCCGAAAATGATGCGGCTACCGATCGATCGTTTACCGGTTTTTCTCAGTTTTATCAGGCTATAGACCCCCGCCAGGGAGAGTATGGTCAGGATGAGAACAAGACCGCTCAGAGTAAGCCGCAGTGTGGCCATCGCCGGACCACTCATGTTCCATTCAGGGGCATTTTCGGCTGATAGGAGCGACACGCTCCATCCGGCAAGCGCCAGGGCCTCCACAGCCCCAGCCGTGGGATGGCGGACCGCCAGCCAGGTGAATACCGCGGTGAAATACCAGTAAGGCGCCGTCAGAAGCCATCCGTTGTCGAACGCCAAGGGTGAAGCGGCGGCGGAATAAGTCAGTCTGGCGACGAAAGGAATGACGACAATCACAAGAATCGCAAAAATGTCCCTCAGGCCGAGGAGCGTTACGGCCATACCGACAATCAGGGCGGCCGGGAAAGCCAGCCATGCCCACGCTGCCGGTACGACGTCTCCGAGAGCCATGCAGAGCAGCGCCCAGCCCAAACCCCGGGCCGCCCAAAGCGGCAGGGACCGGACAGAGATGATTCTCTCAGATCCGACGAACATCGATTCCAGCCTTTTGCGCCGCCGCTTCAGTTTGGGCGATCCGGCGTTGATACTTGAGTCTTCTCCACGGTGCCGAGATGGAATCCGTCAGCCTGTAACCGTCTCTCTTCCAGATGGAGAGGAGTTCCGGCCGAGGAAGTGCTGCCGGTACTCCCACCACAACCCGGCATCCGTTACGAAGGAGTTCCATTGCCCGAGTCAGGCCGGCCTCATCTCCGGGATAAATAACGACCCAAACCCGCTCGCCGTTGGGAGGAGACGGCGCCTTACGATGGCCGGTGGGGATGCCGGCGGCAAGGCGTTTCGGCCAATCTGTTCCGACGCTTTCCGTGGCGGCGTCCGTCCATGTGTCTTCACCCGGAAGAGACGCCATGACATCCTGATTATCCTCCCACAAACCCCGTACCATGGCATCGGCGGTTTCCAGGCAGCGATCCAGTCGGCAGAAGTGCCTTTTACTCGTTCGAGGATCCACGGCCGCAAGCAGCCATATGCGGCCTCGTGAGGGAATTGTATCCTCCCCGACTCTCACCAACAGGTCGCCGGAGCGGGCAAAATGTTTCCAGTCCAATCTGCGCGTATCGTCCCCCGGGATATATGCGCGGCGCTCATACTTCTCTTCCGCATCATCTTTAATACGGGGCGCCGAAGCTGTTTCCGCCGATGAGCGTCCAATCATTCCGATCTTGACGGACTCACCGGATTTCGGCGGTACGTAGACGGTACCGGGCGGTCCGCCGGAACAGTTCAGGACAACGAATCCGAAGTAGTCTGAGGCGCGCAGACTGTAGTGTCCGGTCCATTCGCCCCGTCTGGGTATTGTCGATTCGGCAATTCCGGGGCCTTTGGCGGGCAGCGGCGCTGAGATTCGATGGCGAAACGGTCCGAAACTTAGACTCCAGCAGGCCGAAAGACGGATTCCCGGGAGGAAACGGGGCCGCGGCGGATCGATTTCGAGGATGATTCCACCCCCGGGACCGCTGACTGATGGGAGAGCTGCCGAGCCATGAACCGCCGATCGATAGGAGCGTTTGATGGAAGGCGCCGAGAGAGCTGTGAGGATGAAGGACATTACGACCAGTGCGGGCAGTCCGAGTCCGACTATCATGGCGGGAGCACTGGTTCCGTCCAGGCCTTTGTGCAAAAGCAGCAGCGGGAGGACGAAGGCGGCCGCGCCGACGAAGGTGGGCCTGAGGGGGGCACGAATCCGGTCAGTCATGACGGATTCGGCGCAATTCCTTCGCCGTCAGATCGGCCACTAAGTCTCCGGCGCGCATATCGCCGCCTTTCAACCGAATCCGATGCGCATATGCGTCAACGGACAGATCGGCGATATCCTGATCTATGACATAGTCCCTGCCCCGGATGAAAGCCAGGGCCCGCATCACCGCCACGAGCATCAAGGCTCCTCGGGTCGACACCCCCAGCAAAGTCTCGGAGTGGTTTCTCAGCGCGGCGGCCAGATCCACCGTACATCTGAGCAGCCTGTCGTCCACATGAACCGATGCGGCGGCCGCTTTCATCGCCGCCAGACCGCCGGCATCACAAACCGGATCGAGATTGGGCAGTGTTTTATGTGACGGATCGTCCCGTACAATGGAATATTCGGATTCCCGATCGGGATATCCCGGCCGCAGAAGCAGCATAAACCGGTCTTTTTGAGCTTCCGGAAGGGGGTAGGTTCCGTCTGTTTCCACGGGATTCTGGGTTGCTATGACAAAAAAAGGTTCGGGCAGAACCCGTGTATGGTTTCCTATGGTCACCTGAGATTCGGCCATCGCTTCCAGAAGAGCCGATTGAACCTTGGGAGTGGTTCTGTTGATCTCGTCCGCCAAGACGACATTGGCAAAGATGGGGCCTGGACGGAAAACAAACTCACGGCTTCTCTCGTCCCAGATATCCACTCCGGTGATGTCGTAGGGGAGAAGGTCGGGGGTGAATTGAATTCTTTTAAACACCGTATCGGCAAGGAGTTTGGCCATTGTTCGTCCCACCGTCGTCTTGCCGGTTCCTGGCATGTCCTCAAGCAGCAAATGGCCGCCGGCAAGAAGGACGGCCAGAGTCTTTTCCAGCAGGAGCTTCTTGCCGCGCATGACTGTGGAGCAGGAGCTGAGGAAACGGGAGGCCGTCTCTTGGGGATGCATGTCGAACGATTCGGTCATGCAAGCCAGTATATGGAGGCCCAGTGACGGATACAAGCCGAGGTCCTGCCCAGCGAATAACAGAATCGGGCCTTGACCCCCGCACTCAGGTCTTCCAGAATGGAATGGTATATCGTCGTTGACGATCAATGCCCAAGTAATTCAAAATTCGAGTTTTTCATGCGAGTTCTGTTGACACTTTTCCAGGCCGTCTATACGATAGCCTTCGCATCCGGGGGTGTAGCTCAGTTGGCTAGAGCGCGTGAATGGCATTCACGAGGTCATGGGTTCGATTCCCTTCACCTCCAAACCAGGCATGGCAGATAATATCATGAACGAAGGGGACATCGACCCGGAGATTGCAGATCTCCTTGGTGACGATACGTCCCCTTCTTCCATCCCGGACTTCTCCGATCTCTTCGACGAACCTGTCGAAGATGAACCCAAAGACTCTCAAGACATGACGGTGGAGGATTTCACAAAGGAAACATTCTCCGTCATCGAGAAATGGGAGCAGGATCCCGATCCGGTTTTCTTCGAGAAGGACTATTATGCCAAGGTCCTCACCGGTGAAGGCGAAATTTCCAAGAGAATTCATACACTTCTTCAGAAGTTTCTCAAGTGCGAAGATCCCCAGGAAAGAGGAGTCTTTCGTCAGCGTCTCATCCCCGCCTGGTGGGATCTGGCCCGGAGCATGGCGGGGAATTTCCAGTCGGCGAACATCGAAAAGCGATGGGCCCTCAGGTACGGCTACATACTTCCCACTCTCATCTCGGTTGAGCAGAGGCAGATGCTTTCCAAAATCGTAAGTGAGAAGACTCTGGATGAACCGGTGCACTACGTAGATGAGTGGTTTGACCTCGTACTGGAAGGCAGCGTCAATCCTCTGGCCACCGACGAAGTTAAGCCGTCCAAGATGAACATTCAGAACAAAGCTAAAGTGAAGTTGGAGAAGGCTAAGGGATCCAAAGAGGCCAATCTTACGATGGTGCGGAATCTGGCGACGTCCCGGGACGGAGTAGAAGCCGATCTGGCCGCCCAGATCCGAACCCTCACCAGACACGATCCCCATCCGACTATCTCCGGCATCAAGACGACATACTCCGCCGAACAGCGTGCGGCTCTGAATCGAATCAACGAACTTCTTCGTAAACTGAGTAAGCTGGATAAAGATCTCAGCCTCAACATCCAGAAATACGGCGATGCAGATAAAGAACTCGGGAAAATCGGAGACAAGATCCAGAGCATGGGAGGCTTGAGCAAGGCTGATCGTGGTGCCATGGAGACCGAACTCGACAACGTCCGACAGATTGCCAAGATGTGTGTCGGCAGACAGGGCAACCATCTGCCGTTCCTGATGAAGAACTTCTTCTTCCCGAATATGGATCTCATCGGCACAAGGGAGAACGTGATTCGCGCCATGGACCAGGTGGAGCAGGTTGATCCGGGAGTCTTCCGGCGGACCTTCCGTCAGAAGACGAACCGCATCGTCCCCCACACCATTATAGTTCCCTGCTATGGCGAAAAAGGGGTGTGTTGGGAACCCTTCGAGCGATTTAATCGATCAACCAGCCGGGGGCGTATCGGGATTCCCATGTTCCCGAAGAACCTCAAGATGGCCGTCATTTACGCTCTGGGAGATCTGCGATGGAATGTGGCTAAAGAAAGGGCCGCTCATTACTGGATGGAAGAGGGCCTCACCGGCCACTATTACCAGTGGTTCAGCTCCAAGAAGATGCGGGGAGATGTACGACATCGATTCCTGGAAGATTATATCCTCTGGATTACAAAGGAAGTTGACGGCGTTCAGAAGCTGGAAAAGGAAGTCAGGAGTGTCTTCTGGCGGTACATGCCGTTCACTCAGCCGGTGAAAGACTCCCTGCGGAATCGGGGATTTGTGTACGATGAACTCTACAAGAAAGACATGAACAGGGCCGCATCCGACGGCTATTAACGCCGGCCGGACTTGAAAATGGGCTCGATAAAGTCATCAATTTTCCATTTCTTCACAATCCACTTGATGATTTTTGAATAGAAGTAAAATGTACCGCCGATGGATCCGAAGAGAATGACGATGACGGCGATCCAGGAGAGAGCCATGGAGACTTCGGGTATATTCCTGTAGGCCAGACCGAACAGTAATCCGAGAAGAACTGCCAGTGTCGCCAGTATGAGAAGGTTCAGGACCGTCGCCCCGAGAAGAAATATCACCGTATTGAGTTTTTTATTCATGAGTCTTCCTCAGGCGTGCTTCCTGCAGATAAAGCAGGATCACAAGAACTATGGATGAGACCACCAGAGTCGCATCCGCCACATTGAATGTCGGCCATCGTTCTAAACCGAAAAGGCCGTAGAATTTAAAGTCCAGGAAATCCACAACGCCTTCGGGTCGGAAAATTCTATCGATCTGATTGCCCAGTCCGCCGCCGACCACCGCCGCCAATGTCCATCGCTGTCCGTCGGTCAGGTCTTTTCCTTTCATCAGATAGAACGCCACGGCACCCAGGATGAACAAGGGCAGAACAATGAAAAGGACCAGTCTCAAGATTTCCGGAAAACCGCTTCCCATACTGAAAGCCACTCCCTGATTCCGAACATGGATCAGGCGGAAAAAATCACCGGCAAAACTCCAAGCCACCGTGTATACGGGAATGAGACGATCCACCAGGAGTTTTGTCACCTGGTCCAGCACCAGAATAACAATGGACAAGAGGAAATAACGGTAGGCTCTCAATGTTCGACTCCAGTGTTTCAATTATTCGGGAACAACATCAGTATCCGGTGGGCACATCAACGAACACCGTTTCGATATCGGTTTCCTTGGCGACGGCTTCCGCCATGGCACGGACACCAAATACTTCGGTGAGATAATGACCGGCAAAAATGACGTTGATGCCGGCTTCCCGGCACTCGTGATAGATGTTATGGGATGAATCCCCGGTTATGTAAAGATCCAGGCCCTCATCGATGGCCTGAGACACTTCTCGCGTGCCTCCTCCGGAAATCACACCGATGGTATGTATGGACGATGGACCGAATCTCAGTGCGTCGATGCGTCCGTCCCAGTCTCCGAACAATCGGATAATCAAAGATTCGATATCCGATTCGGAGCCCAATCTGCCCTTGACTCCGATTTTTCGGCCTTTGAAGTCACCGAAGGGTTCAATCTCCTCCAGTTTCAAAGCCTCGGCAATACGGGCGTTGTTGCCCAGTTCGGCATGCTTGTCCAAGGGTAAATGACAGGCAAAGAGGGATATGTCGTTTTTCATCAGGAATCGGACACGCTCGCCCAAGACCCCGACCAGGGGCAAGGCCGGACCCCAGAAAAGTCCATGGTGGACGAAGACGGCCTGGGCTTTTTCATCCAGAGCACGGTGGAAGCTGTCCATACAGGCATCGACGGCGAACACCATTTTCGTGATATCGGCGTTCATATCGCCGACTTGGAGGCCATTGAGAGAGGGGTCGATATCGTCGGTTTCTTCGAACATCAGGAGTTTGCGTGTCCATAGATCGAAATCGGCCATTTTCATGACGACCATTATAGGGGCCGGGACACTCTCTTACCAGGATGCTTTTAAAACGATATATTCAAGCTTATGCCTCAGTATCCCCGTGAACTCACCTTGGACGACATCGTTCTGGACATCGATATACCCGCTGAAGCGGTCTCGGACAATGAACCGAGCGACAGGAGATGGGCGCTCATCGGCCAGGACAGGGCGGTGAAGGCTCTGGAAATGGGTGTGTCCATTCGTGCCAAGGGATACAACATCTTTGTGGCCGGAGAATCGGGTACCGGCAAACACACCGCTGTCCTGGACATTCTCTCGAGACATCGGAAAAAGAACGGCTCTCTCAGAGACATCGCTTATGTCCAGGATTTCCAGGAGCCGGACAAGCCCATACATCTGACTTTCCCGGAAGGCGGAGCAAGGAAGTTCAAAGAGGACGTCCGGCGGCTTGTGGACAGATTGATGGATCGGATTGCCCATGATCTGGACACCGAAACCTACAAGGCAAAGCGGGACAGCCTCATTGCCGAAACAGAAAATGCGGAAAACAAAGTTCTGGCCGATTTCGAAGCCCAGCTGAATGCCGAAGGTTTCAGTACCGTCCAAACCGACGATGAAGAGGAGGGTCAGGCCACCGACATTGCGCCGGTGATTGAAGGGGAAGTGGTCCTTTTTGATGATCTCCAGGACCTGGTGTCCACGGGTCGGATTCCCGAAAGTCTCTGGACGGAAACCCGGGAACGGTATTTTGCCTATATGGACGCCATGAAGAGGATCTACCGCGAGCTTCGTATCGCCAGAGAACTTCTGGCCCAGACCCTTCTGGACCTCAAGAATGACACGATACGTCCCGGTATCATCGAAGAGTGCAGGGTTGTCGAAGAAGCCTGGCCCGATGAAGCGGTTGGACAATATCTGAAATCTCTCGAAGAAGATGTATTGGAACATGCCGATTGGTTCGCTGCCGACGACGACGATGAAGACGATGAAGAGATTGATATTTCCATTCGCTATGGAGTGAATATCGTCGTGGACCGGTATGGCGTCAAAGAACTACCGGTCATTCACGAAACCAATCCGACAAAAATCAACATGTTCGGCGCGATAGAAGCCCGCTACGAGGCGAGCGGAGAATTGCGGACCAACATGATGATGATTAAAGCCGGATCCCTTCTTCAAGCTGACGGGGGATTTCTCATCCTCCAGGCCGAAGATTTATTCTCCAAAGAAGGTCTGTGGGCTGAACTCAAGAGAGCACTTCAGACCGGACACGTGGTGCCTGAGGTTCAATCAACGCCCTTGGGCCCGTTACCCATATTGATGAAGCCGGAACCTGTCGTGGCGGAAACCACCGTCATCCTTGTTGGAACCGCCCGCATCTACGAAAGTCTCTGCGTTCAGGATGACGAATTCCTGAAATTATTCAAAGTGGCCGCGGAATTCAGTCCGGTCATGGACCGTGTACCGGAGACCGAAAGAGAGTACGCCGCCTTTGTCAGAGGCTTGTGCGCCAAAGAAGGTTTGCTGTCGGTGACACCCGATGGAATCAGGGAAATCATCTCGTACGGCGTTCTCCTGTCGGAGAAAAGAGACAGGCTCAGTACCCGTTTCAGCCTCATCGGGGACTTGCTGCGGGAATCACATTACGGGGCGGAGAAATCCGACAAAACCACCATTGACGGCACCTGTGTGAAAGAAGCCATCGCCTCCCGGGAGTATCAGGGCAACCTCCCCGAACAAATGCTGATCGATCAGATCCGGGCGGGTACGCTCCTGATTGACGTTGACGGAACGCGTATCGGCACAATTAACGGTCTGGCCGTGTTGGAGCGAGGCTATTACGCCTTCGGTACGCCCCTTCGAATCACAGCGGCCGTATCTCCGGGTAAAGACGGGC
>JARGFR010000259.1 GCA_029210985.1 Spirochaetaceae bacterium | reverse complement strand
GTATCATGTCATCCAACAATAAGTTTCAATCCGAAAAAAAACCCGGATCCCAGAACAACGTCCTTAAGTATATCGGTGTATTCATCGTCGGCCTGGCCTTGATTGGCCTGGTGTTTTCATCAATTTTTTCCGGAACCGGCGGCGGTTCCAATCAATTGGTGTTCGGTAAATATGGAAACCGCGACATTGTCTACCGGTACGACAATTCCTTCGGTCAGGCCGTTGAGACCGAAATGGCCAAGTACCGCAACAGTGTCGACCAGGAAAACCAGTTTTTCTCCTTTGTACGATTCATGGCCTGGCAGCAGGCTTTCAACAGTATCGTTGTCAACACAGCTATTTCGTATCACCTCGACCAAAGCGGTTACGACGTATCCTCTCGGGCTGTGGACCGACGTATCGTTGAGTTCGGTCCTTTTCGCACAAACGGACAATTTGACGAAAATGTCTATCGAAATGCTTCAGCCGGTCAGAAAGCTGCGATCAGGGAGCAGTTTGAAGAGCAATTGACCTTGGAAACATGGTCTCAAGATGTTCTGGATTCTCAGTTCAGATCGTCCGAACTAATTGCTTTTCTGGAAAACATGAGATCCGAAATCCGAACTTACGATTATGTAAGCGTTCCGTTTACCGAGTATCCTGATGAGAACGTGATCGCCTATGCCCGAGAGAATATGAAGCTGTTCACACGTCTCCCTGTCAGTCGAATCTCCCTGTCCAATGAAGAGATCGCCGACGAGGTTCGACAAAAAGTCGACGAACGAAAACTGGAAATCGACTCTTTTTCGGAATTGGCAGTGGAATACTCTGAGGATGCTTACAAAGATGATGGCGGAAATATGGGCCCGACAGATTATTACCGGCTGGCCGAGATTCTGGGATCCGAGAATACCGACGAAGTGTTCTCTCTGGGGGTCGGCGATGTGGCCGGTCCTTACGAGACCGATTATGGATGGCTGATCGTTAAAGTCGACGGGCCGGCGGAAGAGTCGGACCCTGTCGAACGACTCGATATTGTCAAATCTTATATGCTGCAGAACGAAGTCGGTATGATCGAGGATGCCATTCTCGCCAGGGTTGAGCGGGTCAGAGTCGAAGCGTTAGTCGCCGATTCCTTCCGCGATGCGGCTCAAAACGTCGGCTATGAAGTTGCCACCACCCCGGCCTTTCCCATCAATTTAGGTGGGGACACGCTGCTGGGAGCGACCCCCGAAGCTTCAGGCGATCCTGAGTTGTCAGGAACCGCCTCATCCGAAGAATTCTGGAGCAAAATTGCTCCCCTGACACGTATCGGAGCCGTTTCCGAACCGGTGGTTTTAGGAGGCTCGGTCGCCGTATTCTCTCTTTCTTCCACCGAGGAAGCAGAACCGTTGAGCTACTGGGACAGCCTGGTGGAGTATGAACTTGCACGATCTCGTCAGGAAGATTTTCAAGCCGCCATCCTGAGTGCGGATTCGGAGCTGTTTGAAAACAACTTCTCGGAATCCTACGACCGGATTTTCCAAACTCAGGGATGATTTTGATCCGGCCGGTTGACCGGGGCGCCGCATGAAGAACGATGCGGCTCTTGAGGATACCGGCCGCGGTCTGACGGTCTGCTGGCAGGGTCGATATCTATATTCACGTCGAGATCCATCCGCAAGACCGGACAGAATAGCCGAAGCTGCGCCGCTGGAACACCGCTGCCTCTATTTTGTGCCCTCACCTCTCCTCGGGCACGGCATGGAAAAATTGGCGGAACGCCTCCCGGATGACTCCCAAATCCTTGCTCTGGAAGTGAACCAAGATCTTATGGCGGCCTGTTCGGCTGCCATCGATCCGCATCTCACATCAAACCCCCTTATCACTTGGGTCCGACTTTCCGACAATGCGTCAATTCACGAAGTCCTATACCGATTGGGTCCCTGGAAATTCAGAAGAATCCGCCGTGTCGAATTGAGCGGCGGCGCAGTCGTCGATCGCCTCCTCTATGACAATCTGGAAGAATTTATCTCCAGGGATTTGGCCGCCTACTGGAAAAATCGCCATGCACTGGGTCGGCTTGGCCGGCAGTGGATACGTCATGCCTATGCCAATCTGGCGGCCTGGGAAACGAAAGACCAACCTGACAACACTGAGGCGGACATTCCAACATCGAAAGTGACGATCGTGGCGGGTGCGGGCCCCTCCTTGGAAGAATCATTTTCATTCATACGGGAAAATCGGTCCGATATACGTTTGTTGGCCGCCGATACGGCGCTGCCGGCCTTGTTGGATGCGGGGATTGTCCCTGATGCCGTCGTAGCCCTTGAAACACAAGCCTGGAACTTCCTGGATTTTCATGGATCTGCGTCAAGCGGCATACCGGTCTATGCCGATCTGACATCCTATCCGGCGATCCTGGAGTACACGGGAGGTTCGGTCAAACCCTTTTCTTCCGATTTCGCCGAGCTGGATTGGCTAAGGCGCTTGGACGACACCGGTCTGAGGTGTTTCAGAATTCCACCCCTGGGCTCCGTGGGTCTGGCTGCCGTGGAAATCGCCCTGGAGACCGGTACCGGACCGGTCATACTGACCGGTCTAGATTTTGCCTATCAACCCGGGAAAACCCATGCCCGGGGCAGTTCGGTTCATAAATGGCAGATGGCAAACATCGCCCGCTTGGATCCGATGCCCGGTTATGCGGCATCGATGTTGAGGCCGCGACTCCGTGCCCCCTCGGCGGCGGGCGGAAATGTTCGGACCGACATTATTCTGAAAGGTTATGCTTCGCTTCTGACCGATCGATTCGCATCGACGGGACGCCTGTACCTGCTCTCTCCCGGGGGGTTGAATCTGGACATCCCTGTGTTGGACAAAAGACATGCCGCCGAACTCCTTAAAAGATCAGAATCCGTCAACGCATCACCTTGTAGACAAGCTCCTGAAAAACCGCCGGCGTTCCTGTGCAGGCGCTTTTTAGATGAGGAAGTTGCCGGTCTGACGAAAATCATCAGAGAGTGGGATGACTATGCCCGCGGATCAGCCACCGCTAAGAGAGTGGCAGAAGCCCTGGTAGGCATGGATCAGATATTCTGCGACTTCCCTGACGAACCGCCTCTTCCCAATGATAACGATGCGTTTCTTGTACGGGCGGTGAGTCGGACACGATCGCTGCTGAAGCTCATCAGGCGTATACGGGAGATCGGTGTTTAGGAGTCCTCGTCGTCGGTGCGAAGTACCGAAAGAAAAGCACTCTGGGGAAGCTCGACATTCCCCACCATTTTCATGCGCTTCTTTCCCTCTTTCTGCTTTTCCAGCAATTTACGCTTCCGGGAGATATCCCCTCCGTAACATTTGGCGGTGACATCTTTACGAAGAGCGCTGATGGTTTCTCTGGCTATCACGGACCCGCCGATGGCGGCTTGTACAGGTATTTTGAACTGCTGTTTGGGAATCTCGTTCCGCAATTTTTTACAGACCAATCGACCTCGTCTCTGGGCGTTTTCACGGAAAACAAGCTGGCTCAAAGCGTCGACCGGTTCACCGTTCACCAGGATGTCCATTTTTACCAGATCCGTGAGGTGATAATCGGTCACCTCATAATCGAACGAGGCATATCCGCGACTCACCGACTTGAGTTTGTCATAGAAATCAAAAAGAACTTCGCCCAAAGGCATGTCGTAAACCAGCTCAACCCGTTTCTCGTCCAAATAGGTCATGTCCTTCTGAACACCTCTTTTATTCATGCATAGAGTCATGAGAGGACCCAGAAAATCAGAAGGAGTGATGATCGTGGCTTTGATGTACGGTTCCTCGGTGTTCTCAATCGCACCTACATCGGGGAAGTTCGCCGGATTGTCCAAAAAATACGGATCCCCCTTCTTCGGAATAATACGATAGCGAACCGACGGACTTGTGAGTACGATGTTTAATCCGAATTCCCGTTCCAGCCGTTCCTGAACCACTTCCAGGTGCAGCAGCCCCAGGAAACCACACCGGAATCCGAAGCCCAGAGCAGCCGAGGCATCTTTTTCCCATACCAGAGACGCGTCGTTGAGCTTAAGTTTGTCCAAAGCTGTGTGAAGTTCTTCATATTGGTCAGTGTCGACCGGATAGATGGACGAAAAGACCACCGGTTTCACTTCCCGGAATCCCGTCAAGGGTTCAGACGACGGATTCGTCGCATCTGTGACGGTATCGCCGACCCGGATATCGCTGATGGTCTTGATTCCGGCAATGAACCATCCGACATCCCCTGCGGCGATAGAACCGGTTCGCTTGAGCGCCAGGCGGAACTCGCCGATCTCCTCCACCTTGTATTCCGCATTGCCGGC
>JARGFR010000258.1 GCA_029210985.1 Spirochaetaceae bacterium | reverse complement strand
TTTTTCCGGCGGACTATCGCTGGGATATTTCGGCTACGCCATTAAAGCCGCGTTGTGTCGGGACCACGCGGAGGGGAGGCGGGAGTTTATCTTTCCGCGGCGCCGGGCCATCCTGCCTATGGCGGGCGCGGCCCTCATGGTGGGCTCGGACCGTGATGTCAGCGATGACGGGGGCATTGTCGCCCTGGATTTCGGGCACAGTTCGGTGAAATCCGGGCTGTTTACCCGATCGGCGAATCAGTTGGTGGACTATATTCCGCTTGGTCAAACCCCCACTCCCAGAAATTTCAGCATGCTCGATGGTATTTGGCATGCCGAGAATGAATCATTGAGAGCATTTTTCTTCGGGAGAATTCACTCCGCCGTCCAGGAGGCGGAACTGAGAGACGGACCTCTCGTCGGTTTGGGCATATCCATCGCAAACTATGTGCAGAACGGGCGAGTGGTTCCCCGCGGACTCTACGGCTTTCTGAAACGGGACAATGCGGACGAAGACAGCGATATCGGCGCCGACATCGGCAGTGAAATCGCCGGGCTGGCCCGGAGGATCGGATTGGGCGAAGAAGACTACTCGTTCATGCACGACGGAACAGCCGCCGCTGTTCCTTATGCCGGTCTGCCTGGGCGTACGGCGGTGATTGTGCTGGGATCGGCCATTGGCGGGGGATTTCCGACGACGGCACCGAAGGCCCGATTGGCGTTGGAAGGGTTTATGTGATTCTCATGGGTTTTTTACCGGCGGACACGTGTTTTTAGCCGGGATATGCACGTGTGCTGGTGCGCTGTCTGTATACCGGCCTTGTCGACGCCGACAACCGGGAAATCGCCGCTATTCTTCGATTCCAAACCGATTTTCCTCTTCCTTTGTTTTCGTTACAGGGTTGGATCGAGGGAAAAAGCGAACCCCACCAACCACCAACAACAGGAGAAAAACGGCGAGCATGGGAAACAAAACATAATCGAGATAGCCCACTAGGCCGGCAAGCCCAAGGAAACCAAAAAGGACGACCAGGAACGGAGTGAAACAGCAAAGAGCCGTAATGATTGTCCCGATCAGTCCAAATTTCAAAAGCCGATTTTTTCTAACCGTATAATCTGTTCGGCAGGACTTGGACGCCCACCTCTGTCGAATTTTGATGCTTTTCATGGTACCAGGATAAATCCTATACCTTACTACAGGGTCAAGAAAAAACGAATGTTGTCTTATTCAAGCCGGACTTGAACCGGCACGGGACGTGTACCGGCAGATTTTAAGTCCGACTTCCGGCGCAGCAGGCCGAATATTGATGATTTTACTGCAGGAAAAGATAGGGGACTTAGTCGATTCGTCCGTCGAAAACACCTTTTTGGCTGTGCCGCATGCTGCATCTCCCTCCACTAAGGGCGATACCCAATCTGGGCACCGCCTGTTGAGTAGTACATCGTTTCGTTATACTGAAGATGAGATGACATGGACGAGCAATTAAAACGAACACGACATTCAATCAAAGATACCTTACCCAGTGGAGGCCGTTTACGTGTTCGGCTCCTATGCGAACGGGTTGGCTCGTCCCGACAGCGACATCGACCTCCTGTTCGTCTGCGCCGACAGCCCGGGTGACTTATTCGAGTTTACCTACGAGATTCGACGGTTTCTGCACGAACAAATCGAAATGGCCATTGACGTCGTAGTAACAACAACTGAGCAATTCAAGCAGCGGCAACATCAGCGTTGGACTGTGGAACATGTTGCTCATTCAGAAGGTATTGCGGTTTGATGGCTTCCTCTCAGACGATGGAGTGGGTAGCGTCCGCCGAGCGGGATCGAGACTCCGTGTCAATCCTGCTCGAGTCATCAAAGCCGCCGTATGAGATCATCGCTTTTCACTGTCAACAGTGCGCGGAGAAGTATCTCAAGGCGCTGTTCATTCAACACGACCTTCTCACGTTAAATCGTGAGATGCAGGATCTCGATCCAGTCCTTGCATATAGAGGCGGAATGCGAGCGATTGACTCCGTTCGGAACCGTAACCCGATACCCGGGTTCCATCATGGAGCCCTCGGCAGAACACATGCCACGGGCGACCGAGTAGACCGAATCAATTCGCCGTGTCGTCCGTGATAGTCTGAAGCTCTCAGCAGAATAAACGTAAGCGGCCAAGCAAGCACATCTTTGAAGAACAGAAATCGGAGAGCCACGGCTTGGCGAGTAGAATTCAGAGGCGGTTCATGGAGATCGATAGGAATTCCGGAGCCGCACCGATGGAAAGAACCTTCGTGACCACCGCTCAAGTTCTGGACTCGTCTTAGCCGGACAGACTCGCATATCCGCCGTCTTTCTCCGTACACCCGGCTGATATGAAGTAAAATATCAATACCTGAGCTCTCATGTAATTTTCAGGCGGCTTTTTACCGGCGGCCGGACTTGAACCGGCACGGCACGTGTGCCAGCAGATTTTAAGTCTGCTGTGTCTACCAATTCCACCACGCCGGCGAGATGGGTGAATCGTAACGCTGCTGGAGGGTTGGGTCAACATGATAAAATTTGATAAACTGCGTCAGCAATACGGCGATTTTCCGTTGAAGCTATTTCAACCCTTAAAAGGAGTCATGACATGAGTCAAAAAGTTCTCGATCACATCAAGCCCGGTGTGGTGTACGGCGACGATCTTAACAAGCTGTTCGAAATCTGCAAAAGCGAAGGTTTCGCTCTTCCCGGAGTGAACTGTGTGAACACCGAATCTGTGAACGGCGTCCTCGAAGCCGCCGCAAAGGTGAAGTCACCGGTTATCATTCAGTTTTCCAACGGCGGGTCGGTATTCTTTGCCGGCAAAGGACTGAACCCGGCGGACGGCAGCCGCGCGGATGTACTGGGCGCAATTTCCGGTGCTCATCATGTTCATCGTGTGGCCGAAGCATATGGGGTTCCCGTCGTTCTCCACACCGACCACTGTGCCAAGAAACTCCTTCCCTGGCTGGACAACCTTCTGGATGCCGGTGAAGAATTTTACAAGACCCACGGTAAACCGCTCTTCAGCTCGCACATGGTGGATCTTTCGGAAGAACCTCTGGAAGAGAATGTCGAACTCACCAAAAAATATCTCAAACGCACCAGCGCCATGGGGATGTTCCTGGAGATGGAATTGGGCATCACCGGCGGAGAGGAAGATGGTATCGACAACTCGGACCGCGATCCCGCCGATCTCTACTCCAAACCGGAAGAAATCGACTACGTGTACACCGAACTGAACAAGGTGAGCCCCAACTTCACTATCGCCGCGGCCTTCGGCAACGTCCACGGAGTGTATAAACCCGGCAATGTGAAGCTGACCCCCACCATTCTGGATAAGGGACAAAAGTATATCGTTGAGAAGCACAGCCTGTCTGTTGACCATCCGGTGACTTATGTCTTCCACGGTGGTTCGGGTTCCTCCCAGGAAGAAATCCGCGAAGCCATCGGCTACGGTGTTGTCAAGATGAATATTGACACCGACACCCAATGGGCCACCTGGAAAGGCGTTCTGGATTTCTACAAAGAAAACGAAGCCTATCTCCAGAGTCAGTTGGGCAATCCCAAAGGTGCCGATGCACCCAACAAGAAGTTCTACGATCCTCGAGCCTGGCTGCGCAAGGGGCAAGAATCCTTGGTGGCACGAGTCATTGAAGCATTTGAGAGTCTCAACGCCGTGGGAAAAAACTAATCACCCAGTCCAGATGATTCAGCCCCGCCGCCAAGGCGGGGCTTTTTAAAAACACTATGGCCGAAAAAAAAGACCGCCGATTCCACCTCCCCTACCCCTTATTTGATTCTCATTTCCATGCTCTGCATCTGCTGGAACGATTCGAAAACGCCGAGTCCGTTATCGATCAGTCCCTGGATAACGGATTGATAGGCGCCATTGAAGTTGCCGTGGATGAGGGGAATTTCGAGACACGAATCGACTTCATTGCCGAGAGGAAAACCATCAGACTATCGGCAGGCATTCACCCCTCATCCTCCGGGATTGATGGTATATCTTGGGAAGAACGCTTTAACGAGGTGAGGCGGCAAGCCGTCCATCCTTCGGTGGCGGCCATAGGCGAGACAGGTCTGGACTTCTTTCGAAATCACTCCCCGAGAGATATGCAGGAACGGGCATTTTCAGACCACCTCGATCTGGCGGTCGAAACCGGCCTTCCGGTCATCATCCATAATCGGGACGCCGATGGGCGTGTCATTTCTCTGGTGTCGGAGTCCCGGTGCCGTGCCGGGGTGTTCCATTGTTTTTCCTCAGACTGGAAGACGGCCAAGCAGGCGCTTGATCTGGGTTTCCACATTTCATTCGCCGGAAACGTGACGTATAA
>JARGFR010000257.1 GCA_029210985.1 Spirochaetaceae bacterium | reverse complement strand
AGATCTGCTGAAAACCGTTCTCATCGAAAGTTTCCTGCCGACGGATGTGAGAGATACGGTGGGCGAACTGCATCCGGACCGAATCAAAGCCAGAATTGAGGAATCCAAGAACCTTAAAGAACTCACCGAAGAGGTGAAAGAACAGCTGATTCAGCTGTATTCCGCCTTGGATGCTCAGACAGTCAAACGGGTGAATCGACTCTATAACGATCTCCACAGACTGCAGTCCTTCGCCCGTTATCCCTTTCACTTCCTTCTCAAAAAATTCGACTCCATGCTCCCGGACAGGGACTTTGTTTACAACCCGAAGTTCGAAGCCATCAACGGTCAGTATATCAAGGAAGACCTGATGGACTTCCTTGATGTGTTTTACGCCCTGGACCCTGATGCGGAGTGGGATGTACTTTTCGATGTACTCAAGTCTTATCGGGATATGGAAATCATATCCCGGGCAGCCTGGAAGAAGATTCTCCAAAGTCGCCGTGAGATGCTGAAAACCCGCACTTTGGATCTTATTATTCGCCATCTGAAGGAGAGTCCGAGCTGGTCGGCGGTTCCCGAGAACACCAATTACGAAATCGTCGAAGGTTATTTCAACCGCATCAAGACGGTAGCGGATCTGACAATTCAGGAAATCCTCCGTGATAAGCGAAAGAAACAGATCGAAGGGCTGCTGATGAAGCTCTTCGGCACCACGTCGATCAGCCGAACACAGTACTACACAGATCGGGAGAATCTGACTTTTCACAAAAAAATGCTGGCCGGATACACCTTAATTGAACCAATGAATTATCTGAAGGCGTTTTTTCTGGATTACTACAAGAGTAAGGTGAGGGTACTGGTCGATCTGCTTCTCATTCAAGGCAAATGGGCCACAAAAATCAGCTCTCAGCAATTCTCCGATGCCTATCATCAATTGCTGTCCCTGTCCGACAACTTGACAGCCTTTGATGTGGGGCTGGCTGATGATGGTTCTACGGGAAGTAAAATTAAAAGGCTTCTCCGCCAATCCACCCGAGACCGTTCTGCATTGATGGCCCTGAAGACCACTCTTCAGGAAGTGAATGCCGATGCCAAGAAAATCATCAATGCGTCGGCTCAGAACCTGATTATCCTGGGCAAGAACATCAAACAGCTGCTCCAGGAGCACAAGAACGAGGGTTCGGAAATCATTATCAATTGGAAAGAAGTGGAAAGCTGGGCCGATCCTCCCATAGAGGAGCAAATGGCCGAGGTGTACACACAGATCTACTACCTCGTGCAGCTGCTGCAGCTGTATATGAAAGACAAGAAATAGAGCCGACCGGGCGGCCCGGGGGGGCGGCGACCCAGCTCCGGCGGGCACGCGGGCCGGAGGACTTATGATCCGGCGGTTTTGTAATCCGGCGTGCACATGGGCCGGCGCAATGACAATCCGGCGGGCCAGCGATACGGCGGCCGCGTCAGCGAAATCACCCGATGGACCCGCCGGTGTCACTCTACATCAGTTTGTTGCGAATCTCCGCGCTCACATAGTCCAGAATGGCGACGGTTATGGCGATAAACCATACCGCGATGCCCGCGGACCTATAGTCCAGGAGGCGAATATACTGCACAAGCAGGAAGCCGATGCCTCCGCCGCCCACCAGACCGATCACCGTCGACATGCGGACGTTGATGTCCCATCGATAGATGGAGAAGGAGATGAACGGGGAGATCATCTGAGGGATAACCCCGAAGAGTATCACCTGAAGCCGTGTGGCGCCGGTGGATTCAATGGCCTCGATGGGACCCGGATCGATGCTTTCGATGGCTTCCGAATAAAGCTTGCCCAACGCCGCGATGGAGTGCAGTGTGAGGGCGACGATGCCCGCAAAAGGTCCGAGACCGACCCAGACAACGGCAATCAGCGCCCAGATCAAGGGCTCGATGGAACGGATGATGTTCAAAATGCCCCGGGTGATGTAGTAAAACGCGATGGTGAGCTTGGAAGCGGACATAATATTGCGCGCCGCCAGGAAGCTCACCGGTATGGCCAGGACGATACCGAATATCGTTGCCATCATGCCCATGAAGATGGTTTCCACCATACGGGCGATGGTGAGACGCAGCGCCTCGCTGGGTTTGGGCGGTCCGACGCGGAAAACCTGCCTGGCCTCCACTGTGTTCTCGTAGGCATCTCCCTGAGCACTCGGAGGAGTGAGCTGGTAGGGCATGGTCATTTCCAACGAAAACTCTCCATTCTCATCGGTGGTGACAAACATGTACTCGCCGGCTTCCCTGGGCCGGTATTCGTTCCCCAGGGGATCCTCCCACCATATCTCGGTGACGGTGTTCGGAGCGAAGTTTTTTCCGGTGAGGGTGATGCGTGTCCCCGCCACAAGGTTGTTGTCCTCGTCCCGGGTGGACATCCGACCGACGTTGGGATCGCTGCGGAGATACGGTTCGCCTTCCACCACCGGCGGCCGTTCGGGAGCGGATCCTTCTCCGTCCAGCACGATGGCTTTCGCCACCAGATTTTCTTCGTCATAAGTAATTGCCGCCTTCCATGGCCACATCACTCTGGAGAGGGGCGGCAGGGCTTCGGGCGCCTCTTTGATGAGCCGAACCGGATCAATCTCGGCAATATTCCAGCCTTGGACAAAAAATCCCAGCAGAACAAAGAGGAAGAGACCCGAGAATCGCTTTCGTCTATCCTTCGCACAGATCCATGCATCCCGCGCGGCCAGCAGCCAGACAATCAAAATGCAGAGAATCACGACCGACACAAAAAATGTCCGCCGTTCGAATGCCCGGACAATCACCGGCCAGCCGGTACCGGCTCGCCGTCCCAAATCGGCTACCCGCCACTGGAGGATACCCACCATGGAGATGACCGACAGGAACACCAGGAGTCCGCGTCTCCAGAATCCCGCGATGATGTGCCCCAGACCGGGAATGATAAGAGAGATGACGCCGATTGCCGGCGGGGGAAGGACGGATTTCTTCATGATACGGCCCCCGCGTTAACTCTCTCGGCATCCTCGCCGTAAATCTCCTTGAACTGGGCGTCGGTCATCTTACGGATATCCTCGCCTGTGCCGCGATAGACGACTTCTCCGTCCCTGAGCCCCACGACTCTGGTGGCGTATCGCTGAACCAGATCGAGGTAGTGAAGGCTGCAGATGACGGTGATGCCGTCTTCTTTATTGAGTTTCTCCAGATATCCCAGGATGGTGTGGGCCAGAACGGGATCCAGGCTCGCCACCGGCTCGTCGGCCAGGATGATTCGGGGCTCCTGCATCAGAGCCCGGGCAATGCCCACACGCTGCTGCTGACCGCCCGAAAGCTCGCTGGCCCTTTTCCATGCCTGTTCGGTCAGCCCCACTCTCTTGAGGGCTGCCATGGCCTTGTCTTTGTCTTCTTGAGGGAATCTGTAGAAGAAACTGGAGGAGTCGTTCACATAGCCCAGACGTCCTGAGAGAACGTTGTTCATCACACTCAGCCGTTTCACGAGATTGAAGTGCTGGAAGACCATACCGATTTTTCGCCGAACCGGCCGGAGATCCTTGTTGGCCAAAGCGGCGATATCCGTTCCGTCCCAGACGATTCCGCCCGATGTCGGATCGATCAGCCGATTTGTGCACCGGAGCAGTGTCGATTTACCCGATCCGGAAAGACCGATGATCACCAGAAATTCTCCCTCTTCCACATCGAAACTGACATTGCGGAGGGCTTCGGTTCCATCGGGGTATGTTTTGCTGAGCTTCTTGTATTCCAGCACTTGAATCTCCTGAAAAAATACGGCCCCCCGGACGGGGAGCCGAAATCATGTTGAACTGGGAACTATTCGCCCATCAGGGACACGGCGTCGACGCCGGCAGCCTGGAGGACTTGTCGGAACGGATCGTAGAAATCATCGCCGTGGCGTTCCAGAGCCGTCCATTGATAGGCCGCATTCAGGGCTTCGTTGCCCTTTTCGTCCTCGGCAATCTCCAACAGCGCCTCGACGATCAATTCCCGGGTTTCTGCGGGAATCGAGGGATGGAACTGAACGCCGTCATTGGGAATCGGTGCCGAAACTTGAATGACGACAACTTTTTCCATGACATCCGGATTGTCTTCCTGAATGTTGCCCCGGGCGTCCACGAAGCAGGCTCCGGCATCCACGTCGCCGTTATAGACGGCGGTCACCACGCCGGTATGTCCACCGGCATCCACAATCTGTTTCAGGTCCTTGTCCGGATCGACTCCGGCGGCTCTCATGGTCAGACTGGGAATAATCCAGCCGGAAGTGGACAGAGGGTCGGGGCGGGCAAATGTTTTACCTTTCAGATCTTCGATAGTTCTGATTCCGGTGTCGGCACCGGCAATGATCTGGCCGTCATAGAAAGGCCGTCC
>JARGFR010000256.1 GCA_029210985.1 Spirochaetaceae bacterium | reverse complement strand
CCAGGACGACACGCCTTCCGGATCCTTCACAAGGGCGGTTCCCACCACCATCCGATCGACTCCCAATTGCTTGAGAGCTCGGGCGTCTTCCAAAGACCGGACTCCGCCGCCGACATCCAGAAGGCCCGGAAAAACTTTGCGGATACTCTCGATGGCCGCTCGATTATGTCCCGAACCCCTAGCCGCATCCAGGTCGACTACGTGGAGGCGAACCGCGCCGGCTGCGGCGAAGGACCGCGCTGCGGCAACTGGATCTTCTCCGTAGACTTTGGCTGTGTCGAAGGCGCCTTCGGTGAGTCGGACACAATGACCGTCGATGAGATCAATGGCGGGAATGGCTATCATAGCCCCAAGTATAGGCGGGGTTAAAAGATATTGATAGCGCCATATACTACACCGCGGAAATCGAAACAACCCGCCAGAGCAATTCCTCTCCGGCCATCAGGGGGACACATCCCTGGGAGATTTGAGGGACGGTCCAGGATCGACGTTCCAGACGCACAGTGCCTCGGTTGGAGGGCAAACCGTAGAAATTTCGGCCGAATTCACACAGAAAGGGCTCGAGCCGATCCAGCGCATCGACACCGTCAAACCACGAAACCAGTGCCGGCAGGGCCATGGGAGCCGTATACGCCCCGGCAGGGCAATGTGGGGACTCTTTCTGGCCCTTTTCATGAGGAGCGCTGTCCGATCCGAAGAAAAACCGATTATCTCCGTCCAGAATTCGCTCCTGAATAGCCTTTCTATCTTCGTCGGTCTTCACAACCGGCTTGCAGAAAAGGTGAGGATTGAGGCTGCCGCCGATGAGATCGTCCAATGTAAAAAGCAGGTGCTGCACCGTCACGGTCGCCGCCGAAGGACCCTGATCGTCGATGACGGCTTGGACTCCGGCGGCGGACGAGACATGCTCAAGGATCATCTTCAGTCGGGGGAAGGCTTCTCGAATTTCCCTGAAAACCGGCAGGAAAGCTTCCTCCCTCTTCAAAACGGAGGCCGTCGGTTCTTCTCCGTGAAGACACAGCACCATTCCCGACGCTTCCATCGCCGCCAAGGCACTTTCAATCTGCCGCCAATTCGACAATCCTCCCTTGCTGTTGGTTGTGACGCCGTCGGGATAATATTTGCCGGCTTTGATTCCGGAATCCGCCAGTGCGGAAACCTCTTCGCCGCCGGTATCCGGCATCAGCCGAAAAGCGGTCAGTACATCCAGATCCGGCGCCGCTTCACGAGCCAGTTCCCGGTATGCCGAGATTTCATCGGGGGTTGTCAGGGGCGGGATTGTATTGGGCATCGCCAGAACCCGGCCGAATGCCGCGGCATGTGCCCGGACATAATCACCCATCCGTTTTCCCTGCCGGAGGTGAACATGCCAGTCGTCGGGTCGCGGTATTTCCAGGGTCATTCTTCCGCACCCCACACGACCTGTCCTTTTTTATTGATGTAGACGATGCGATCGCCGTCTTTGGCCAGGGCCCGTCCATCCCGGAATCCTTCGGCATAGTCGAATCTGGGCGGAATGGCGAAATGACCCTTGGAATTGATGAAGCCCAAGGAACCGTCCGATTCCACCGGTGCCAGGCCTTCGGAGAAATCCCCGGCCCAGCTCCATTGGGGAGCGATTTGTTCCCTGCCGCGCCGATCGATGTAGCCGGCCTTTCCGTCCCTGACAAACAGCGCCAGCCCGTCGTGAAATGATGCCGCGTAATCGTAGGACGCCGGTATCACCACCTCGCCTTTTCTGTCAATGAAGCCGCCCTTTTCCTCGATCACAACAAGAGCCAAACCATCGGAAAACTCTCTGGCGAACCGATACTCAGGTTCGACGACGAGTTCTCCTCGGCGGTCGATGAACCCATACTGGCCGTCTTTCACCACCATGGCCCGTCCTTGGGAAAACGGACCGGCGAAATCATACTCATGGCGAATAATAATTCGGCCCCGGCGATCGATATACCCTGAGCCCCCTTCATATTCTACGGCCGCCAGTCCCTCTGAAAAATCTCCGGCTTTCTTGAATCCGGGCTCCACAGCCCAGAGGCCGCGGGTATCCAGATACCCGGCGAGTCCGTCCTCTTCCGGCACGGCCATCGCTCGTCTTTGGGAAAAACTCCCGGCGTCATAGTATTCAAGGGGAATAATGATGTTCCCTCTTCTGTCGATCCAGCCGCCAAGACCGTCGGACGCGACCAGTGCCAATCCGTCGGAAAAATCCTCGGCGTCATCAAATTCGGCAGGGATGACGACACGGCCGCTCTTGTTGACAAACCCGACACCATACTCGTCATAGAAGCGAAAAGATGCCGGTCCGCCACATGAAGAAAGTATCGACATCACGATGATCGCGAGGGGTAATCGGTGTGCCATCAGCATGGCCTCACTATAGCCCGGTCCCTCCGGAACGGTCTATGATAGGCGACAGAGTATAGGAGTCTGATTGACATATGACAGAAAAAGCCCTTCCGTTCAACCTTAAAGAGCTGAGAGAAATCGTTCGGGATTTTCCGACGCCCTTTTATATATACGACGAGGAGGCCATCCGCCGAACGGCCCGGGACTTCAGCGCCGCATTTGAGTGGGCGCCCAACGGCTTTCGTAATTATTATGCCGTCAAGGCATGTCCCAATCCGTGGATCTTGAAGATACTGGGAGAAGAAGGCATGGGAACCGACAGTTCTTCCATCGCCGAGCTTATTCTGTCGGAAGCCGCCGGCATTACCGGTGAAAACGCATTCTTTACATCCAACAACACGCCGCTGCAGGAGTATCTAAAGGCGAAAGAAATCGGTGCCGTTATCAACCTGGATGATATCACGCACATCGCCTACCTGGAGCAGATCGGCCTGCCCAAGACCTTGTCCTTTCGATACAACCCCGGCCCCCTCAAGGAAGGTAACGACATCATCGGCAAGCCGGAAGAAGCCAAGTACGGACTTACCAGGGAACAGATGATTGAGGCTTATCGAATCGCGAAGGCCAAGGGCGTTGAAAGGTTCGGTATTCATACCATGGTGGCGTCCAACGAACTCAACCCCGACTACTTCGTTGAAACGGCCGATCTTCTGCTCCAGCTCCTGGCGGATGTTACCGAGCAAACCGGTGTGACCATCGACTTCATCAATTTCGGCGGCGGAATCGGTATTCCCTACCGTCCCGAGGAAACCGCGGTGGATATGGCACGGGTGTCGAAAGGCATCAAACGACGCTACACCGAATACATTGTGAACGGGGCTCTCAAGCCGCCGATCATCAATTTCGAGTGCGGCCGGTATGTGACAGGTCCTCACGGATACTTGGTTACCGAGGCCATACACGAAAAACATATTTATAAAGAATACATCGGCGTGAACGCGTCCATGGCCGATATGATGCGACCGGGAATGTATGGCGCCTATCATCACATCACCGTCATGGGAAAGGAAAATTCACCGGCGACGGAAACCTACGATGTGGTGGGCAGCCTTTGCGAAAACAATGATAAATTCGCCATCGACAGGAAACTTCCTCCCATTGAGAGGGGAGATTTGGTGGTGATCCACGATACAGGTGCTCACGGCCGTTCCATGGGCTTCAATTACAACGGCAAGCTCAGACCGGCGGAACTCCTGTTTCAGGAAGACGGAACGGTACGGGAAATTCGCCGTCGGGAGAACCTGGACGACTATTTTGCCACTCTGGAATATCCGGGACTGTCCTAGGAGCGGCCGGAATGTTTATCAAGACGGAAATATGGACTGTGGGACGAACGGAGAGCGGTATGGCCGCACTTCTGAGGCTGCCCTCTTCGGCACGATGCGTGCCGGTGTACGTTGAACCCACCGAAGCGCAGATGATATTGACGGCGCTGGCCGGCGTGAACGAGCGGCCGCCGCGTTTTCCCGAGTTTTTCTCGGCCCTCTGTTCGGCCATGGCTGTTGCGCCCGAATCCGTGGAAATTTTCAAAGACGGTTCAAAAGGGCAGTATCGCGCCGTCGTCCATTTCCGTGGGGAGGCCTCCCGTTTTTCACTGGATTCAAGAACACCCGACGCCCTGGCTTTTGCCGTTCGATCAGGCATTCCGATATTCCTTGAGGATGCGATACCCGAAGAGGATTCCATCAGCGTGAGTATGGCGGAACCGGAGATGTCTTTCGGCGCTCAGCTCTCTCGACTTCGGGAAGAACTCGGCAACCGCGTTGACGAAGAGGATTATGAGCAGGCGGCCCGTATTCGAGATCGCATTCAGATGATTGAGCGGCGAATGCGCGCCGAATAAGAATAGTTCATAATGAAGAAGAGCGGCTTTGCCGCGTATTAACTCCATTTCGGGAGGCTCGATGGTTTTTCCACGCTTCACACACCCCATCACAGGGGTTGTTGTCCCCGTTTCCGCGTTAAGAAGCAAAGAAAGTGCCGGTATCGGAGAATTTCCCGACCTGGTTCTTCTGGCCCGATGGGCC
>JARGFR010000255.1 GCA_029210985.1 Spirochaetaceae bacterium | reverse complement strand
CTATGAAGAAGAACGCATCGATTCCGGAATACTTCGTCTCCTCTATCCTCAGAACGAGTCGGTCAGGGCGGAAAATGCCGTGTACGAAAGAGGTATTTACGTCCCCGAGGGTTGGGTCCTGCCGCTGGGGGACAATCGTAGCGATTCTTTGGACGGAAGATATTTCGGACCTGTTCCGTCTGAGAACATTCTCGGCAGAGCCCTCTTCATCTACTGGCCGCTGGCCCGAATCGGCGGGATCAATTGATTACTCCCTCATCCCGTTCCCGGCTGTCTTATAAAGACCGACGAAGCCATCAGAAAAAACGCTTCCGTTTCGTCGGTGTGGTGATTCTGCTCATCGCTCTATATCAGGTTTTTGCCTTATTTGTTGCCGAACCCTGGGTGTTGGAAACCAACGCGATGATTCCAGGAAATCCGCCCGGGACGCGTATTCTGGTGAGTCCCTATCTTCTCCGTCATGCGGATGAAGGACTGCGGCGTCCACCCCGCCGTGGAGATCTGATCAGCATACAGCCGCCGTATGTCGTGGAGGCATCATGGTATTTTAAGATATTGAATCCCATCGTGAGAATTCTCACCTTCCAGAGGGTTACGGTTGGGCCCACCTTGAAGAAGGATTGGGAAAACGAACGAATCTTCAAACGGGTCATTGCCCTCCCCGGTGACACGGTGAAATTGGACGGTTATGTCGCCTATGTGAAGGGACGCGAGGACGAATATTTTATCAGTGAGTTTGAAATGAGCGGCAAGGGATACGATTTGCAGATACCCGAACTTCCTGAAGGGTGGGAAAACGATATGGCCCTTTCCGGATTCATGAATCCGATGACACTGGATGACGGAGAATATTTTGTCATGGGGGATAACCGCGCCGCTTCGAGTGACTCCAGACATTGGGGAGCCCTCGATGAGAAGGCCATCAGAGGGAGGGTCTTCTTTCGTTATTGGCCCTTACGGTCCATTGGCTTCCCTCAATAGCCTCTCTCTTTATATTCACATCCCATTCTGTGTCAGCCGTTGTCGGTATTGCGATTTTTACAGCGAAATCGGCCAAGGCGGCGAAATGATGAGGACATACCTGGATGCTTTATTGTCATCTTTGGATGCCGGGTTGGAACGATATCAGCCGAGAAGTATTTCCACTATCTTCATAGGCGGCGGTACGCCGAGCCTTCTTCCTCGAAAATCTTTATCGAAATTCCTTCAAGAGCTGGAACGCAGAACCGGTCCTGCAGCCGAATTCACCATAGAAGCGAATCCGGAATCATTGGATGACGCTTTTCTGGACGTACTGTCGGATTCCACCGTCGGCCGCATCAGCATGGGTGTTCAGACCTATGATGAGGGACTGCTCAAATGGCTGGGCAGGCCTTCGGGTTCCGAGGCACTGGATCGTGCCGACGAACTGCTGATTGGGCGGTGGAAAGGCCGGATTAACAGAGACCTCCTGGCGGCCCTGCCCAGAAATCCGGGGGGCCTGGACCGAGACATTTCCCAAGCCGTCGAGCGAGGATCGGATCATATTTCCCTTTATGAACTCACCGTTGAGCACGGCACACCTCTGGCCGGGGATGAAAAATCCTTGAAAGAACTTCCGGATGAGTCGGTTTCATTGGAGGAATGGAAGGACGCCGTCGTTCAGTTGAAATCTGCCGGGTTCGAGCGATATGAGGTGTCGAACTTCGCCGAAAAAGGTATGGAATCCAAACACAATCTGGGCTATTGGAGCATGTCGCCCTCATTGGGCATCGGCCCCGGCGCCGCCTCTACCGTCCCGGACGGCAGAGGTTGGGCTTCTCGCATTGAAGAGCCCGGGGATTTGGCACTCTGGCTGAGGGATCCCCTTTCATCAGCTGTCGAAACACCTCTGACGACAGCGGAATTGGCGCTTGAGTATTTCATGATGGGACTAAGAACCTCAAAAGGAATCTCCGGGGATGATTTTATGTCGGTGTTCGGTGTGAATCCGGCAAACGCGGCTCGACGATCCTTTGATAAGTGGAGTGGGGAAGGCGCTCTTTATGTAGAAAACTCGTCAATTCGACCGTTCGAGAGGGGGATGGAGCTTCTTGACCGTATCCTGTTGGATGTTGCGGAGGACCTTGACGGAATCTCCTGGCGGAGTCGCGGGGAATGGCCTCCTTCTTGACCCCGATTTCTCGTACATGATAACCTTCTCCGGCGTAAATCAATTGTCAGTAATAGTATAATCATCAGAACACCGTCTTAAAGGAGTCTCCTATGTCCGGCCACAGTAAATGGCACACCATCAAGCATAAAAAGGGTGCTGCCGATGCCAAAAGAGGTAAAATCTTTACCAAAATCATCAAGGAAATTACCGTTGCAGCTCGAATGGGCGGAGGAGACGAAGAAGCCAATCCCAGGCTGAGAACTATCGTCCTGAAAGCCAAAGCCGCCAACATGCCCAAGGACAACATTGAAAGAGCCATTAAAAAGGGCACCGGGGATTTGGATGGCGTTGATTATGTCGAACTCAGTTATGAAGCGTATGCACCCGGCGGTGTCGGACTGATGATTGATGCGCTCACGGACAATAAAAACCGTACAGCGGCCGACGTTCGGACAATCCTCTCAAAAAGCGGAGGTCAGCTGGCATCAACCGGCGCCGTGTCCTACATGTTCAACCGGAAGGGCGTCATCGTTTATGAAAGCGAGAATGTCGATTTTGAGAAACTTTTCGACGCGGCTCTCGAAGCGGGTGCGGAAGATGTCTCCGAGGACGGCGAAGTCATCGAAGTTCTCACCGATCCGAGTGACTTCGGTGATGTTCTCGAAGCCCTGCAGGCCGGGGGCTTTGAACAATCAAGCGCCGAAGTCGCCATGGTGCCGGATACAACAGCAACTCTCGATAACGACGGTACGGCCAAGGTTCTCCGGCTGATTGATCGGCTGGAAGACTGCGATGACGTTCAATCGGTGGCCTCAAACCTCGAAATACCCGACGATTTCGAGATGCCCGAATGACCCATCGGGTACTGGGAATCGACCCCGGGCTCGCCGGTACAGGCTGGGGCGTTGTCGATTCCGACGGTACCCGCCACAAGCATGTGGATCATGGAACCGTGAAAACCGGTCCGAAAGAGGCGCCCGAACTGCGTCTTCTGGCATTGCACCGTGAGTTGACCGAACTCATCAGAGCGTTCAAGCCGGAAGGACTGGGAATCGAGACTCTGTTTTTTACGAAGAACATCAGCTCGGCACTTCCTGTCGCTCAGGCTCGAGGTGTGGCGCTCCTGTCCGCCGCGGAGCAGGGGTTGACGGTGATGGAGTTTTCTCCGATGACGATTAAACAAAGCGTGGTCGGTACCGGTGGTGCCGATAAAGCACAAATCCAGGAAATGGTGCGACTGCTTCTGGGACTGAATGAAAAACCCAAGCCGGATCATGCCGCCGACGCCTTGGCGGCGGCCATCACTTTCATCCATCATGGTAGCCTATGGTCAACAGTATCCGTGGTATCCTGACATTCAAGAGCCCCGAACAAGTCGGGATTGAAACCGGCGGAGTGGAATGGGCCTTGGATGCCACTTCCACGACGTTATCCGCACTTCCCTCCAGGGGTGAGATCGTACGCGTCTTCACCCATCTTCACCATACACAGGATCAGATGAAAATGTATGGTTTTGCCACACGAGAAGAACGGACGGTGTTCCTGGCACTGATAACCGTCAACGGCGTGGGTCCGTCCCTGGCCAGAAAAATACTGTCGGGAACGACTCCCGATCGGTTCATGGCGGCTCTGGATGCCGAGGATCTTTCGACGCTGGGTTCCATTCCGGGACTGGGCAAGAAGACGGCTCAGAAGATTGTTCTGCAGCTTAGAGGAAAACTCGCGGATGAAAACGAGGAGACACTCCCAACCGAATCCGGTGAAGTCATTGATGCCCTCAAAGCAATGGGATTCGACGGCAAAGGAGCCGGTAAAGCTGTCGCGGCGATACTGGAGCTTCCCGAAGTTGCTGTATTGGAAGGCGAGGCCAAGGAGAAAGAGATTCTCAGAAGGGCCATTATCGACATGAGTTCCTAGGAGGCCTGTATTGAATGATCAGCCCCTCAAACCGGAAGCCGAATTAGGCGAGGATTTCTCGGACAACGGCATCCGGCCCCGACTGCTTCGGGATTTTCAAGGTCAAGCGGAACTCAAGGACAACCTCTCGGTCTTCATCACCGCCGCCAGAAATCGCAACGAACCGTTGGACCATGTCTTTATCAGCGGACCACCGGGATTGGGCAAGACAACTCTGGCCAATATCATGGCCAATGAACTCCACTCTGATATTAAAGTGACAAGCGCACCGGCATTGGATAAACCCAAGGATCTGGCCGGTCTTTTATCCACAATCCCGGAACGGACAGTCTTTTTCATCGATGAAATCCATCGTCTGAAGCCTGCCATCGAAGAAATGCTTTATATCGCCATGGAAGAC
>JARGFR010000254.1 GCA_029210985.1 Spirochaetaceae bacterium | reverse complement strand
GGGTTATATCGATTTTGATATACCGGTAAAAGTATTTTTCCAGCTGCCTCGACACGGCGGAAAAGCTCGTGAGCCTCGCGCACGGTCAAAGACAGGGGTTTTTCTACAATAATATGCGTCGCGTCTGTGGATTCACTGATTTCCGAAGCATGGACGGGGTGTAGGCCTGACGGAGTCAGTACCGCAACATAGTCAACTTCCCGAATTTGTCGGTAGTCGGTTACCCATTCGCATCCGATTTCCTGTGCCGCCGTCTTGGCTCGTTCCTTATCGATATCACAGACGACGGCAATGTCTAATCCTTTTGTCACACTTATGGCTTCGCGATGGCGTTTGGAAATGCGGCCGCAACCGACTAGTGCAATGGTTTTCACTGATATGATCCCCCGGTTTCATCGATGATATTGAATTGTTATTAGATATTGAACAATGAACAATAGTCTCATTGATTCAACATGGCTTACAAGAGCGATGGATTTCAAAGCTCAAGCAGTATTCTCTGAACCATTAAAATTTCGAAATCACATTCCGCACAAACTCATCGGTAATCCGATAAATCCGGCGATTCCCTTCGGTGGACGATTCTACAATGCCCTTATCCTTGAGTACCGCGAGGTGCTGACTGATAACCGGCTGGGGCTGTTCAAGACACTGCCATAGATCGGACACACAGGCATCCTGCTTCTCGATGAGGCAAAGAATCTTCAGGCGAAGCGGGTGGCCGCAGACTTTCAACTTCTGGGCATAACTGTCAATCAGCTCTTCCGGACAGCAGGTCTTCTCGATCATGGAGAAGACTTTATCACTATATAGAAAACTGCACAAGTTTTCTTGCAGCAGTGACTATCCATGGTTGAACTCTTTTCCTCTATACTCTTATCAATATGAGACTTAAACACTCCGATACCCTCAACGAGCTTGAATCTGAGTCGATTTACGTTATTCGGGAGACCGCCGCTCAGTTTGACAAGCCGGTGATGATGTTCTCCGGCGGGAAGGATTCCATCTGCATGGCCCATCTGGCTAAGAAGGCCTTTTATCCCGGCCGTATCCCCTTCCCTCTTCTTCACGTGGATACCGGCCATAATTTTCCCGAGACGCTGGAATTTCGTGATCGATTTATCGAAGAACTAAATGCGAAGCTGATTGTCCGAAGCGTTCAGGACACGATAGACCAAGGTAAAATCAGCGACGAAGTGGGCCCGGGAGCCGGCCGGAACGGTTTACAGACAGTCACGCTCCTTGACGCTCTGAGGGAATTCCGCTTCGATGCGGCTCTCGGCGGTGCCCGCCGGGATGAGGAGAAAGCCCGGGCTAAGGAGCGCTTCTTCTCCCATCGGGACGCCTTTGGCCAGTGGGATCCGAAAAATCAACGGCCCGAACTCTGGCATCTCTTCAACGGCCGGAAGAAATCCGGAGAGCACTTCCGGGTGTTCCCCATCAGCAACTGGACGGAACTGGATGTTTGGAACTACATACGACGGGAGAAAATCAACCTACCGAATCTCTATTTCAGCCATGAGCGGTATGTGGTGATTCGAGACGGCCTGATACTCGGATGGGCGCCTTTCATGGACCTCTTTCCCGGTGAAGAAGTGCAGCGACGTAAGGTGCGATTTCGAACCATCGGTGATATGACATGTACCGGCGCCGTGGAATCCCCGGCGGCATCGATTGACGACATCGTGGCCGAAGTCGCGGCTACCCGAACCACCGAACGCAGCGCTCGCGCGGATGATAAAGTGTCCGAATCTTCTATGGAAGATAGGAAGAAGCAGGGTTATTTCTAGATGAACGACACCAGAGACATGCTGCGCTTCACCACCGCCGGGTCGGTGGACGATGGGAAGAGCACCCTGATTGGGCGATTGCTGTTTGACAGTAAGGCGATTTTCCAGGACCAAATGGAAGCCCTGGAACACTCATCCAAACTGCGCGGAGAAGAGGATGTGAACCTGGCCCTCCTCACCGACGGCTTACGAGCCGAACGCGAGCAGGGCATCACCATCGATGTGGCCTACCGGTATTTTTCCACGCCGAAACGAAAATTCATCATCGCCGATACACCGGGACATGAGCAATACACCCGGAATATGGTAACCGGAGCCTCGACGGCCGATTTGGCCGTTATCCTTATCGATGCCCGCCTTGGTGTGCTGACCCAATCCAAACGGCACGGATTTCTGGCCTCCCTGCTGGGCATCCCTCACCTCTTAGTGGCCGTGAATAAAATGGATTTGGTGGGATGGAGCCAGGAACGATTTGAGGAAATCGCGGATGTGTACGCCGAATTCAGTGAGAAATTGAAGATACACGACATCAGTTTTATCCCCGTGAGTGCGCTGATGGGCGACAATATCGTGGAGCACGGCGGCCGGATGGATTGGTATGACGGCCCGACGGTGCTGCATTACCTGGAACATCTCACCATCGCCGCCGACCGAAATCTCACCGATTTCCGCTTCCCGGTTCAGTATGTGATACGGCCGGATCAGAACTTCCGGGGATTCGCCGGACGGGCGGCATCGGGGTCGGTGAGTCCCGGAGAGGAAGTCACCGCGCTCCCATCCGGGAGGTCAACAAGAATCAAAGGGATACACACGGCCGAGGGGGAGATGGAGAGCGCCCGGGCGGGAGACTCGGTTTGTTTAACCCTGGAAGACGAAATCGATTTGAGCCGGGGAGAGATGCTGGTTCGCTCCCACAACTTGCCCGAGGTGGGAACACAGTTGGATGCCATGGTCTGCTGGATGGACGAATTCGCTCCGCTCAAACTCAACTCGCCCTATGTTCTCCGGCACACCACCCGGGAAGTTCAGGCTTTTGTCCGGACTTTGGCCTACCGTGTGGACGTGAACACGCTCCACCGGGATAGAGAGGCATTGAGCCTGGAACTGAACGATATCGGCCGTCTGAGCCTGGAAACCAGCCGGCCGCTGTTTTTCGACTCCTACGAGTCCAACAGAGAAACCGGCGGATTCATCCTGATAGACCCGGCCACGAACAAAACCGTCGGAGCGGGGATAATTCGCGGGGCCGCGCGGGACGTGCCCCGATTAGGACCGAATCACACCGAAGAGGTGGAGAAGAGCGCCAATGTGGTGTGGCATTCGGGGAAAATCGGCTTGGAGGAACGCATTGAGCGGAACGGCCATCGGCCGGCCTGCTACTGGTTCACCGGTCTTTCGGGCTCCGGGAAGAGCACTTTGGCTCGGGCTTACGAGAAACGGCTTTTTGATGCCGGACGACAGGTGTTTGTAATCGACGGGGATAATGTCCGCCACGGCCTGAACGGCGATTTGGGGTTCACGGCCGAAGACAGGGAAGAGAATATTCGGCGGGTGGGGCATGTAGCCCGGCTGATGTACGAGGCGGGTTTTATCGTTTTGTGCTGTTTCATTTCCCCAACCCGGGCACTGAGGGATTTTGTGCGTTCCTTGTTCCCCGAGGGAGATTTTCGCGAAGTTCATGTCCGCTGCGGCTTGGAAGAGTGCATCGCCCGGGATCCCAAGGGATTGTACAAGAAGGCTCTGGCCGGGGAGATTCCGAATTTTACGGGGGTGAGCGCGCCGTATGAGGAGCCGGAGAGAGCGGAGTACATCATCGAAACAGCGAGAGGGAGTGTTGAGGAGTGCGTGGACGAGTTGTTCCAGCCAGGGTCGGCAGATGGGGTCGCCCAACAGGGCTAGACGACAAGGGTCGGCAAAGGACGACGGATCGGCCCGGCGGGTGATTTTCGCCGGATTCCGGCCCATAATGGGAGAATGATGGTTTCGAAACAGCGGGCTTGGCGGGGGTGTGTTCTCCTGGCGGCCCTAATCGTTTTAAGTTCCTGCGCCACGAAAAGCTTCAATCATCCTTTTGGGGTTCAGGAGAACCGAGAGTCGCTCATTGCCGGGCTTTTTGATCCCTTGGCCTCCTTGTATCCCGACACCGACATTCCCGCCGGAGCAGCGTCTATCACCACCGACATTCCCCGGAACGCGGCCGGCGGTGTCGTTCTTCTGGTGGGGGCACCGGCGGACGCCCAGTGGTCACTCCAAATCAATTCCAGCGACAATAACCAGCCGGTATTTCATGAACTGGTGGATATCCCCGTGCTGGAGAACACCGGATTTTTCGGCATGACCGAGAATCAACTGGGGTTCGACAACCGTTCCATCGTCCGTCATGCCCCCTTCTCCATCTTTGAGGTTCTTGTGCCATCGGACAGAGAGGTATTCGCGGGTAAAACCGTTTACGCGTTCTATCTGAAAAAAAGAGTCGGTCCCAAAGCTCAGGAGGGAACGATCCGGCATAAGATCCGCATCTCTGATGAAAAGGGTCGGCTTGTCCAAGAGCTCACATGGAATCTTACGGTTCATCCCGTCTTGCTGCCGGAGGGCCCGAAGGCGGAAATGTGGTACACCAATTGGTTCCGAGGTCCCCAAGAAGGGTTCGAAGAGCTCTATGATGAGGATTGGTGGC
>JARGFR010000253.1 GCA_029210985.1 Spirochaetaceae bacterium | reverse complement strand
CCACGAAGCTGTCGAGCTGCGGGATGGAGATAAAAACCGGTACTTGGGCAAAGGCGTTCTCAAGGCCGTTGAAAACGTCAATACCGTCATCGCCGACGCGGTCATCGGCCTCTCAGCCCTGGATCAGGTGGATGTCGACCGCACCATGATCGAACTCGACGGCACCGAGAACAAAAGCAAGCTCGGCGCCAACGCCATCCTCGGCGTCTCCATGGCCGTCGCCAAGGCCGCCGCCCAGCATCTCGAAGTGGATCTCTTCAAATACCTCGGCACCTTCCACGCCAACGTGCTTCCGGTTCCCATGGCCAACATCATTAACGGTGGTTCCCATGCCGACAACTCCGTGGACTTCCAGGAGTTCATGGTGATGCCCGTGGGCGCCGATTCCATCCGTCAGGCCATCCAATGGATCGCCGAGATTTTCCACAACCTGAAAGCCCTGCTGAAAGCCGCCGGCCTGTCCACCGCTGTCGGTGATGAGGGCGGTTTCGCCCCGAATTTCAAGTCCAACGAAGAGGGCCTGGAGTTCATCATGAAGGCCATCGACAAGGCCGGATTGAAGGCCGGCGACGACGTGATGATCGCTCTGGATCCCGCCGCCTCCGAGTTCTCCGAAAAGCAGGCAGACGGCTCCTATATTTACGAACTCAAATGGAGTACAGGTGAAAAACTCACCAGTGCACAGATGGCCGATTTCTGGGCCGACTGGGCCGAGCGCTACCCCATCATCTCCATCGAAGACGGCATGAACGAAGACGACTGGGACGGCTGGAAAGTCCTCACCGACAAGATCGGCGACAAAGTCCAGCTCGTAGGCGACGACCTCTTCGTCACCAACACCAAGCGCCTGAAAGAAGGCATCGATAAGGGCATCGCCAACTCCATCCTCATCAAGGTGAACCAGATCGGCACCCTCACCGAAACCTATGAAGCGGTTGAAATGGCCAAGAGAGCCGGCTACACCGCCATCATTTCCCACCGTTCCGGCGAAACCTCGGACACCACCATCGCCGATTTGGTTGTGGCCCTGGAAACCGGACAGATCAAGACCGGTTCCATGAGCCGCTCGGACCGTGTGGCCAAGTACAACCAGCTGCTGAGGATTGAAGGTGAACTCGAAGGCCGATCCACTTACGCCGGTAGGGATGCGTTCTACTGCATAAAGCAGAAGTAATCTTCTGCGACAATTAAGCAGAAGTAAGGTCGCTCCGATCAGAAGGATGCATTTCCTCTGAAGAAAGCACCGCTCAGCTGAAAATGATTAGTATCGAGGCCGTCCAATAGGGCGGCCTCGATTTTTTTGGGGAAGTCTTTGGGCGCATTCCCCGGCCGCCGGCGGCGGCCGGGGAACCGCTCTCTCCGGGGGTTCCGTCCGATACCGCCGGCATCGGACCGCCTGCGGCGCCCCTCCGGCCGCTTGCGCGGACCGCCTGACGGCTATTAGTACTTCCGGGCTGTTGTCAACGAATTGTCAATCAAATCCGTCCCACCGACATGTTTCACCAGCTGGATAACGGAACCCGGCCGCATGCGGATTGGTACCGGGTCGGGGTGAAAGACCTTACCCCGACAAAACTGAGGCAAGTTCCGGATGACGGTTGGATTCCGCGTATAGATCGTATCTGGTCTGTAGGTTCAGCCACAACTCGGGACAAGTGTCGAAAACCCGGGCAAGCCTCAGAGCTGTAAGGGCCGTTATAGAACGTCGTTCGGCGATTATCTGACTTTTCGCTATTCCCCACCCGTGTACCCAGGTACAAGATTCAATCCGACAGCTTCGGCAAGCGGGCGCTGCCTGTCGTCGAAGCTGATGAATGTATCCGCCCGGAGATTTCGGGCACAGGCCACATGCAGAATATCCATGGTTCTGCAGCCGGTTTCCGGGGTGCGTCGGGACATCTTCCGAGAGGTAGTCATCAGGGCATAACGATCAATCTCGGGCGAGTAATACTGACCCTTTCGAAGTCGGACATCGAAAAGTTCCGTCAGATGACCGGCTTCTTTGCCGCTGATTTCTTTCCGGAATACCTTGAGCTGTAGAGCGTCCAGCATCTCCGCTTTGAGAATGTCCCACACCGGCAGAGGATGGTCCTGGACGAAAACCGCATCCTGAACGGTCTGTGAACCGGTTTCCAAAAAACAGAGTTTCAGAAAGGCGCTGGTATCCAGATAAATCACCAGCGACCCTCCCGGTCGGCATTGACGGTATCCTCAGCACTTCGGCCTCTCGACTTGAGGGCAGTGGCCAGGTGATTGTCCCAGATGGCCACCGGAACTTCCAGCGGTTATCCGACGGCTGTTCCGCCTGGCGACGCGTGGAAATCACCCGTGACGCGGCGCGGAAAGACTTGCGGGCGAGGAACACCCAACCGTCTGGTGTGAAATTGAAAAGGTTTTGCAGAATAATTTATATTGGCCTCAGACGCCCAGGGCGGTATGTCGCATGAAACGTTATTTGGTCCTGACAGGAATTTTGACGGTAACAATCTGCTATCTACCGGCGATGGATCTCGATATCACCGCTCAGGGAGGAATCGGATACTCAATTGTGGATATTCCGGCATCGACGGATTGGAATGAAAATTACTTTGAGGACTGGAGTGAACTGAATTACAGACTCAATATCCAAAGTACTTGGGGCTTTGGTGATCTTCGGGCAGGTGCCGAATTAGGGTATTCGTGGCTCTATTACTACGATGTCGTCGTTCCACCGGTGCCCTATTACTATTACGGATACGCCGGTGCGTTCAACATCATCACGCTGGCGGAATATCGATTCAAAAAGGCTGCCCTGCAAGCCGGCGCAGGGGCCTATACATTTGACGACGGCACATCTTTCGGAATTCAGGCTTCCGGAACCTGGCGGTTTCAATTGAGAGACCCCGCTATGTCCATACCTCTCACCATAAGAGCGGATTTAATATTCGGAAGAGCATTGATTATTCCGGTCAGCATCGAGACGGGGTTTTCGTACCGCATCAGAAACTGACAACAGCGTACGCATCCCAACTTGATTGTCGAAATCTATCCGCTGACGGAAGCTGAAAACGGAACCGTATAATCCATAACACCGGCACACTGGTTCAGCTGACGGTCGAAGGTGAATAATAATACAGAGTCGTCCGGATTTTCTTCCCTATAGATTTCAGCGGATGAAAGGTGCAGGGCGTCCAGGGTTCTGATAATCAGCGGAAAAGATTGTCCTGCTCTTTTCAACACCCTTGAAGACATGGATATCAGTGAGACTCCGTTTAGAACACTCTCCAGTCTTTCAACAGCCTGAATGAATCCTGTGTCGTCAAGATGACCTTGAAGTCGATATCGATGCAGGACTCTGCGGCACTCAATTTCCAGCAACTCACTTGAAATAGTCCGATCACATGACAAGGCTTGAGAAATGGCTTTATCACCTTTCAAAATATGTTCCAGGACGACCGAGGAGTCCAGGTAAGCTACCACCGGTCTGTTCTTTCCTTTTCCATATCCTCAGCAATATCGATATCGACTAATGGTTCAAGGTCTCTGCAGACGTAGGGGAATGTGGCTTCTTTGGCGAAAATCCCCTCTTTACCTTCGATCGGAACAAGTTGAGCAACCGGATGCCTATGGTCCAGGACGACAATTTTTGTTCCTTTGCGTACCTTTTTCAATTCGGCACTCAGGTGAGATTTCAATTTTGATACAGAAATGGTCTCCATGTGACTATTTTGTGACTATATTTATTTGATGTCAATGAATGAATCGACTTACGGCAGACAATGACAATCCGAAATTGTGCTTTCGGAAAAACCGGGGCGATTCACTTCTCCCGACTTTGTCAGTTATCCGCTCAAGCGCCCGCCGATCAGAGCTCTCTCATGAAAAAAACCAACCCGTGAAGCGCCGGGTCAAATCGTACACCGAATCGCTGCTTCACTATGGTTCCGGAGGGACAATGTCTGATACCGCTGCGGGCAAAGAATACCTTCGGAGAACCGTTTCGCGCTCGTCGACAGGTTCGGCGTCATGTATGATCGGGAGAATCTCATCAGATTCAGGGTCGGGAACAGCGATTAGTATTCTTGCGTCGCCCATGTCGGCAATCTCGAGTTCGAAAGCCTTATCTGCCGGAAATGTAAACCGGTAGGTTTTGCCCACCCGTTCATACTAAACTTCATCAAGCTCCTCGGTAACCCGACTACGTATCCATCCGATGGATTGTTCTCCTGAAATGATACAGGCGCCGGCGGCATTCTCCACGACCACCAGGGCACGCTGTTCGGTGTGGAATTGATCTCTGAAATCGGCAATCAGATTATCCAGCAGCACACGCTGGTGGACGTAAGGGTCGCGGCGCACGTTCACAACAAAGAGATGGTCAATTTCGCGGTCTCTTACTCCCTGTTCGTATCGCCACTGGGCGGTCGGTCCTTCGTAGAGTGCCCAAAACCTTGCCGGAACTTTGAAGCAAATCCGCCGATTCGGCAGTTATAAGAAGTACCCCACATAAA
>JARGFR010000252.1 GCA_029210985.1 Spirochaetaceae bacterium | reverse complement strand
TTCGCCAACCATTATGATCTGCAGCTGGATGGCGTGCTGACCCTGAACCCGGAACTGTCCCCGGGTGCCCGCCACATTGCAGAGGTGCGGGACAAGCTGCGCCAAGGCCACCACTCCTGCCTGCTGACCGAGCCCCAGTTCAACGTACTTACCCTCATATACGCCGCCAGAGGCAAACCGATCAGCTCTCAGGTTATCCAAAGCGGAATGATACAGAGACAGAGTAATGTCACTCGAATTGTGGACAAGTTGGTCTTGCGGGGATGGGTCACCCGAGACACCTGCCCTGGCAACAGAAGGAAAGTGGATATCACAATTACTGAGGATGGAAGGGAGGCGTATAAGAATGCTCGAAAAGCCGTAATGAGTTTTCACTCGCATTTGATGGAAAAAATCAGCAATAAGGACGCCGAACAGCTTTCGAAGCTTCTCGACGTATTGAGAAAAGAATAGGAGTTTATTATGTCGAAGAAAGTCAAAGTCATCATAGGCAGCGTCAGAGAGGCGCGAGCCGGTGAAGCCGTGGCCAAATGGTTCATGGAGCATACAACAGAGTTCGAAGGGGACATCAACTTCGAATTGGTCGACCTGGCGAAAGTCAACCTGCCCTTGATGGACGAGCCGGCACCGCCGATGTCAGGCAACGAGTATGTGCATCAGCATACAAAGGATTGGAGCAAGTCCATAAGCGAAGCAGACGGCTTCGTCTTCATCACCCCTGAGTACAACCATGGGTATTCTCCCGCGCTGAAGAACGCCGTTGACTACCTATACAACGAATGGAAGGGTAAACCTGCATTGATGGTAGGATATGGTTCGGACGGGGCCTCCCATTCAATTCTCCAGTTCAGGGAAGTCCTGGAATTCGTGGGTGTCCGGCCTCTGAAGGATCAGTTGGGAATCGCCCAGATTTGGGAAGCCTTCGATGAGAAGGGTCAATTAAAGGCGGAAAAGATCCAGGGCGATGTGGTTGCGCTGATCCAATCGCTGAAGGATGAACTTTCGTCCGGTTCGGCCTCGTCGATCGCTTAGCGGTAGATTTGAGAACATGGCCGCACCGGTCCGATCCGGTGCGGCCGTTTTTTACCTCAGCGCCTGGAAGAGGCTCCCTCGATAAAGTCATAAGGATACGGTTTGGCCACCTCACTAGCCTCGTTGAGCCTCTTCATCTGATTATCATCCAGAGTGAAGTCCACGCTTCCCAGGTTGTCCTTCAAATGATCAATCTTCCGTGCCCCGATAATAGGGCAAGTCACGCCGGGGCGATTCAGGAGCCAATTCAGAGCAGCTTGGGCCGGACTCCGGCCGGTTTCCTCAGCAAGGGCAAAGAGGACATCCAGCACTTTCCATGTGGACTCCTTGCCGTAAGCCTCCCAGGATTCGGACCAGCCCTGCTTTGCCGCCTCTTCCACGCGGCTGTTGGACGGAGGTGCATCCATTCCTCTTTTATATCGCCCGGAAAGCCATCCCCCCAGGAGCGGACTCCACACCATCAGCGCCAAACCCTCCTCACGGCAGACGGGAATCAGCTCCCACTCCACATCCCGAACCAGAAGATTGTATTTTGCCTGGAGACTGACATAAGAGGTAAAGCCCGATGCTTTACTTAGATCCAACGCCTTCTGGAGCTGCCAACCCGAATAATTCGAGACTCCCGCATATCTCACCTTGCCGTCCCTCACCAATGTGTCCAAGGTCGAGAGAGTTTCTTCCAGCGGAGTCAGCTCATCCCAGGCGTGTACCTGGTAAAGGTCGAGATAGTCGGTTCCCAGGCGTCGGAGACTTTGCTCCACCTCATGGATCAGTGCTTTACGGCCGACCCCCGCGTCGTTAGGTCCCTCCCCCATGGGAAATCGGGCTTTAGAGGCCAACACGAGCTGGTGCCGATCCTTATCGGCAATCCACCGCCCCACGATTTCTTCGGAAACCCCTTGCCCGTAGACATTCGCCGTATCGATGAAGTTCCCCCCGGCATCCACGAAGAGGTCCATCATCGTCCCCGAATCTTCTTCGGTGGTTTCCCGTCCGAAGGTCATGGCGCCAAGGCAGAGTTCCGAAACCCGTAATCCGGTTTTGCCGAACATTCTGTATTTCATGCTTCAAGGTTAATAGACTGGTACTTATTCCGCCAGAACGGCGACGCGGGGAAGGCGGCTCAAGTCTCCAGGCGAAAGACGATACGGAGTGTGAGGGTGTCGGCCACCGGCTTCAAGCCGCGGGTCCCGGGTTTGTATCGAACGGCCATGGCCGTCTCAACGGCCGCATCCACCAGAAGCGGATGGGCCTGGGACTCCTCAACGCGGAAGTCCTCGATTCGTCCGGTCTCATTAATGGTGAGGATGAGGACGACCGTACCCTCCAAGCCCATACGTCTGGCCAAGCGGGGATATTCGGGTTTGATCGGTTCAAGGGGAGCCGGTTCGGTGGGTGGTGCAGTCGGAAGTGGGACCGGATCGGCTGAGACAGCAGTGGGCATCCCGGATCGATGCTCCGCAGGCGTCCCTTTCACCTCCGAAGACCCCTCAGATTCCGCCGCGTCGAGGACGGCCGGATCAATCAGGGGCGTCGCCGGTCTGGGAGCTAAAGACTCTTCTCGAATCGGTGCTTTAATCGGAGACTCCTCAGTCAAAGGATTTTCGACCGGAAGAGTCTCGTTCGAATTCAGTCCAGTCTCCCGGAAAGCGACTGCCAGCGATGGCCGGGATGACGCTGCATCAGCCCGAGGGGAATCAAATTGACTCGTAAGGAACAGGATCGCCGCATGAAGCCCGAGTGATAGTACTACCGCAACGATCAGCCGTTTCCTGTCCATAGCCCGACTGCCTAATACCGCCAGGATACTCCAAAATCCACGGCTCTGCCGGCCGAGGGGTACCAGGCAGAATAGTAAACGAAAGACGGAGTTCTATCATTCAGGATGTTCAGAATCCGAGCGTAAACCTGGAGTTTATCGATGGGATTCAAATCGATCCGGGCATTCCAAGTCGTTCGCCCAGGTACCTTGTCCAAAGCATTGGCCGAGTCGCCGCCTTCGAAGAAACCGGAGTGAAATTCCACATCGCTGGATATGTCCAGAAAAGTCCATGGACGGACCGAGGCACCGGCGGTAAGGGTATGATCGGCTACCAGAGGAATGATTTTTCCAGTATCCGCGAACTGGGCGCGATCCAACGAATAGGACGCTCTGACTCCTCCCAAATCGACATTCCAGGCCGCTGTAAGGACACCTCCGTAGTGGTAGGTATCGCCGATATTGGCATTTTTCGAACCGTCCCAGCCAATCTCGTCGTTCATGGCCAGGAAGTAAGGAGACAAACCACCTGTCAATGGACCCCGGGCGTATTCCACGGAAGCCGTGACATGGTGTCCGTATTCGGGCCTGAGATCCTCATTCAATGAAGCCGCGCTAAATCCGTTGTATGAAGCCTGCTCGTCCAAGGCGGGATACCTGAACACGCGACCATATCGCAAGCTTGTCTTCCAAGTGTCGGATGGACTCCATGAGAGGCCTATATCGTAGACAAAGGGATACATAGTGGCACTGTCGATGCCCATGGAGACGTCGTAATAGGAGGCGCGAACGCCGCCGTCGATAGTCCAGTCGAGTCCGACAAGCGCATCGACCCGGGTCCATGCACCGAGATCCAACCTGCTCGGCGTGTTGTCGTCGGTCAGATTAACTCGAGCTCGCTCACTGTAAATCTTGACGTTGATCTGTGAGTATCCGACGTCGAGGCCGGACGTACTCGTCAGGCCGACGGTGTTGCCGATCACGGTGCTGAAGCTTCCCTGAATTGAGCTTCGGATGTCATCCAGAACCACATCGTTCCAACTGAGCCAGGAGTCGATATTGACATTGGACTCCAGTCGTTTCCATGAAACCGGTAAGAGTATTTCTGTGGTACCGGGGGACCATCCTAAGGTTAGCCCGGCACCGTAACGCCGTTCGGCCACATCGTCGGTTTGTGGTACGGCCTGGTCCGGATCGTCGTCGTACTGGGCCTTCGTGAGCCCCGATGGCAGTTCGTACTCGGCGTCGGAGAGCTCACCGGTCATATCAACGTCGAAGGAGCCGAAAGTCCCTCCGAACGCGAGATCGGTGGAGAGGATTCGGCTGTCGGAACGGTCTCGGGAAGGCCGCAGGTCTTCACGGCTCACGCCGAATTCAGCCCGGAAATTCTCATCCGTCCAAGCCAAACCGGCGGCCTGACGGTTGGTCAAACCAGTGGAGAGGTTGGTTCGAGCCCAGGCTTCCAAGGCCTCGGAATCCTTCATGATGATATTCACCGCACCGGCCACCGCCTGATCACCGTATTGGCTGGACAACGCGCCTTTAACCACTTCGATTCGTTCCACCCGATCCAGGGGTATGGTGCGCCAATTGATACCGGCCATATCCGGCCGGTTGATCGGTCGGCCGTCGATGAGAACAAGCGTCCTTGCAAAACCATTTTCCCCGAATCCGCCCATGGAAATGTATTCTTTTCCCGGAGATGATTCCTTGATGAA
>JARGFR010000251.1 GCA_029210985.1 Spirochaetaceae bacterium | reverse complement strand
CCAATACGCTATTGATCTCTTTTAAGCCGATTTCGTCACCTGAAATCATAATGGCAAGGCGTTCAATAATATTTTTTAATTCCCGGATATTCCCCGGCCAGTGATAATTTTCCAGCGCCTCGGCCGCCTCAATGCTGAAATCCTCCGCCAGGCGCGGCGTGTTGGTCTTCTGCCGCTTGAGAAACCATCTTGATAGCGGCATGATGTCTTCCCGACGATCTCTTAAGGGAGGAAGACTCAAGGGCAGGACGTTTATTCGGTAATAAAGGTCCTCCCGAAACCGACCTTTTTTCACCAGATCGGACAGTTTTTGGTTTGTGGCTGTAATGAGGCGGACATTGACGGAAACCCGTCTGTTGGACCCTAGGGGGTTGAGTTCTCTTTCCTGAATGAATCTCAGAAGAGCCACCTGAGCCCGAGGGGGAAGTTCGTTGACCTCATCGAGAAACAGTGTGCCGCCGTCGGCAATTTCCAGCTTGCCGGGCGTACGGCGCTCGGCTCCGGTAAATGCTCCTTTCTCATATCCGAAGAGTTCCGACTCAATCAGTCCTTCCGGAATGGCGCCGCAATTGATGGGAACAAAGCTGCCGGAGGAGCGTCTTCCTGAATTATGAATCAGCCGGGCAATCACCTCCTTGCCGGTACCGGACTCACCTTGGATAAAGACGGATGTGTCCTCGTCTTTGATGAATTCCACCGTTCTGTAGACTTCGGTGAGCTGCGGATTTGCCGTTTCATAAAGGAACCCCAATGTGCGTTCCAGTTCGTCCCGGAGAAATAAATTCTGGGTTTCCAATCGGCGGCTTTTGATGGCTTTGTCGATGACCATCGCCAATTCATCCATCTGTATGGGCTTGGATAAGTATTCGAAGGCGCCGGCTTTCAGGGCCTCCACGGCATTGCGAATCGTCCCGTGGCCGGTAATCATGATAACCGGTGTCTCCGGGTATTCCCGCCGGCAGGTGTCCACCAATTCCAGGCCGCTTCTGCCGGGCATCTTCAGATCGGTCACCACTGCACGGTAGGCGTTGGCTTCGAGGCTGTTTTCAGCTTGATCGACTCCCGAAACGCTGTCCACTTCGTATCCCCGCCCTTCGAGGAGTTCGCGCATCAGAGACAGTGCCGTTTTATCATCGTCCACCAGTAGCAGTTTTCCAAAATCTCTCACGATTAGAGAGTATATCTCAACAGCGGCTTTCCGTGTTCCCCGGAAGCACAATTGAAATCGCGAAGGCGGACCTCGACAGTTCCGGTTTTTTTCCTCATGATTCCTTTATGACCAAACGTGCCTTAATCAGCGTTTATGACAAGACGGATATCGTCGATTTCGCCCGATTTCTATTGAATAAAGGGTTCAGTCTTCTTTCCACAGGAGGAACCTACAAGGTGCTTACAGCCGCCGGCTTGGATGTCACCGAAGTAGCCGCTTATACCGGTGATGAAGAGATTCTCGACGGCAGAGTGAAAACCCTCCACCCGAAAATTCACGGCGGACTGCTGGCCCGTCGGGACGATCCGGCACACCTGAACACGATGCGGCAGAAGGGTATCGATCCTATTGACGTCGTGGTGGTGAATCTCTATCCCTTCTTCGAGAAATCCGGCAGTGGCATTCCTCTGAACGAGTTGGTGGAATTCATCGATATCGGCGGTCCCACCATGATCCGATCCGCGGCCAAGAATCACGCCCATGTCGCCGTGGTTTGTGATCCGTCGGATTATAAAGCGATTCAGGACGAGTGGGAAAAGGCGGGCGGGCTGGGTGATGCCACGAGGCGCCGGCTGGCCGGGAAAGTCTTTGCCCTCACTGGGGCATATGACTCGGCTGTGGCCAAAAGCCTCCTTGGTGTCGATGAGGCCGGAGAATGGCTCTCGGGTTCATATCGAAAATCTTCGGATCTTCGATATGGAGAGAACCCCCACCAGAAAGCGGCCTGGTATGTACCGTCGTCGAGTGCGTCATTCGGAGCGCTCAGTGACTTTATTCAACATCAGGGTAAGGAGCTGAGCTTCAATAACCTCAGAGACTTGGATGGCGCGTGGCGAGCCGTGAGTGAATTTGACGATCTTGCCTGCATTGGGGTGAAACATGCCGCACCATGCGGTGCCGCTTTGGGAAAGACCGTTCTGGAAGCATGGACGAAAGCCAGGGATGCCGATCCGGTGTCGATTTTCGGTGGAATCGTCACTTTTAATAGAGATGTGGACGATTCAACCGCCGAATCCCTGAGCGAGTTGTTCCTTGAAGTCATTGCCGCACCGGGCTACACCGAAGACGCGCTGGAGGTGTTTGTAAAAAAGAAGAATCTTCGGGTTCTGACTATCAAGCGCCCGTCCTGCGACATCTGGGAAGCCCTTCCCGTTGACGGCGGAATCTGTCTGCAGGAAGTTGACCGCAGCTACACTTCTGAATCGGACTGGACGATACCGACTCAAACAAAGCCCACGCCGGAGCAGTCGGCCGACCTGGCATTCGCCTGGAAGGTGGTGAAGCACGTGAAATCCAACGGCATAGCCGTCGCGAAGGACGGTGCCACCCTCGGAATCGGAACCGGTCAGCCGAACCGAGTCGGTGCGGTAAAAATCGCCGTTGAGGGTGGAAATACCCAAGGCGCCGTACTGGCCTCCGATGCGTTCTTCCCATTTGACGATGCGGTCAAGGCCGCCGCGGCTGCGGGAATTTCCGCCATCATTCAGCCCGGCGGATCGGTGCGGGATGCGGATTCCATCAAGGCGTGCGACGAGGCCGGTCTCGCCATGGTCTTCACGGGACGTCGTCATTTCCGCCACTAGGAGAATTCAACAGATGAAGAAGAAGTTCATGGTGGTCGGCGGCGGCGGAAGAGAACATGCCTTGGTGCGTGTCCTCTCTGAGAGCCCTGGTGTCGGCGAAATTCTCTGCACACCCGGGAATGCCTCAACCCAACGCATCGCCAAGTGCCGCAATTTTCCATCGGATGACAATACGGACATCGTGAAATTGGCCCTATCCAACAGAGTCGACCTGGTGATTCCGGGTCCGGAGGTTCCATTGGCCGCCGGGCTTGTGGACGATCTGGCCGCCGCAGGTATTCCCGCATTCGGACCCTCCGCCGCATCCGCGCGATTGGAGGCGTCCAAGGGTTTCGCGAAGGATTTTATGGCCCGCAACGGCGTGGCGACCGCCGATTATGTAAGATGTCGAACCGCGGACGAAGCTTTCGCCGCACTGGACCGCTTCGGTTTTCCCGTTGTCGTGAAGGCGGATGGATTAGCGGCGGGAAAGGGAGTTCTGATCTGCGCGGATCGGTCCGAAGGGGAAGCCGCGGTGAACTCGGTGATGGTGGCGCGGGAATTCGGATCGGCGGGTAATCATTTGGTGATTGAGGAATGCCTGACCGGTTGGGAGACTTCGGTGATCGGCATTGTCGACGGTTCCACGTTCATGAGCTTCCTTCCGGCGAAAGATCATAAGAGAGCCGGAGAGGGAGATGCGGGGCCCAACACCGGCGGCATGGGCGTCATCGCTCCCCACCCCCAGGTGGACGAAGCCGTCTGGAACGACATCAAACAGAATATCATCGATCCCACAATGGCCGGACTTGGAGCTGAGGGTCTTGAGTATGCGGGATTTCTCTTCATCGGCGTGATGGTGACATCCTCCGGGGCGAAGACGCTGGAATACAATGTCCGCTTTGGTGATCCCGAAGCCCAGGCCCTTCTGCCTCTTCTCGCCGGCGACCTGACCGACTATATGGCCGCCGCTATGGGTGGACGCTTGAAGGATGTCGAACCCCGGTGGCGGGGGGGTGCAGCGTGCTGCATTGTGCTCGCCTCGGAAGGGTATCCCGGATCCTATGAAACCGGATATCCGATTTCGGGGATTTCCGAAGCGGAAGAAACCGGTGCCCGGGTCTATGGTGCGGGAGTCCGTTCCGAAAACGGCGGTATCCTCACCGACGGCGGGCGGGTTCTCGGCGTCACAGGGATCGCGTCGAATCTCAAGGACGCCAGAGCTCTGGCATATAAAGCGATCGACAAAATCGATTTCAAGGGAGCCTGGTATCGTAAGGATATCGGGGTTTCCGCGCTGCAGAGCTGAGTTTTCACCCCCTCATCAGTATCGGCCCGGGGATATCGGCAAGTTTCCGTACTATACTCAGAGTGCGAGGTGACCCATGTCTACCCGATCTATCCATTCTTTGGTTGAGCTGCTGAAACAAGCCCCTGATGAAGTTTTTATTCAGCCTCATAATGTTCCGGACCCTGATGCCATCGCAGCCAGTTTCGGCCTTCAGGCTTTGTTGGCCGAATTGGGAGTACAGACCGTTATTGTCTATGAGCAGAAAGTGGTCAAGGCCAACAGTCTGCGCATGCTTGAAACCTTCGGCATCGAGATGATGCAGTCGGGGTCCGTACACACTCTGGGAGCCGAAGATTGGGCAGTTCTTGTGGACGTCCAGAAAGAGAATGCCAATCTCACGGATCTGGTCACCGACGAGGTGGCCTGTATCGATCATCATGCGGATAACGGATACCAAGCTTATC
>JARGFR010000250.1 GCA_029210985.1 Spirochaetaceae bacterium | reverse complement strand
CAGGCATTTCTCGCCTCATCTGAAAGAGGCTGTGAAAGTACAGCTTGTTGCTTATCCTGATCGAGAGAAAACCTTTCCTGGTGGAGAAGAAGTCCGAAATCTGGCCGGATACCTGGCAGATCTGAATCTGGAATAGTCATAAGACTCTAAAACAGATTATTTTCATGAATCAATTGAACAGTGTCCTGTTAGATTGCTTATTTCATATCAAGGTGGAAAAGATGATTATGGGAATGTCCTCCCCGCCGCCCGATGGGGTGCCCGCATGGGGGAACAGAATCTGATCCACCGTAACCGTCGTTACTCCGTTAGCCGCTGCGACGCAACCCCAGGTTTTCCAGCCCACCCGAGAAATCCCTTTTCGGCCCCTGCCGGCCTAATCCAGGCACTTGGCGCACTTCTCGCTTATCCCAAAATCAGAGGTGCCGATGAATCTTCACGGACATGTCCCTTCCGCTCTAGTCAATATCACTAGCAAAAATCATATGTTTGCTATACGGATTCGTGATATCCTTCTTAGTAGACGTAATACGAGTAGTCAAACGAAAAGGACGCGCCCGCCTTTGATCCCCTCCGAGTCTCTATCCGACAGCCTCACCCGCCTAGATATCATCCGCACCACCGATCCCGGCCTCTACGCTGTGGCCCTCCATGCTTTCATCGAGGCCCACGTCCAGAAATGCATAGGCAGCACCCGAGAGATGAACTTCACCGCCATCCTCCTTACCTGGTGGCACGAGCATCGCGACGATGTCACCGCCGGCCGCACCGGGGCCTTGAGCTCTGAGGACGAAGCCGCCCTGCGTGCCATCCTCTCCTCCATCTCCCGAGACCACCGCATCACCAACACCGTCCGCCACAACTTCGCCCGGCTCACCCCCGAAGAGGCCCGAGGCGTCACCTGGAACTTCCTCCGCCTGGGCGACTACGCCGGCTGGTCCGCCCTGATCGAAGCCCGCCCCTTACGCGCCTCCCTGGAGTCCTGGGACAATCGCGAGTCCGCCGCATCCGATTCCGAGCTCATCCATCTGAAATTCGATTTTGCTGACCTCCAAAGGCGCTCAGCGGAACTTCTATCCGATCGCCCCCTCATCGAATCTAAGGAGCGGGAAATCCAAGCCCTGCGGAAACGCTTACACGCCCTCCAGGCCGCCCCGGACCAACCCGCCGAAACGGCCTCGCCCTCAGGCGGCATCTCCCGGAACGGCCTCTCCCCCGGCGTCGCCGAAATCCAGTCCGAAATCCGCCGGCTGCGCACCGAAGTCGACAACTCCGACTACAAGCGCTACATCGATGGCCTCTCCAGGTTCTCCCTCACCGCCCGTACCCGGCGGGACTTCGAAAAACATCTGATCCGACTTACACCTGAGCAGAGGGAAGCCCTGGAGGATTTCAATACCGACCAGCACATGCTCATCACCGGCGGCGCCGGAACCGGGAAAACCCTGGTGCTCCTTGAAGCCCTCTCTCGAACCCTGAAGAACCGCTCTCCCGAACTGGATATGGGACAGCCGACAGATACCACGTTGGTCACCTTCACCAAAACACTCCTGAAATACGACCGCTACCTGGCCTCCCTCATGGCCCCCGGCCAACTCCAGGAAGCCGACCTGGAATCCTCGGAAACCTTCTTCTGGAAAAAACTCATCCTCAAAGAGCCCAATCACAAAGTCGACTACCAGCTCCTGCGCGGCCTGATGAACGAAGCCAACACCACCGGCGTGCTCTCCGACGCCGAACTCTGGATAGAAATCGAAGAGTTCCTCTTCGGCCTGAACATAGCCCGGGAGGAATACCTGGACGCCGCGGTGCCCCGCAAAGGCCTGAAAACCCCGCTGAACCTCAAAGAGCGGGAAGCCGTCTGGACCATCCGGGACGACCTGGATGACCACATGCTCACCCGGGGCATCTACTCCAAACACTACGCCCGCCTCCGGCTTCTCCATTGGCTCGCCGAAGACGATGAGGGCCTGCGTACCCACGAACACCTCTTCGTGGACGAAAGCCAGGACATGGCCGCCGTGGAGCTGATGTGCCTCAAAGAACTCGCCGGTAAATCCCTCATCATGGCAGGAGACACCGGCCAGTCCATCTATGGATTCATCAACCCCTACCGCCGTGCCTCCCTGGAACTCTCCCAAGGTCAGATCCGCCTCTTGAAAACCAACCACCGGAACACTATCCCCATCCACAACCTGGCCGAAAGCTTCCGTCGCGTCGGCCTCTCCCCGGGCGAGGATCCCGGCCCCGAGTCCTACCCCTTCCGGGAAGGTCCCGAACCCGAAACTCACCAGATGGACGATCCTCTAGCCCTGGCTGACCTCCTGGCGGCCAAAGCGAAGATGTACATCGAAGAGTTGGGATACGACGCCGAAGCGGTGGGCGTCCTCTGCTCCCGAACCAGCCACCTTCGAATGATGGCCGAGAAACTCGCCGGTGTCGGTTTGGACTCAGCCGTGGTGAAGGACAGCGGCTTTGAGTTCCACCGCCGCGGGGTGGTGCGGCTCTCGACACTGCATTCGTCCAAGGGGCTGGATTTCCCCATCGTGCTGATGTATGTCCCCGAGCTCCCGCCGGCGAAGGAAATCGATCCGCCGTATCAGGACAGGCTGTATCGAAATCTGCAGTATGTGGCGATGTCGAGGGGGATGGATGTGGTGGAGCGGTTTTTGTAGATCGAATGAAAAAATCCAGAAGACCTTTAACCGTGGCGGCGTCCATGCCGCCACGAATAGAACGATTCCATTACTAGAAGATTTATCGATGTTCGATACGTGAAGCAGGAAGCCCTGTTTACCGGTAATGGTTTATATGGGCACAGCAGTCTCTGTCGCAGCGCTGCCGGCGAAACGGTATGTACCCCATGGCCGTAACGAGTTCTATACTATCTTCGAACGGCATTTCACCGACTTCTGCGAGCAATATGACGAAAACTTCGCACAACCTACGGGATGTTTCGCTTGGAGCGGATCCAAAAGCTCGGTGAGAGATTCTCGACATGTGGGGACTAACTCCAGGGCGTTGCGCGTATTCGCTGTACCAATCCCGAGTGCGGGCTGGTCGGTGCCTTCGGCACCTGCTCGCCCATGCGTCCTGGTCACGACTACTTTCGGCCCTTTTCCTGCAAGGGCTTCTACCTCTGCCCATCCTGCAGCCGCAAGCGGACATTGTTGTTTGCCGAGCATCTGACCAATGAGGTTCTCCTCAACCTGCCACACCGGCAGTTCGTCTTCACTGTGCCGAAGGCGCTCCGGGTGTTCTTACGTAACGACAGGCGACTATTTGCTGATGTTTCCCGTTTGATTTACAGCTTAATCGGCGAGTTCTATAACGAAGCTGCCGGCAGATCTCTGCTATCTGGAATGGTTGTCGCTCATCAGACGTTCGGGGATACCCAGGGTCGTACCGCAGGACGAAGTCCGAGGAACGATCCCGACAATGCTTCGATGGAATCCGCACTTTCATGCCATCGTCCTAGAGGGAGGCTTTGATAACGAGGGCACATTTTCCCATATCCCGTTTGCCGGCCTCCAGCCGATGGTAGAAGTTTTCCGACGCCGGGTGATCAAACTCTTGGTTGAACGGGAACTCCTCAATGCAAAGTTTGCCCGAAATCTTCTCTCGTGGAGGCATTCGGGATTTAGTATCGACAACAGTGTACGCATCCTGGATTAGCTCGCCCAGGAGAACCTGGCCGAATACATTGCTCGGCCGCCAATTTCGCTGAAGAAGATCCGATTTGAACCATTCAAGGGACGGGTGCTCTTTCACACCACGTATTCGGAGTATTTCAAGGAAAACCTTCATATGTTCGACGCCCTCGACTTCATAGTTGAACTCACTCAACACATCCCGTACGAAGGGGCGGTGGGAAAACATGCCGTGGTGGATTGCAGAACGGGCACCGGAGGGATGGAAGAGCTCCCACCTTGCTGCCATCGGTGCTTCCCTGGACATAAGCTGTGTGTCGTTTTCAGAGGACAAGGTCGAAGTGAATGTACTTGCTTACAAAAGAGCCTGAGCCCGTCTCCTTGCAAAGGTGTACGAGATCGATCCACTCGTCTGTCCAAAGTGCGGTGGAGAAATAATTGTCATCGCCGTAATCAAGAACCCAGATGAGATTCGGCGAATCCTCCGGCATTTGGTGAAGACCGGTAGGCCGCCACCGGGTTTAAAAACAAGGGCGTATCTTAATGAAGTGTGGAACGCTCCCAACATTGATTACCATATCTTCCACAATCCGTGGGAAACGCTTGTCCTTGACACCCCCTGAAATCGGCAAGAGTACCCTTTTCCGGTGAATTGTGCCGTCTTCATGCGCGTTAGCAGTGAATATGCCGTCGATTAACCGTCGTGCAGGCTCAAATATCTGGATTCTCATCCCAGATTGCTGTCTTACTTCTGTGCCGGGAGATAACTTTTCCTATTACTTTATTACTAACCCGCGAGCCGTGCGACAAGGTTTTCCGGACGACATAAAACCGCCCCTCCGCCAAAGGGAATCAAGTCCGGAGTCTTCAGGGGTGCAACAATGTAGCGTTCAGCCGCCCGAATATCATCCGCAGCGAGATAGAATCCTTTGCTGATTC
>JARGFR010000024.1 GCA_029210985.1 Spirochaetaceae bacterium | reverse complement strand
TTGATGTGCCGGGATGGGGGCGTGGACATCACAAAGGGCATCGCGACGGTGGCACTTTCGGGCATCTACGCTGACACCGGTAACTTCACACACTCCACCACCACCGCCGGGGATTTTGAGGCGGTCCGCTGGCTGATTGATCAGGGCGCCTCCCTCAAGCTTGTCCGGCGGCTGCTTCGTCCATTGAGGGAACCGTCTCAAGCCGATCTCTTTCATCGTGTTATGGCCAATCTTTCATGGAGGAGGTTTCACGGCCATGAAGTCGCACTCTCCCGAGTGGAAATCGACGGTCAGACCGTCGGAGTTTCGGAGGTCGTGGATCGGGTGTTTGAATCCGAACCGGTGGATGTCATTATTGTGCTGGTGGATATCAGGGACCGGGGACATCACCTGGTGATAGGCCGAAGCCGCAAGGAGCGTTTCAATTTATTGGAAGTGTTGAGTTCCTTTGACGGTCATGGGCATATCGCCGCCGCTTCGGCACTGGTGAAAGACAATCGGGACATCTGGGACGAACTGCTGACACGTCTGGAGACAATTCCGGTTGACGCCCTCACTGCCGCGGAGATTATGACCAGGGATGTCATGACGCTCCCGCCCGCCGCTTCAGTGATGGAGGCTTCGATGATGTTCGAGGAAACCGGTTTTACCGGCGCGCCGGTGATAGGGGATGACGGACTGGTGATGGGAATGTTCTCACTCCGGGATGTCAGCAAAGCACGTAAAGCTGATGCGATGAATGCACCGCTCAGGGCGTATATGGCCCGGCGGATTGTCGCCTGTGCCCCGACGGACACCATCCGTGAAGTGGAACGCAGTATGCTCGGTCACAACGTCGGACATCTGCCGGTGATGGACGGAACTCGTCTGGTGGGATTGGTGACCCGGGGTGATTACAAAAAATTCTACAGCTGACTTTGCCGCCGGACCATGTCATTAACGTCATGGTTCGGCGCTTTGTGTTGGGTTAGAATTGTAATCGGAGGTTCGACGATATGCATTTTATGACATGTCATGCCCGTTTAGGAGCGTTGGCTGTCATTCTGTTCTCGGCGGCGGCGCTTTTCGCTTCCGGGGGAACGGAGGAAATTGATCCCGCCACACTGGACGGGGAGCTGGTCTACATCGAGGGCGAGGGGAACCTCAACGGCGAATCGGCGGACCTCGGTGCAGTCGTTCGGCCGGGGGACCGTGTCGTCACCGGCCCAAACAGCCTGGCGGAAGTCACCTTCGGTCGAAAGAATATTCTTCAATTCGGCGAGAACACCGATTCGGTGGTGGAAGCGGCCTGGGGCGGTGTCGATCTGGAACGCGGAACTGTCGCCGCCGTGCTCAACGGATTGGCGCAGCTGGGTTTCGGTGACGACAAACGATTCCAGGTGAGCACCTCCACAGCCGTGATGGCGGTTCGCGGGACGTCCTTTTACATCAAGAATGAAGATGAGAACGAAGCCTACTTCTGCACCTGCTGCGGCAAACTCCATCTGGAACCCCCCGACGGGCAGTTGGCCGAGGACACCGAAGCCTATCATCATGCCGCGGTCTGGTACGTCCAGACACCGGACGGCGTGCGGTCTTATCCTTCAGGTCTTCAGTATCATGACGATGATACCCTCGAGGACCTGGCGGTGAAGGTGAGAACCACTATTAATTGGAAGGACTGAGTTACACCTTGTTTTGACTCAGGCCCACTTTTCCTCGGCGGGAGGTGTCCAGAGTTCCAGCTTGTCCATCAGCAGAATCGGATTTGATTCGACGATGAGGGACGATCTCATGGTCCTTTTGAGAAAGCCCTGTTCGGTGACTTCATCCAGGAAGGTTTCCAAGGCATCATAGAAGCCATTCACATTGAGAAGAGCCACAGGTTTGGCGTGGTAGCCGAGCTGATTCCAGGTCCAGGCTTCGAAGGTTTCGTCGAGCGTTCCGATTCCTCCCGGTAATGAGACGAACGCATCGGCCAGTTCGTACATGCGAGCCTTTCTTTCATGCATACCCGGAACAACTTCCATCTCCACTCCGTCCTGCCTGGGAACGCGGTCCGCGATGCGCCGGGGGATGACTCCCGTGACTTTCGAACCGCCGTCCCGGGCCGCGGCGGACACCAGGCCCATCAGGCCGATATTGCTGCCCCCGTAGACGAGATGAACTCCGTGTTCGGCCATAAGCCGGCCCCACTCCCGGGCTGCCTCAGCAAATACGGGTCGGTTTCCGGTGCCTGAACCGCAGAACACGCATATCGATTTCACCATGTTTTTTTCCTCCTTCACCGCACTTGACCAAGCGGCCCGAACAGCATCAGTCTGACTGGTATGAGACTCCGTGAATGGATCGTCAATACCGTCATTGCCGCGGCGTTCAAAATGGCCTGTAAACTTGATGTCCAGGGTGTGGATTCCATACCCGCCACCGGCCCGGCCATCCTAATAACTAATCATACGTCATTGTTCGAAGGGCCACTCTACTATGTGATGCTCAGACCTCGCCGGACCATTGCTCTGGCAAAAATTGAACTCTGGGATCATTTGGCCACGCGAATCATCATGGAGGCCTGGGGCTCTATTCCGGTGAAGCGAAAGGGAATGGACATGAAAGCCATCAGGGATTGCTTCAATGTACTGGACGAAGGGAATTTCCTCTGTATTGCCCCTGAGGGTACACGCAGCAAGACCGGCGCCCTGAAAGAGGCACTGCCGGGCACAACTTTTTTTGCCACCAGGCAGGGTGTTCCCATTTATCCCATGGTGCAGTGGGGGCTTCGGGAACTTCCGGCCAATCTCAAGCGCCTTAAGCGGACGTCGGTGCACATTCGTTTCGGTGAGCCCTTCATCGTCGAGAAACCGGGCGGGGGAAAGCTTTCGGCCGCCGACCGCAAGTTGATGGCCAACGAAATGATGTATCGATTAGCCGATCTGCTGCCCGAAGAGTTTCGCGGACATTATTCCGAGGATTCGATGAGGAGTGAGAAATATATCAAACCCTTTCAGAGGGATCCTCAGGCCTGACTTCCGCCGTTGAACTTGGAACCCGAATGATTACCGTTATCAACCATCATCGTGATTTCCGGAGATTCGGGTATCGTGACTTCCAGAGCCGCTTCCATCAGTTCCTCGATGGTGGCGATGGGAATGAACTCGATATCCGAACGAACATCCTCCGGGACATCTTCCAGATCTTTTTCATTCTCCGTCGGGAGAATCACTTTTTTCGCTCCCGCACGATGGGCGGCGATGATCTTTTCTTTGATGCCGCCCACCGGCAGAACGGCGCCGCGCAGCGTGATTTCTCCGGTCATGGCGGTTGCCGGGGGTACGCTCTTACCCAAGAGCAGCGAAGCCAGAGCGGCCGTAATCGTCACTCCGGCCGAGGGTCCGTCCTTAGGAACCGCGCCCGCCGGCACATGCACGTGAACATCGTGAGTCATGAAGTCAAGGGGACCGGCGGATTGTCCCAAGCGGGAACGCACCAGGCTCAGTGCAATGGAGGCCGATTCCTTCATGACATCCCCCAATTGTCCGGTGAGAGTCAGACCGCCTTTTCCGGGCATTATGCCCGCTTCGACAAAGAGGATGTCGCCGCCCACGGGAGTCCAGGCCAGTCCTGTCGCCACGCCGGGAAGGGACTTTTTCTGCATATCGTCCAGCCGTACTTTGGGTCGGCCCAGGAGGTCTTTCAAATCATCCTTGCCTACATGCCAGGGTCTTTCCACCTTGCCGGAGACAATTTTTTCCGAAGCCACCCGGGCAATCTTGGCCAACTGTTTGGCCAGGCCGCGCACTCCGGCTTCCCGGGTGTAGGTTTCGATGATGCCTGAGAGAGCCTCCTCGTTGATGTCCAGGCGTTCGGTATCCAGACCATGCTCTTCGAGAACCTTGGGAACCAGATGATCGGCGGCGATGCGCAGCTTCTCGTGATTGGTATAGCCGCTCACTTCAATGATTTCCGTGCGGTCCAGCAGGGGAGCGGGAATACCGCTGGTGGAGTTGGCGGTTCCGATAAAAAAGACATCCGAGAGGTCGTAGGGAATTTCCAGATAATGGTCGGTGAAGCCGGAATTCTGCTCGGGGTCCAGCACTTCCAGAAGCGCACTCACCGGGTCGCCGGCGAAGGAAGAGGACAGCTTATCCACTTCATCCAGGACGAAAACGGGATTTCGAGTTTCGGCCTGACGCATGCCGGAGATAATGCGGCCCGGGAGTGAGCCGATGTAGGTGCGTCGATGACCGCGGATTTCCGCCTCATCCCGGACACCCCCCAGACTGGCTCTGATATACGGTCGGCCCAATGCCTGGGCGATGCTCTTACCCAGGCTGGTCTTACCGGTTCCCGGGGGGCCTACCAGTAGAAGGATGGATCCTTGTTTTTCCTTTTTGAGCTTCATCACCGCCAGGTGCTGGATGATGCGCTCCTTCACATCCTTCAGACCGTAATGATGGGAATCCAGGACTTTACGGGAGTTTACCAGGTCCACCTCATCGGGTTCGGCGGGATTCCAGGGCAGGGCCAATATGAGGTCCAGATAATTGCGGATCATCGAGGCCTCGGGATTGGTCTTTTCCATGTCCTCCAGGCGTTTGGCCTGGCGAACCGCCGCTTCATGGGCTTTCTTCGGAAGGGCGGCTTCTTCTATCCGTTCCCGATAGCTCTTCTCGCCGTTCCCATCGAGGTCGCTCTCGTCTTCTCCGAGTTCTTCCTTGATGGCTTTGAGCTGCTGTCTAAGCATATGTTCCCGGTATGTGCGGTTGGTCTGTTCGCTGGATTTTCGAGCAATTTCCAGCTGCATTTCGATCGAGTTCTTCTGAATCATCAGGATGTCGATGAAGCGGAGGGCACGGTCGCGCAGAGAATCAATTTCCAGAAGCTCCTGCTTTTCAGCCACTGAAATCGGTGTGTAGGGCATCGTGGCCGCCATAATCATTGTTATGGATTCCATTTTGAGTACCGGATTGATGAAGGCTTCGGCTCCTCGGAAGTTCTTACCGATTTCTCGAATGGCTTCTCTGGCGAACAACACCATATCTTTATGGCTCTTATCATCCAGATCCTCAACCGTCATCAACGGGACAACGGTACCCACCGGCACTCGCGGGACGGTTCCGTCCATGATGATTTCGCTGACCCGAACACGGGAGTCGGCCCGGAAATCCAGGATGGCTCCGTCATCGGTGGCATGCTGACCCAAAACCGAGCCGGAAACACCCACCGGGAAGAATGGAGCGGTGGGTTCGTCCGCGGAATCCCGACCCGAAGCGTCCATCGTCAGGGCAATCACCCGAATATGTCCCTCGGTGGTTTCCGAATCGGCGGCATCCTTCAGGGCATTTGCCACTCCTTGGTCCACCTTCACTTTCGAGGTGACACCGGGAAATATAACGGCATCCTCCAGCGGGAGAACGATGATGTCTTTTCGCAATACGTTTTCCAAGATGCTTCTCCTGATCATTCGTGTAGCTAAAATACTCAACACGATGATCAGGGTCCAGCGGAATGTTAGGCGTGTCTAAATCGCCGTGAAGTGGGCTTCACGGCTCTTAATATCGGGTCGGTATAGACGTCAGTCCGTCAGCGAAGCCTGAATAACATCCAGATTGGTCGTGATATTCTTCAGAGCCTCGTCGGACGGCTTCTGGTCAAGTTTCAACGAACATACCGCGGCGGTTCCGCCGGAGAATATGGCATTTTCCATCTCCTCCACATTCACATCCGCTTCGCGCAGAGCATCCAGGACGCCGGCCAGGACGCCGACTCGGTTGTAATGACGAACCACAAGACCAAAGGGCGCAGGGCTCTTGCCCTGAGCGTTCACCTGGTTGGCGGGCTTCCCGCTCTCCATGTAGGTGCGGACGATTCGGACTGTTTCATCGGCGATGGCTTCGGAGGCTTGGTCGGTGGAGGCGCCGACGTGATGGGTACCGACAATCTTTGACGCCAGTTCCGTATCGTTAAACGTCGAGTCGGCAGCCGCCGGTTCATCGACATACACATCCAGTGCGACTCGAAGTCCTTTGGAATCGATGGCACCCATCAATGCGTCACGGTCGACAATTTCCCCCCGGGACGTATTCACCAGTATGGCTCCGTCCTTCATGGCGGCGAGGAACTCGGCATTCACCATCCCCTTGGTTTCTGGTGCCGCCGCCAGATGCAATGAAACGATATCGGCTTGAGCGGCGAGATCCTTCGGTGAAGCGCAGTATCCCAGACCCTCTTCGGCCGCTTTTTCGGGTGTCAGACTCCGAGACCAAGCGATAACGGGCATGCCGAAGGCTTTTGCCCGAGCGGCCAATCCCTTGCCGATGGAGCCGTATCCGACGATACCGAGGGTGCGCCCCTTGAGTCCCGGCGCCTTGCCGTAACCTTTTTTATCCCATTTTCCGGATTTCAGGTCGGCTGCCTGCTCGGCGATTCGCCTGTCGACGGCAACAATCAGGCCCATGGCCAGCTCGGCCACGGCGTCGGAGTTCTTGCCGGGACAGTTGGCCACATGGATGCCTCTGGAGGATGCATGGGCCAGGTCTATCGTGTTGACACCGGCGCCTGCCCGGATAATCAGCGAAAGGGCGTTCCCGGCGTCGATTGCGGCGGCCGTGACTTTCGTGGACCGCACCACCAGTATGTCGGCGTTCCCGATGGCGTCGGGAAGATCGTCGGCCCCGAGAGAGGGCTCGACCCGGACAGCGGCGCCCAGATCTTTCAGGGCCGCTACGGCCTTATCGGACAATTTGTCCGCTATGAGGATGTTCATACGTTCATATTATTATTGTTTGCAGCGCAATGGTAGTGAAAACATCAATATTTAATGAAAATAGTGATGAAAATAGAGAAATATCGGCATCCTCGGCTTTTCGTTTTATTATGAACGGATTGTCATACACGTTCCAGCTCGATTCCACTATTGTTGAAATCAGTAAATTGTATGACTTGAGGTGTCACGATGAAATGGACGGCATGCTTGGCCCTTTTCGTCATATCAATCGAGTTTCTCGGCGCCCAGCAGGGACCGCCCAGGCCCGTCTCTGAGGCTCGAATAGAAACCCGTCGGGTGACGACGACGGTCGGCGGGCGACTCCGGCCCCTCTACCGAATCGTTCATAAAGCCCTTCAAGGGGGCGTCGTTGAAGAAGTCTTTGTCAATCCGGGAAACCGTGTGACCGAGGGAGATCCTCTGTTCAGCGTGGTTCAGAATTTCCCAGGAGAACGCTACCGGCCTGTTGTAGTGACATCCCGCCTGAGCGGAGTGGTTTCGGAGGTTTCGATAGCCGTAAAGGAAGAGGTGTCTCAGAATCAGGCTGCGGTAACGATACTGGACACCAGTGCCATGATCCTGGAAGCGGCCGCGAGCGACCTGGACGCCTTGGGTTTGAAATCCGGCATACCTATCCGGGGAGTCGGTCCGGATAGTAAGGTGTATTCGGGAACCCTTTCAAACGTGTCAACCGAGCCGGATTACTCAACCGGACTGTTTACACTCACCTTCACCTTTCCCAACCGAGGGGACTTGCGAATCGGTACGCCCCTTTTTATCGACATCTTTGTCCAGGAAGTCGACGGCAACCACGATATTGGGTATGCTGCCCATCGCGATGGGATTGGGTGAGGGATCGAATATCCTTCAGCCCTTGGGAATCGCCGTCTCCGGCGGCCTGCTGATTTCCACGATATTCACCCTCTTCATCGTTCCGAGCTTGCTCAGTCGGTCCATCAGGAAGCATCCGGATCGAATCTGATACAGTTCCGTCCCGCGGCCTTGGCTGCGTAGACGCCCCTGTCCGCAGCGGCGACCATCTCCTCGCAGCATGTCATTTGATCTGTTCCGACGGCGATGCCGATACTGACGCTGCCCCTCCAATGTCCGCCGCCGACCGAAACCCTGAGACCGTTCACGGCATTTTTAATTATTCCGGCCACGTGATGCATCCCTTCCGCATCGGTATTCGGGCAGATGAGAAGAAACTCGTCGCCTCCCAGCCGGCAGGGGATATCGTCGGTTCTGATATGGTCCGAGATACAGCGGGATAGTTCGATGAGGACTTTATCCCCGGCATCGTGGCCGTAAGTGTCGTTGACAGTCTTGAAGGAATCCGCGTCAATCATCATACAACCGATGGGCTGATCCAAAATCAGAGACTCGTTCCACAGCGTCTCCAGGGAGCGCATGGCATACCGACGGTTGTAGAGATTGGTCAGAACATCGGTGAGGGCCAGCTCTTCCAGGCGGCTGTTGGCGTCGGAGAGCTCCCGGGTTCGTTCGGCCACCTGCTCTTCCAGTGTCTCGTTCAGCTGCACAAGCTCTCGATTCCGATTGGTGAGATCCTCAAAGAGTTTGTTCAATGCCTCAATGAGGGGTTCGGTGGATCTGCCGCTCTTGCCTTCTTCGGTCGCATAAGCCTCCGAAGGGTCTGTTCCTTGGTTGACGGCGATAATCTGCCTTGCCATGTTCTGGTCCGTGCCCAGAATATGAATTGCCAGCCAACGAATCAGAAAATCCAGAAGCTGCTTGAGATCCTCAAGTTTGTCGGTGTCAAAACTCGATCGCATGGATGTGACTTCGGCCAGGAAGTCGACATGCTTCCTGGTATGCAGATCTATGTAAAGCCGGTCCAGATGGCTGTTTTCCATCAGCTTTTCCTCGTCCTTGAAATGCGTTAAGGCGTAGGCCACCAGCTCGTCGAACACTTCTTGAATCTCCGGTATGTCCAGTTCTCCTTCCGTGAGCTTTCTCCCGTAGGAATTGACCAAATCCACCAGCGTCAAATGCTGGCGGTCAACTTCTTCGATACCGGTTTCAAAATTCTTGTTCCACTCAAATGCGTTCACACAATTTCTCCCAGTACTCGCATTGGAAATACAATCTAAACTATAGTACATTCAGGAATTGTTTGCGGTCGGTATTCGGGGAGTGGTCGCCTTGTACTGGAATATCTGGATATATGCGTTATTCCTTTATGTGGGTGCGGCGTTCACCGCGATTCTTGGTATTTCAGCGATTGCCCGGTATCGAAACACCCTGGTGACGATTTTCCTCTTCATTTGTCTCTCCAGCGCTCTCTACATCTTCGGATACGGCATGGAGGTCACCAGAACCACCATCGAGACCGTAAAAACCTGGTCCCGCATCCAATACCTGGGTCTGCCTTTCATCGGTTCCCTGGTTTTCATCTTTGTTTATTTCTTCATCGCTTCAGGTCGGAAACCCGGGTGGGCCGTTCTGCTGCTGCCTCTACTCATCTCCATTATCCTGGTTGTGGTGAGGCAGACCAATCATATCCATCATCTTTACTACACCGAGCTGTTTTTTAACGATCGGAGCGGTTTCCAAGCTATGACGTTCGGGAAAGGACCCTGGTACTGGGTTCTGGCCACCTACAACATGCTCTGCATTGTTGTGCCGGCGGTTATGGTGGGCCAGTTTCTGCTTCGATCGCCGAAGGCCTATAGGCGGCAGGCCCGTTACGTCCTGCTCGGGGTCCTTTTCCCGATCGTACCTTATCTGATATATATTTCGGGAGTGACTTCCGACGGCATCGATATCATGCCTGCGGCCCTAGTTTTCTCCGTTTTTTTCTTCTCCATCGCCATTCTGAGCCACAACCTGTTCTCTCTGGCTCCCATCGGAAGAGATGTCCTGGTGGAGACCATGGCGGACGCCGTTTTCGTTCTGGATGAACATCATCGGATTGCGGATGCGAATCCGGCCGCCAGAGAGGCTTTCTGCAGCGGTGAGGCGGACCCCATCGGCCTGTCCCTGGAGGACGCGTTCCCGTTGATAAACCCCTCATTGAAATCCGGCGACCGAGTGACCGCTTTGGATAGAATCTGGCAGCTGTCGCGAATCCCCCTGCCGAAGAGCGGGAAGTCTTCTCCAGGCAGTCTGATTGTAGCCCACGACATCACCGAAACGGACCGGCTTATGGCACGGCTGGAGCTGCTGGCCCGACTGGATTCCCTCACCGGACTGTTGAATCGTCACAGCTGGCTGGAGGCCGTGGAAACAGAACTGTCACGACTGTCCCGAAAAAAAAGAGAAGGTTCGGTGATTTTTGTCGACTTGGACCATTTCAAACAATTCAATGATACTCATGGCCATGCCGCCGGCGACATCGCCCTGAAACGTGCGGCTCAGGTTCTTAAAGACGGTGTTCGGCGGCCGGATCTGGTGGGACGTCAGGGCGGTGAAGAATTCGTCATATTTCTGCCGGAATCGGAACCCTTCGACGCCGCTGCGGTTGCCGAACGTCTTCGTGCCGATTTGGAGACGGCTTTGACGGCCGACGAAGAGATTAATGACTCGATGACGGGAAGTTTCGGCGTCTATGGGAGAGTCATCGATGATGAGGTTGATCTGAAGGGCATGGTTGCCCGGGCCGACGAGGCTATGTTCGCCTCGAAAGAGGCCGGGCGTAATCGTGTCACGGTATGGAACAAGAAAGTCAGGGACTGAGATCCGCGCGGATTTGACCCTTGATGCATTCATACATAATCTATAGGCAATATGAGGGGTGGGGTATGAAGAAACTCACGTTGAGAAATCGAATAGTATCCGTCGCATCGGCTTTTGCGGCGGCGTTGTTTTTATTGACCTCCTGCGGCGGTGCCGGTGATGAGGGGTCGTCGACCGGGGATACAGCAAATGCCGTGCCTCCTGAGGCTCAGGAATCATCGAGGACGGTGCCGCCCAATCCTCAAGAAATCGTGAACGCCGACGGTGTCATCATCAGTCATGCGATTTCCCTCCGGAGCGAGCCGAAGTATCCGGCGGACTTTGAACATTTCGAGTACGTGAATCCCGACGCACCCAAGGGGGGCACGCTCGTCATGGCGGGCACCGGCACCTTCGACAGTTTTCATCGATATGCCCAGCGGGGCGACACGGCTCCCTCCAGCGAGGCCTTTTACGACTCCCTGATGACGGCCAGCGCCGATGAAATCGAAGTGTATTACGGCCTGATTGCCGAGAAAGTGGAATATCCGCCGGAATACGACTGGATTATCTTTCATCTGCGCCCCGAAGCTCGATTCCAGGACGGTAAACGGATTACCGCCCAGGATGTGGTTTTCTCGTTCAATAAATTCTTTAATGAAGGGGTCTCCCAATTTCGCATGTACTACGAGCCGGTGACATCAGTTGAGGCCTTGGATGAGAGTCGAGTGAAATTCACCCTGGCCGCGGGTGACAAAGAAATGCTCATCGGACTCGGAGGCCTCACCATTCTGCCGCCCCAATACTGGGAAGGCCGGGATTTCACCGAACCGTCAACCGACATCCCCCTGGGCAGCGGCGCCTATACGGTCTCGGATTATTCCATGGGTCAGTATGTCACCTATGAACGGCTGAAAGACTATTGGGCCATGGACATTCCCGCCATCAAGGGAACGCTGAACTTCGACTTTATTCGTTACGATATGTACCGGGATTCGGCCGTGCAGCTCGAGGCCCTGAAGGCCGGCGAGGTGGACCTCCGAATCGAAAACTCCTCCAAGCAGTGGGCCACCGGATATACAGGTCCGAATTTCGACCAGGGTTACATCATCAAGAGGGAAATCCCCCATGAAATACCCCCCGGGCTCCAGGCCTTCTCTTTCAACACCGAACGTGAGGTTTTTGCTGACCGCCTGGTGAGAAAAGCGCTTTCGTATGCCATGGATTTTGAATGGATGAACCGCAACCTTTTCTACGATCAGTACCAGAGATCCCGGAGCTACTTCCAATCCACGCCCTTCGAGGCCATGGGGCTGCCCTCTGAAGAAGAACTGGAAATCCTTGAACCCATTCGCGATCAGATTCCCGAAGAGGTGTTCACCACCGAGTATCAGCCGCCGAAAACCGATGGTTCGGGCCAGATCCGGGAGCAAATCACCATTGCGAAGGAACTCCTCGAAGAAGCCGGATGGGAAATTCGGGATCAGAGGATGGTGAATGTCGAAACAGGCGAACCCATGGAGTTCGAGCTTCTCATCTACAGCACCACTTGGGAGCGGGTCGGCATACCCCTGAAGGAAAATCTGGAGAAGATGGGCATCACCATGAATATCCGCCTGGTGGACACCACCCAGTATCTCAATCGCTACCGGGACGGAGACTATGACATGCTCGTGGGTTCCTACGGCGGAGGATTCTTCCCGGATTCCAGTCTTCAGATTGAGTGGCAGTCGGAATTCATCGACAGCACCTATAACACCTCCCGTGTCCAGGATGAGGCCGTGGACTACTTAGTGGACGGTATTATCGCCCACCAGGACGACAATCAGACTCTTCTGTACTGGGGGCGTGCACTGGATCGGGTGCTGCAATGGAATCACTACTCGATACCCCAATGGCATATCAACGCCTTCCGGGTCGCCTACTGGGATAAGTTCGTCCTGCCGGAAGTCCGTCCGAAATACGGGCTGGGAACCGAGACATGGTGGATAGACCCGGAGAAAGCCGCGGCCCTTCCCCAGTCCCGGTAGGCAAGCGGGCGTCGCATGGGATCCTACATCCTCCGCCGGCTGCTGCTGATTATCCCCACCCTCTGGGCCATCATCACGGTGAATTTTTTCATCGTCCAGGTGGCTCCGGGAGGACCCGTGGATCAAGCCATCGCCAATGCCCGGGGTATCGAATCCAACATGACCATGGAGCGAATCTCCGGCTCCGGCCAGATGGAGGCCGCTTCGGGACAGGACGGCGCAGATCAGTCCGGCACCAACACAAAGGATTCCGGCGCGACCGTCTCCACATACCGGGGTGCCCGGGGCCTGGCTCCCGAAACCATCGCCGAAATCGAGAAGCGCTTTGGTTTCGACAAACCTATTCATGTCCGCTATTTCAACATGCTCAAGAACTATGTCGTCTTCAACTTCGGCGACAGTCTCTTCAAGGGCCGCTCGGTGATGCGGCTGGTGGTGGAACGGATGCCGGTATCCATCTCCTTGGGAGTCTGGACCACTCTGGCGGTGTACCTGGTCTCCATTCCTCTGGGCATCCGCAAGGCGGTTCGGGACGGCTCCCGGTTCGATCGCTGGAGCAGCGCCGTGGTGGTGTTCGGAAATGCCGTGCCCTCCTTTCTCTTCGCCATACTGCTCATCGTCCTGTTCGCCGGAGGATCCTATCTGAAGCTATTCCCCCTCCGGGGTCTGGTATCGGTGAACTGGAAGGAACTGAGCTTCGGGATGAAAATTCTGGACTACTTCTGGCATCTGGCTCTGCCCCTGGCGGCCATGCTTATCGGCGGATTCGCTTCACTGACTCTGCTCACCAAAAATTCCTTCATGGACGAGATCGGCAAGCAGTACGTCATGACGGCCCGGGCAAAGGGACTCACCGAGAAGAAAATTCTCTTCGGGCACGTGTTCAGGAACGCCATGCTGCTCATCATCGCCGGGTTTCCCGCCGCCTTCATCGGCATGCTTTTCACCGGCGGACTGATTATCGAAACCATATTCTCCCTTAACGGACTCGGTCTTTTGGGTTTTGAAGCGGTGATGCAGCGGGATTATCCGGTGATGTTCGGCACCCTCTATGTGTCGACGCTCCTGGGTCTGGTTCTCCGGCTGGTTTCCGATCTGATGTACACCATCATCGATCCACGGATCGACTTTGAGAGAAGGGCGGTGTAGTGATGGCGATGAATGCTCTGGCCGCCGAACGCTTCCGTCGATTCAAACGCAATAAGCTGGGCGTCATATCCGCATGGATTTTCGGCGTCCTCTTTTTCTTGAGCCTTTTCGCCGAGTTTCTGGCCAACGACAAGCCCTTGCTGCTCACCCACAACGGACGGCTCTATGCCCCGGTGTTCGTTGATTATCCCGAAACCGAATTCGGCGGAGAATTCGAAACTACGGCGGATTACCGGGATCCCTTCGTTAAGAATCTGATCGAGGAATCCGGCCGTATGATCTGGCCGCCGATCCGCTTCAGCTTCAACACCATCAACTACAACCTGCCCAGTCCCGCCCCCTCTCCTCCCACCCGGGAGAACTGGCTTGGCACCGACGACCGGGGCCGGGACGTCATGGCCCGGGTGATTTACGGATTTCGCATCTCGGTCCTCTTCGGGTTCACACTCACCGTGGTCTCCGCCGCCGTCGGCGTGTCGGTGGGCGCTTTTATGGGATATTTCGGCGGGAAGCTGGACATCATGGGGCAGCGTGTCATCGAAGTATGGGGCAGTCTGCCCACACTCTTCATCCTCATCATCCTCTCCAGTATCGTCACACCGAATTTCTGGTGGCTCCTGGGTATTCTTCTGCTGTTCCAATGGATGGGCTTTGTCGGTGTGGTAAGGGCCGAATTCCTGCGGGCAAGGAATCTTGAGTTCGTCCTGTCGGCCAAAGCTATGGGCCTATCGGATCGGCTCATCATTTATCGCCATGTTCTGCCCAACGCCATGGTGGCCACACTCACCTTCATGCCCTTCAGCCTGAGCGGTTCGGTGACGATTCTCACCTCTTTGAGTTTCTTAGGGTTCGGCCTGCCCCCGGGCTCGCCCTCCCTGGGTGAACTTCTGGCTCAGGCCAAGGCCAATCTTCAGGCGCCGTGGCTGGGAATCTCGGCCTTTGTCGTCCTGGCACTCATCCTGACCCTCCTGGTGTTCGCCGGTGAGGCGGTGCGCGACGCATTTGATCCAAGGAAGGCCGTATGACGGGAGAGAAACGGGTCGAACGGACCGATACCACCCCATTGCTGGAAATACGCGGTCTGCGCATCGGTTTCCGCAAAGGTGAAGAAATCAACGAAGTCGTCCACGGCGTGGATCTGGATCTGTATCCCGGGGACAACCTGGCCCTGGTGGGGGAAAGCGGCTCGGGTAAAACCGTCACCGCCCAGTCGATTCTGCGGCTCTATCCGGAGAACCTCGTGGCCTATACCGGCGGCTCCATCCGATTTGCCGGCACGTCAATTCTGGACGCGACGAACCCGGAACTGCGTGCCATCAGGGGAAATGAGGCCGGGATGATTTTCCAGGAACCCCTCTCCTCACTGAATCCCCTTCACGACATCCGCAAACAGCTCTGCGAGTCCCTGGCTCTGCATCGGGGACTGTCCCTGGCAGAAGCTTCGCCCATTGCCCTGGATTGGCTCAGGCGGGTGGGTCTGCGGGATGCCGAAAAGAGGCTGACGGCCTATCCTCATCAGCTCTCCGGCGGTGAGCGGCAGCGTGTGATGATCGCTCTGGCGATGATCAACGAACCGAAGATTCTGATTGCCGATGAACCCACGACGGCACTGGATGTCACCATTCAGGCCGAAGTGCTCTCCCTCATCAAGAGACTCCAGGCCGAAACCGGCATGGCCATCCTCTTTATCACACACGATTTGAGTGTGGTGGGGCGGTTTGCCGAACGGGTGGCGGTGATGCAGGACGGTTTGATTGTTGAAACAGGCGACACCGAGACCGTTTTTGCCAATCCGCAGCATTCCTATACCAAAGCGCTCCTGGATGCCGAGCCCGGGGATGTGTCCCCAAAGCCGGACATGAACAAACCGGTGATTGCCGAGTTTCGGGATCTGAAGGTGCACTTTCCCATACAGAAAGGATTCTTTCGCCGTACCGTCGCCTACGTGAAGGCCGTGGACGGAGTCAGCGCGGCGATCCGGGAAGGACAGAGCCTGGGCGTTGTCGGGGAGAGCGGCTCGGGGAAAACCACTCTGGGCAAAGCTCTGCTGAGACTGGAGAGCAGCCAGGGTGAAATCGTTTTTCAGGGTCACATCATTTCCGATATGGATAGAACGGAGATGCGGCCTCTCCGGAAGGGCGTTCAGATTATCTTCCAGGATCCCTACGGTTCTTTGAGTCCCCGGATGTCGGTGGAACGCATCATCGGTGAGGGCCTGGAGATCCACAATATCGGTGAGAAGGAGGACCGGCTGCGCCTCATCGACGAAGCGATGAGGGAGGTGGGATTGGATCCGAGTCTCAAGGGGCGATATCCCCATCAGTTCTCCGGCGGACAGCGGCAGCGCATCGCCCTGGCCCGGGCTCTTGTGCTCAAACCCAGGCTCATCGTACTGGATGAACCCACCTCTTCCCTGGATCGATCCATTCAGTTCCAGGTGATTGAGCTGCTGAAAGACCTCCAGACCAAACACGATCTGAGTTATCTTTTCATCAGTCACGATATGGCCGTCGTGCGGGATCTCTGCCATGAAATAGCGGTGATGAAAGACGGCAAAATCGTGGAATCCGGACCGGCGGAACGGATATTTGCCGCACCCGAACATCCCTATACGAAACAGCTGCTGGAGACGGCTTTCAATCCGGTGTTCTCCTAGACTCGTTTTTCACAGCGCCATTGCGAAGCCGGCGGAAATCTAATCCCGATAGAGTTCCTGATAGTCCTTGTCCATCGATGTTCTCGAACGGAGTTCCCTGCAGCTTGGACAGAAATAGCCCACCGATCCGCATGACGATATTTCCTCAGGCTCGGACCCGCAGACCCGGCAGGTGAATTTGACTTGATACTCGGTATGGCAGGCCGGGCAGTTATACCTTGAGCCGATACCCTTCATTTCGGTTTGGCATTTCGGGCAGTTCATACACCCCAATTTATTCTACTGCCATGCACCCGACAAGGCGACAGGAGTCTGCTGTGGGAATTGGAGCTTCGATATTCCCGAATCGAAGAAACCGCACAGACCACATCGGTGAAACATCTGCATCCCGACGTGCCAGCCATTATAGGCGAACCTTCCTTACCGAACTGTCATTTGTACCTCGCGCCCATCCTCCCTATATTGATTAGCATGACCTCTACCGAACGACGTTTCACTCTCGTCTCCATACTGTTTGTCGTACTCACCACGGTTTTATTCGCCCGAGCCCAGAGCGAAGACCTGATCGTCAACGATCCTGGGGTTCGAAGCGGCGTTCTGGCCAACGGCCTGACTTACTATGTCAGAGCAAACGATCAGCCGGCCGGCACGGCCGAACTGCGTCTGGCGATTGCCGCCGGATCTCTTCAGGAAGATGAGGATCAGCTGGGACTGGCTCATTTCCTCGAGCATATGCTCTTCAACGGCACCGAGAAATATCCAGATAACCGGCTCATCGACGTGCTCGAGTCCTTCGGTATGGACTTCGGTCCGGATATCAACGCCTATACCACATTCGACAGGACGGTGTACCGGCTGACGGTGAAAAGCGATGACAGAGCCCAGTTTCTTACCGGTCTGGAAATCCTGGAGCAATGGGCCTTCAAGGCCACCCTTGACGAGGAGCAGTTCGAGAAGGAACGGGGAGTGCTTCTGGAAGAGTGGCGTGTGGGCCGGGGTGCCCAGGCCAGGCTGCAGGATGAAATTTATCCCGTCTTGTTCCAGGGCTCCCGATATGCCCGGCGCCGGCCCATCGGGGACATGGATATCATCAGGAATGCTCCCCTGGAAGCCCTGACGAGATTCTATGAAGATTGGTACCGGCCGGATCTGATGGCGGTGATCGCTGTGGGGGATTTCGATCCCGACGAGACGGTGAAACTGATTCGAGAGCGCTTCGGAGGTGTTCCAAATCCGAAAAATCCGCCGCCGCGTATGGACTATCCGATTCCGCCCCATGAGGAAACACTGGTGAAGGTGGCCCACGATCCTGAGGCGACGCGCACCAGTGTCCAGCTCTATGTGAAATACGATCCTCCCGAGACGCGATTCCGTCCCGAAGTTCGACGGGATCTGGCCGAGCAGCTCTTCTTCGTGATGCTCAACCAGAGGCTCGGGGAAATATCCCGCAGGGAAGAGGCTCCATATCTCTACGGTTATGGGTTCACCAACGACTATACCAGGGATACCTCCCTGGCCGGTCTGGCGGCGGCGGTGGGTGAGGAGGGAGTGTTGGGCGGTCTGGATGCTCTGGTGGCCGAAGCCGAAAGGGTGCAGCGCCACGGATTCCTGGAAAGCGAACTGGAACGGGCGAAGCGGGACGTGATGAGCTTCTTTGAGAACTACTGGAAGCAGAGAAACGATATGGACTCCGCCGACTTCCTCCAGTCCTTTATCGACGCCTATTTCATGGGTGATTTCTATCCTTCGGTCGACTGGCAGTGGGAGGCCGTTCAGGATCTCCTGCCCGGCATCTCCCTGGAGGAAGTCGCCGATGTGGCCAACGTCCTACTGACTGACGAGAACCGAGTGGTGATTGTCAGCGGTCCGTCGGTGCCGGCGATTACTGGACTATCCGACCGGGACATACTCGAAGTGCTGGATCGGGTGGAAGGACGCACTTTGGATCCTTGGGAAGAGTCCGCGGTGAACGGTCCACTGGTGGCCGAGCCGCCTGCACCGGGACACATTGTCCGAAGGTCTCTCGTGCCGGGAACCGATATCGATGAGTGGGAGCTCTCCAACGGCGCGCGGGTGCTGGTGAAGAAGACGGATTTCCGTTCCGATGAAATTCTCTTCCGGGCCATCAGTCCCGGAGGCAGTTCCCGGGTTGATGATGAGAATTACATATCATCCCAGTTCGCCTCCGACGCCGTGGACCAGGGAGGATTGGGTGAGTTCTCCGCGGACAATCTCCGCAAGGCTCTGGCCGGGAAGAATGTCGATCTGAATTCTTTTATTCAGGATACATATGAGGGGTTCAGCGGTTCGACAACACCGGTCGATCTGGAAACCCTTCTCCAACTGCTCTATCTGCACCAGAGTGATCCCAGACGGGATCCGGTGGCGTGGAATGCTCTGATGAACAGAACCGCCGAATCCTTGAAGAACCGGGAATCCTCACCCATGACCCTCTATGGGGACTTGCTGTGGGAAACCCTGTATGACGGCCATGAACGGAGCCGTCCGCTCACCATCGACCGACTCGATGAGGCCGATCTGGACGCCGCCCTGGAGGTGTTCTCTCAACGGTTCACCGGCGGCGGGGATTTTACCTATGTGTTTGTCGGCGACATCGATACCGAGGAACTGGCCCCTCTCATTGAACGCTGGATCGGCGGTCTGCCCGCCGGGAACCGGGGAGAAGGCTGGCTGGACCGGGGGATGCGCAACGTCCAAGGCGTCCGGGAAGTATTTCTGGAAGCCGGGGCCGAACCGGTAAGTGTCGTGACGCAGGTGTGGACGGGAGAATGGGACGGCAGTTTTGTCGAGCGGTACCGCATACAGTCCCTGGCTTCGGCCCTGGAGATGCGGCTGACCCGGGCCATCCGCGAGGAATCGGGAGGGACCTATTCGGTGAGCGTTTTTCCTCACTTGAGCCTGCGTCCCCGCAAGGATTACCGCTTCTTTGTCCAATATTCCTGCGATCCGGAACGGGTGGAGGAGTTGTCCAGGATGGTGAAGGATGTGGTGGAGACCTGGAGGAGTGCTCCTCCCGATGAGAAGTTCGCTGCGGATGTCACCGCCTCGCAGAAGCGGAGCCTGGATGAGAATCTGGAACGCAACAGCTGGTGGATCGGTCAGATCGTTTTCGCGGTGGCGGCGGAAGCAAATCCTGAAGAACTGATGGATCGATACGCTCTCTACGACAGTCTGACCCCCGATGTGTTGAGCGCCGCGGCCAATCGATATCTGAATGACGAAAGTTATGTCGAAGCCGTTCTCTATCCGGGTGAGAAAACGGAGTAGGTATGGCGGGCCTTTTTGAAGAACTCGCCCATGAGCGGACATCCATTGGAGAGATCGTCCTTCAGAGGCGCCGCATGCTGGAGAAGGGCGGCTTCGATGTTTTCGAAGTGAAGCTCGGTGATGAGTACCTGATGTCCAGCCTCTTTACGGCAGGGGAAATTGCCCTGTCCAACCTGGGGCTCGAGGCTCTTGGGACACCCTCGGCGCCTCTGGATGTGGTGGTGGGAGGCCTTGGTCTGGGGTACACGGCCGAAGCGGCCTTGGATTATCAATCGACCGGATCCCTCCTGGTGGTGGAGTTTCTCCAGCCCGTCATCGATTGGCATGTCGACGGGCTGGTTCCCATGAGCTCCAGAATCCCGGACGATCCCCGATGCCGCATTGTACAGGGGGACTTCTTCAGGATGGCTCAAGATCCCGGCATCGGTTTCGATCCGGAGGAGATGGGTCGAAGATTCGATGCGATTCTTTTGGATGTCGACCATTCTCCCACCCGTCATTTGACCGGCTATCGAGGCGGCTTCTATGAACCCGAAGGGCTATTGCGGATGTCCGGAAATCTCAAATCCGGCGGCGTTTTCGCGCTGTGGTCCGACGATGAACCGGAAGAAGAGTTTCTGAAAGTTATGGATCAGGTTTTCGATGAGGTTTGCGGTGAAGTCGTGACATTTCCCAATCCGCTGGCGGATCGGATGGAGACAAACGGTATCTACATCGGCAAACTGCCTGGTTAGGGCGTAGAGTCCTTTTCGGTCGAATGATTGGCGCGGCCGATATTATAGAGTCAGAATCGCAGGAGAGGGACATCATGGAAGAACTGTTTAATGGCGTGAAGGAATTCAATTCTGAGGACTACCGGGAATATCGGGAATTGTTCCGGGAGCTGAGCCGAAAACAGACTCCTCACACTCTGTTCATCGGCTGTTCGGATTCCCGTGTGGTTCCCAGTTTGATTACAAAAAGCATGCCCGGGGATCTTTTTGTGGTGCGGAATGTCGCCAACGTCGTTCCATATTACCGGCAGTCCGCCGAATACTTGGCCACCACATCGGCCATCGAGTACGCTCTGAATGCCTTGAATGTTGAGAACATCGTCGTTTGCGGCCATTCCAACTGTGGCGGATGCCAGGCCATGTGGCAGGACGAGTCTCAGATGGCGGCTCTTCCTCACACCCGGCGCTGGCTGGAGCTTTCCGGAAACGTCAAGGACACCGTCAGCCGAAGGCTCAGCGTCGATGACGATGATATTAAACGCGAGTGGATGACCGAGCAGCTTAATGTGGTGGAGCAGATGAATCACTTGGTGACCTATCCGGGTGTGAAAGAACGCTATCGCCGGGGAGATCTGAACATCTATGGCTGGTACTACATCATCGGTACCGGTGAAGTCTTTAACTACGCCAAGGAAAGGCGGGCATTCGAACGCATCTCCTGACCGCTCAATGCCGCCGTCAAGATAAATTTGTCCACAACACGGTAGTGAACGCGACGAATCCGGCGATGAGTATGAAGCCCTCGATCCGGGCTATTCGACGTCCTGTCCACATCAGCGGAAGCAGCAGTAGAGTCATTCCGGCCAACCACCAGAAATCTCTGCCGAGTACTTCTTCGGAGATAGGCAGCGGGCGGGCCAGGGCCGCCGCACCGAGAATGGCCAGGAGGTTGAAGATGCTGGAACCCACGACATTGCCTACCGCCATGTCGTCCCGACCTCTGAACGCGGCCATCACCGAGGTGACGAGCTCCGGGCTGCTTGTTCCCACCGCGACGATGGTTAGGCCGACAACGGACTGAGAGATCCCCAGACCTAAGGCCACGGCAACGGCTCCCCTCACCATCGTATCGGCACCAAGCGCAAGGAGGATACCGCCGATGGCCACGGCCGCGAGATTGAACATCCAGGCGGCTCCCCCCGTTCTGCCGAAAGAGGCCGTCGCCGGTGGTTTCCCGTCCTCGTCAACAATGCCGTTGCGGTTCAGACCCACCGCGTACGCCATGAAGACGATAACGGCGATGAAGAGGAACCCACCTTCCATCCTGTCGATGAGTCCGTCCCTGGAGAACATAATCACCTGAGCGGTGGCCAAAACCAACACCGGCCATTCGAACTTCATCGTGGTTCCCTGAATCTTGAGAGACTTTACCAGCGCCGTCAGGCCCAGCACCAATCCGATGTTCAAGATATTCGACCCCACGACATTGCCCACGGCCAAACCCGCGTCGCCGGACAGGGAGGCACGGACTGACACCATCAATTCCGGCATGGAGGTGCCAGCCGCCACCACGGTGAGGCCGATAACCATGGGAGTCATCCGAGTCATGAGAGCGACACCGCTGGCTCCGCGAACGAGGGCTTCGGCCCCGGCAATCAGGGCCGCCAGACCGATGATAATGAAGAACCAATTCAACAGCATGGGGCCATTCTAGATTGAACGGCCCTTATGAATCCAGGAACAGAGGCTTCAAATGCCGCTCATACAGATTGAAGGTGACATTCCGGGCCACCGATTCGCGATGGTCGGAGAGAGCCTTCAAGTAGGTTGCTCCCATTTTCGCCGCCACCTTGTAACCCACATGAACCAGCTGCCGGAAATCGGCGTTGTAGAGTTCGTCGGTCGAATCATGTCGAAGCGCCCGGACGAATTCCTCGGCACTCCAGTTCGCCACTTCTTCAGGTGTGGGCAGCTTATCATCATGAATATCGATGATTTCCGCATATGGAGCACATAATTCCACTCTCTGCACGAAAGCTTTTCCATAAACCGTCTTGGCCAGCTCAAGACCTTCACCGTCCGCCTCGGCCAGTCCGATGATTTCCTCCAGCCATGTGGTGCCGGCCGTCTTGAGATGCACACCGGCGTCATGTTTTCTGATGAGGCGTCCGATCTCCGGATAGATGGCGAATTTGTCGCTGCCTGAATGGACGCTGAGCTTAAGATTGGCGGGCAGTCCGAAGGCGCCGATCGCGTGAGCCACCACCATCAGATCGGCTTCAAACTCGACGGCGAAGGCTGCGGGGTCTCCCACATATTCCACGCCCTTGTTGAACCGTCCGGAGAAGCGGGGTGCGATAGTCTGGATTGGAATACCTTCGTCGGCCAGAGCCGCCAGTATCAGCAGCAGCTCGGCGGGACCCTGCGGTACATCGGTCTCGTCCATCGACACTTCCGGGATGAAATTACCCTCGCCCTTGGCATCGAGAATTCTCCGATAGAGAGTCCCGGCTTGCTTGACGGCCGGGAGGTAGGTCCGGACAATTTCACCGGCTCTTTTTTGGTCTATGACGATGGGTTCCGCCAGACCGGCGATATTGATGGGACTATCCACCAGATCGGCCCGGGTCTTTAAAAAAGTCTTCACGGCGGACTCATCAACCTCACCGCCGATGCCCGCGGCAACGTCGAGGGTGAAGAAGTCGAAGGACTCAAGATAGCGGTCCACTGTACTCAGATTGATATGATCCGCGTCGACATGCCATTCCTTCGTCCATCCGGCGGCGGAGACAGCCTCTTGGGCGGCTTCCCTGACCGAACTCGGTTCGGTTCCGATGATGTCGTGCTCCCGATTGGACTTATTCCAGACGGGAACCACGTCAACACCGTCTTCGGCGATTTTCCGGTATGCCTCAAGCTGCGCCGCGGCTTCCCGGGCGAATCGGTCGCCGCAACCGATGCTGTATTTTCCCAATGTCATATTATTCAACTCCAAATTTGAAATAGTCTTTTGCATTCCCGTAGCAAATGCCGGCAATCATGGGATCCAGCAGAGCGGTGTCGTTGGGCAGCTCACCGCTTTCCACCCATTTTCCCACAATGCTGCATAGAATGCGTCGAAAATACTCGTGACGCGGGAAGGACAGGAAGCTCCGGCTGTCGGTGAGCATGCCGACGAATCGGGGAAGCAGCCCCAGATTGGCCAAGGCGGTCAGCTGGCGTTCCATCCCGTCTTTCTGGTCGTTGAACCACCAGCCCGATCCGAACTGTATCTTGCCGGGGATTCCTCCCTGGAAGGCTCCGATCATCGTTGCGATCATTTCATTGTCCGCCGGATTCAGGGTATAGAGGATGGTTTTCGGGAGCATCTCGTCCTCGGTCAGTGCACCCAGATGGCGCGCCAGTCCCCGGGCTTGTGGAAAGTCGCCGATGACGTCGAAACCGGTATCGGGACCGAGACTGGCCAAACTCCGGGGGTTGACGCTGCGCAGAGCTCCAAGATGGATCTGCATTGTCCATCCGGCCTGAGCGTCCATTCTTGCACAGCTTTCCATCACCGCCCGACGGAACAGGAGAATCTCGGCTTCGGCCGGCATGGTGCCCCCCAGTGCCTTCTTCATCACTTTGTCCGCAGCCTCAGGGGTCCAATCCACATCCGGAACGAATTCCACTCCGTGGTCGGAGACTCGGCAGCCCATGGCGTGGAAGTGGGCATGGCGCTGCATCAGCACTTCCAGAAGATGATCCCAGCAGGTGACGGCTGAGCCGGCAGCATCGCCGAGCCTGGTGATGTAGGTCTTCCAATCATCGAGGCTGGTGAAGTTGTGAGCCTTGTCCGGGCGAAACGCCGGGTACATCTGCACGTCGGGAGAACCGGCGGCGGCATGAGCGGCGTGATAGGCCAGGTCGTCGGCGGGATCGTCGGTGGTGCATACCACCTGGACATTCTGCATTTTCAGCAGACCCCGGGCCGAGAAAGCCGGTTCGGCGAGTTTGGCATTGGCTTCATTCCAGATTTCTTCCGCCGTATCGGGAGAGAGAAGTTCGTTGATGCCGAAATACCGCCGCAGTTCGAGGTGCGTCCAATGATAGAGGGGGTTTCCCAGAGTCTGGGGCACCGTCCGTGCCCAGGCGTCGAATTTCTGGCGAGGAGAGGCATCGCCGGTACAGAATCTTTCCTCAATTCCGGCGGTGCGCATGGCCCGCCATTTATAATGGTCGCCTTCCAGCCAAGCCTCAAACAGATTAACGAACCGCCTGTCTCCGGCGATATCACCGGGAGGCAGGTGGTTGTGATAGTCGATAATGGGCTGTTTGGCCGCCACTTCATGGTAGAGCCGTCTCGCCGTTTCGGTTTCCAGGAGAAAATCCTCCCCCATGAACTCATTCATCTTCGACTCCCTATACGCCGGAAAAGGCTGAAAAACCGCCGTCGACGGGTATCACCGTTCCATTCACATATCCGGCGGCTTTCTCATCCACCAGCCAGAGTAGGGTGCCGATCAGATCTTCGGGAGATCCGAGTCTGTCCTGGGGAATATGGTTCAGTATTGTTTTCGCCCGGGGTGTCCATGAACCGTCGTCCTGGGTTAGAAGTCCGCGGTTCTGATTGGTGAGAAAGAACCCCGGTGCAATGGCGTTCACCCGGACGCCCACCTTGGAAAAGTGCACCGCCAGCCAACGTGTGAAGTTGCTCACGGCGGCTTTGGCACCCGAGTAGGCGGGTATTTTCGTCAACGGTGTGAAAGCATTCATGCTGGACACGTTGATGATGACTCCAGTGCCGGCTTCGGCCATCCCCCGGCTGAAGGCTTGGGTGGGCAGGAGTGTGCCCAGGAAATTAAGGTTGAAGACGAACTGAATTCCCTCAGGATCCAGATCGAAGAACGTGGTGAGACCTTCCACTTTACCTTTGAGCTGGTCCGAGTGAAGATACTCTTTACTGGTGGTGCCTTTCGGGTGGTTGCCGCCGGCACCGTTGATGAGAATGCCCACCGGTCCCCAGGTGTCTTCGATCGTTTTTCGCGCCGCATCCAGACTTTCGGCTTCCAGGACGTTGGCGCCCAACCCCATCGCGGTGCCGCCGGCTGCGTTGATACGGCCGGCGACTTCGTCGGCCGCTTCTTTGCGGAGGTCGAGAACGGCCACCTTCGCTCCACACTCGGCCAGTGCCTCGGCGAAGGCTCCGCAGAGCACACCTCCTCCTCCGGTGACGGCGGCGACCTTTCGGCTCAGATCGATTTTAAACGGGATCATGGAACTCTCCTTGTTCTACGCCGCTTTGCGGCGGGGTCGGCGGCGGTGACCGCCGCGCAGTTGACTAGATGAAATTCTTTGCCATGCGAACGTAGCGCGGCAGGCCGTCCTGCATGGGGGGCTTGGTTTCGCCTTGAATCAGCGGACGGGCATAGCGGATGAAGTCCTCGGTGACGGAGAATCCATCCGGGCCTATCCAATCTTTCGGGAAGAATTTCTCGCCGTTGGCCACGGCGGAGAGATCCGCCAGGCCATAGGTGCACCGGTATGGGGAATCGGATTCACGTACCAGAGTCACCATCTTGTCCGTCACCCCTTCCAGGGCCGCGGCCACCGCCCGGCGGCCGGCTTCATACGCTTCTTCGTTGTCGGTGAGGCTGGCGAAATGGGCCCCCGTTCTCTGGATGGTGGACGGCATGGCGATTCTGGCTTTGACCCGGCAGTCTTCCTGGACAATGTTCTGTACGGCC
>JARGFR010000249.1 GCA_029210985.1 Spirochaetaceae bacterium | reverse complement strand
CGAAATTTCTTCATCTGAAATTGATCGAGGTTTTCCGGGGCGAAGCTCATCATAGAGCCCTTCGATTCCTTTCTCGAGATACCGTTTTCGCCATTTGCCGACGGTCTCCCGAGTTGTGTTCAAAGCATCTGCTATTTCGATATTGGTCATTCCCTCTGCCGCTAGAAGGACAATTTTTGCCCTGTAGACTTGTCCATGCGGTAGACTGCGAGAGTTCGCAAATGAACTGAGTTGGTCTTTCTCTTCACCGGTTAAATCGACTTTAGGTGCAATATTTCGTGCTGCCATGTGTGCCCCTCCGGGCATCATAATGACAGCACAAGAGGATTTATAATACTAGTCTTGTGTATAGCTATTTCCAGGACATGACACTAGATAACACTTTTTAAAAAGATAATCTAAAACTGTTCTATTCGGTACTCTCTGAGTTCCATCAGGCCGGAATACTGAATGATATTATCCTGATCGGTTGCTGGGCGCTTCGGGTCTATCGGGAACATTTCAAGAACGATCAATTTCCGGACAGTATGCAAAGTTCGTCGGCGTCGATATGGAAGTGGAGTTTCTACGACAGCAAGGGTTAAGAATACGGTGGATTTTATCGCCCAAAGCATTCATCATATTACAACATCGGACCACGTTGTCGAATAAACGGTTCCCGGCGGTCATTAGCGTTATGCACCCTATATCGCCCCCTTGCGGACGACCTTTTTCGTGTGAAATAATAGACCATACTCCTTATTTTAACGCCAAATAAGGATCTGACTCCAAAAACGGAGGGTATATGATCATCCATCGACAGTTGAAGCTATCCGATTCCAACAGTTTCTTCCTGTTTGGAGCCCGGGGAACGGGAAAAACCACCCTCCTGAAAGAGGCTCCCTTCCTGAAGGATGCGCTATATATTGATCTGCTGAATGCCGACCAGGAAGAGCAATACGCTCTTCGGCCGACTTTGCTGATAGAACAGGCCGAAGCGTTGGATGAGGGCCAGTGGATTATCATTGATGAGGTCCAGAAGCTTACCAAACTCCTCGACCATGTACATATCATTTTAACGAAGAAAGATATCCGTTTTGCCTTAACCGGATCCAGTAGTAGAAAGCTGAAGAGAGGAGGAGCCAATCTCCTGGCAGGACGGGCATTCAATTTCTCGCTCTACCCGTTCACATCGGTAGAACTGGGGGATAGGTTTGATTTGATGGAAGCCCTTCAATGGGGAACGCTTCCCCAGGTTGTTTCGTATCAGTCCGAAGATGATAAAAAGAGATTTCTACGTTCCTACAGCCAGACCTACCTGAAAGAAGAGATTCTTCTCGAACAGGTTATTCGAAATCTTACCCCCTTCAGGCTTTTCCTCTCAATTGCCGCCCAGATGAACACTCAAATAGTGAATTTCTCAAACATTGCCCGGGATACGGGAGTAGATCCCAAAACTGTTCAAAACTATTATCAGATATTGGTGGACACAAATCTGGGTTTCTTCCTGGAAGCTCATGATCGATCGGTCCGTAAAGTGCAGATGCAGAGCCCAAAGTTCTATCTCTTTGATATGGGAGTGAAGCGATCGCTTCAAAAGACACTGAATGTCCCTCTAACCCCCCGGACCAGTGATTTTGGCGACGCCTTTGAAAGCTGGTTTATCTGTGAATGCTTCCGATTGAACCATTACCATGAAACTGATTTTACCTTTTCCTATTTACGAACCAAGGATGATGTTGAAGTTGACTTGATTATTGAACGACCCGGTAGGTCTCCAATACTGCTGGAAATCAAATCGGCAGAGAGAATAGATGAACGGCATGTCAAAAACCTGATCCGGTTTCAACCCGATTTTTCCGGTGCCGAGTTTATCTGTGTCAGCAGGATTACTCATCCGCAGGTAATAAAGGGGATTTCCGTCGTTCCATGGCAAGAAGCTCTGGCATATATTTTTGGAGGGGGTTGATCTCCGCCCCAGCCATGAAAGCCGTTGGTAATGGCAAGTACTTTTGACCACCCCCAGGTACACCGGACCCTGCCATATCTCCGGTGAATCATTCACATGGAGACGGGTGCTTCATCCTCCTTCTCCGTTAGTTGGGATTTTGACACCTGACAGGATTCACTATCCAGAGCCTATATGTGAGGAATAGACTATGCCGGGATTGCCGGGATTACCGCGGGGGAGGGTAGAACGCACTCTATGCATTATCGGTTTCAGTTCTTGAATATACTTGTATGAAATCCTACATTTAAAGTATGAAAACGATCGTGTCCGAAAAGGGTCAGATTACTATACCCAAGAAAATCCGGGATAACCTCGGGCTTTCTCCAGGAACGGTACTCGAGATAGAGAGCCGCGGCGGAATGCTTACCGCCGTCAAACACCGGGAAAACGACTTGGTTGGAAAGTGGCGCGGCAGGGGGAGTCTTCCCGGAGGTGTAACGGTAGATGAGTACATTAATGGAAGCCGAGGATGATAACGGCTCTTGATACATCCGTCATACTTGACGTTATCACCGACAGCCCGATTTTTGCCGATTCATCGGAGCGGGCGATCCGGCAGGCCGGGCTTGAGGGTAAACTGGTTGTCTGTGAATGTGCAGTTGCGGAGATACTTCCCGCACTCGGAACAATTGAATCTGTAAAAGAATTGCTGTCGGATTGGCAGATTGAGTTCTCTCCTCTGTCACTGGAAAGCTCTTTGATTGCCGGAGAAATGTACTCCCGCTACCTTCTCAGGCGGGGAAGCGCAAAGCGTGTATTGGCGGACTTTCTTATTGGCGCGCATGCAAGTGAACACGCCGACAGACTGCTGGCCCGGGACAGAGGGTATTACCGGGATTATTTCGACAACCTTCTCCTCTGGATTCCTTCGTGATTTTTTTGCCTCGAGGTATGATGAGCCAAGGAATCAGAACAGCATCGTAGGATCTTAAGGTGGAATCCGCCGCCGTCAGTGGGCCTCCAGTTCTTCCTACACTCTGAATGATTTATACACCTGATTTGGGGGGCGGTAGTCCAAGTTCTGATTGAATCTATGACCGTAATAGAAACGAAAGAATCGCTTGAGGCCTTGTTTCAGATTTCAGATTTCGGCGTCTGATGGCCCTGCGGGCCTCAGCCGCTTTCGTTCGGCCATGTGAGAGCTTCGCTCTCCCATGGCTCTCACTTCAAGCGTCTGATGGGAATCGAACCCACGTCACGAGCTTGGGAAGCTCGGGTAATAACCATTATACGACAGACGCACAATTTAAAATCCGTTTAAAAAAGACTAGAACGACTAAGTTCTTCTGTCAATTCCCCGCATTGCCTCATAATTAATCTACTCGGGGAACAGTGGTTGCCTCATAACCAAATTCTACTTGAACGACCTTCATAACAGGAGGTCAGTTTATGAGGTTGTCGATGAGTGCGAGACGAGTACTGATGCAATGGAAAGCCCGGCCGGGAAAAAGGAAGTTTCCCGTCTCTCCGACCGGGCATCGGTGTTATTTCTTCAAAATCGACAAGGCGGCGTCGTTGCCGGCTTCCACCATATGAGGGATGCCAACCTCCTGGGCGGTTTCTTGATTGGCCGAAACCAGGTCGGAACGGGAAATTTCACTCAGGCTGAATTTCCGGGCACCCGCCATGAGCTGCTGGAGACCGCAGGCGAGTTTATCGGCATAGCCATTCATGGCAATCGCGCCAAAGGGAATGTCTTTCATGGCTTCCGCACCCACCTTATTCTTCACTGTCTCCCAACCGGCGAAAATCTCCTCCGGATAGGTTCCGATGGCTTTCACCGTCGGCGGCAGCTCCTCCCAGTGGCCTCGGAGGGCGGATCGTTTCTCAGGCTGGAATACGCCTTGGATGTTGCTGCCCAGATAACCGGGAATCATCGGTGCCCGTCCCATGCAGACTTGCTTCATATAAGGAGCGCCGAGGGCCAAAGCTTTGAAGATGTGATCCTCTCGGGCAAATCCGCCGGCTAAGGAAATGTCAGGTACATTCTTTCCGGCTTTATCGAGAATATTGCAGTACTCCCAGGCCTTGGCGTGGAGATTTAAGGAAGGGATGCCCCAGTGCTGCATCATGTTCCAGGGGCTCATACCCGTACCGCCGCCTGCTCCGTCGATGGTGAGGAGATCCAGGTTGCAGTCCGAAGAATACCGTATGGCCATGGCCAGAGCTTCCATGCCGTAAGCACCGGTTTTCAGAGAGATTCTCTTGTATCCGAGTTTCCTGAGGTAGTCCACCGATTCCTTAAAGGCCTTTTCCAGCTCATCGGTGGAATGAATGTTGGTGGCGCCCAGGCGGCTATGTCGAGCGAATGACTCGATGGCTCGGTACTTGAAGGCTTCCTGGACTGTTGGATCATAGGGATCAGGATCGACGATATAACCCCGATCTTTGAGGAACTGGGCATATTCAATACTATTGACCTGAATTTCTCCGCCGATGTCTTTGGCACCTTGTTCCCATTTGAGCTCAATGATGATTCCGTCGCCGTATTTCTCTATGAGGTACTCGGCGACACCGTTTCGGGTATCTTCTACGTTCATTTCTTGAATGCCCAAAAGGTTATTGCAGACTCAAGTGAAACCCCAATTTGACGCGTCAATAAAGGTGTCCCAATCCTAAA
>JARGFR010000248.1 GCA_029210985.1 Spirochaetaceae bacterium | reverse complement strand
AGCTTCGTAGGCGGCATGGCGAAGTCTGCTGTTGTAGATACCGCCGGTGGGGCCGTGCCAGTAAGCGTAGTGCTCCTGCCCACGCCATAATTCCTCTTTGGCGGTTTTCTTCCTGTACCGATCACCCCGGAGCTGGTTTGTCAGCACCTCGATATGCATCATCTTGGCGTAAAGCAATGCGCTTTCTTTGTACTTGGTGAGAAAATCACGATAGAACGCCCGGGGACCATCGGCGCTGCGGGAGGCACTCTGAGAGGCGGAGCGGCTCCACTGCATCAGAGAATCATAGGTGGGGCCGGGAATATACGCCTTCTCCCGGGAATAGCGGGCGCTTCGAAGATAACGGCCGGGATGCACGCATTCCAGCCAGTCACGGGAGAGATGCACCGCGTCAAAGAACCGCTCGAGCCATTTTTCGTCGTAGCAGACCGAATGAGTGCCCTCCCCGCCCAGACTCCATCCGTCCAGCATCAAAGACACGACGACTTCCTTGTCCTCAGACGGATCGAGAGTCCTCAGACTGTCGAGTATATGTTCCGGCGGTACCTTGAGAAATCGGTTGGAAAGGCTGGTCATGACGGGAAAAACGATGATGGTTTTGCCCTGGTCTTCGGCAATCACCGGGCGTTCCGGGCGGAAACCCATGCCTGAGGGGAACGCTTTTTCGGTGAGAAAGACATAGTCCATTCCGCTGGAACGCAGGGAGGAGGCCAGATGGGTTTCCCATATCTCGCCGGTGATCCAGCTGCCCCGGGAGCGTTTGCCGAATTTTTTTCGCAGGTAAGTGGTCATCACCTCGATTTGGCCGACACGATCCGGGGCGGGAATCAAGGGAAGCATGGGCTCCCAATAACCTCCGCCCAGAATTTCAATGTTCTTTCCGGACATCAGCTCGGCCAGCACGGTGTGGAACTCCGGGTGTTTCCGATCCAGCCATTCCAGAAGAGGACCGGCATAGTACAATGTGGTTTTGATTTCGGGATGGTTATAGATGGCCGTCAAAAAAGGTTTGAATGCCTTCTGATATGCATCTTCAAAGAGAAATTCAGATTCCCCGGAGGGAACCGTATTGCATGTACCGAAAATCAGCTTGACCCTGCTCATGAAACACGTGGGCGGTTTCGGCCGCCCGGTTCAATGGGTTGCCGTTTCCGTCGTTAGTCGTCCTTTATCTTGATGATACATTTCGGTGGACAGGCGGCCGCCGCTTCGGCCCGTTGTTCCCCCGTGCCCTCATTATACTCCAGAACTGAGAGGTTGTCCGCAACGACAAATCCCGCATCAGGGAATTTGCGCTCACAGATGCGGCAGCCGATGCATCCAACTTTACATAAAGACTTTGTCACTTTAGCTTTATCCTTAGAACTGCAGGCGACAAACCAATCGGCATTTTCCGGAATCATTTTCATCACTCCGGTGGGACAGACGGCGACGCAGATTTCGCAGCCGATACATGTTTGCGGATCGACGCGCACCAGACCGTCATCCGTATAGGAGATGGCGTCCACGGGGCATGATTTCACACAGGATCCCAGACCCAGACAGCCGTACTTACACCCTTTATCGCCTTGAAAGTGGACATAGGCCGCCTCACAGTCCGAATATCCGCTGTAGAGGAAATCCCGGACCGCCGCGCCGTCACCCCCGGCGCATGCCGGCCGGGCCACCATGCGCACTCCGGATACCTCCACATTCAAACCGAGAAGCTCTCCCAGTCCGGTTTTGGCTTCGGGACCTCCGGGACTGCACTTCGAAATGTCCGTGTCCTCTTCGGCCGCCAGCGCTTCGGCGTAGGATTCGCAGCCCGGATAGCCGCAGGCGCCGCAATTCAAACCGGGAAGGACTCCAATCAGCTTCTCAACGGTTTCATCTTTTTCAACCTTGAGCCGTTTCGATGCCGCCGCCAGTCCGAATCCCAGAAGGGCCGCAAACGCGGACGTGGAAAGGAAGGCGGCAAGTATGCGTAAAATCTGGTCCATTATCGACTCAACCTCCGATGAGATTCGACAGCAAGGCCTGGTCGAAGGCCATGAATGCCAGGGCCATCAGTCCGCCGGAAATAAATGCGATGGGCGTTCCTTTGAGGTACTTGGGCACGTTTTCGGTGTCCAGCCTTTCACGGATACCCGACATGAAGAGCAGCGCAAGAAGGAATCCGATACCCGCGGACAGGCCGGCCAGGAAGCTTTCCATGGCACTGTAGTCCTTATTTACGCTGATGAGGGCGATTCCCAGCACACCGCAGTTGGTGGTGATGAGAGGCAGATAAATACCCAGGGCTTGATAAAGAGGCGGGGAATACTTGCGCACGGCCATCTCCACCAACTGCACCAGGGACGCAATCACCAGAATGAAGGTGACAGTCTGTAGAAAAACGATGTTCAGCGGAATCAGGATGAAATGCTGCAGCGCCCAGGTAATGAGGGTGGCCAGGCTCATAACGAACGTGACGGCAAAACCCATTCCGACGGCGCTCTCGGTATTCTTTGAGACACCGATGAAGGGACAGAGTCCCAGGAACTGAGAAAGAACCAGATTACTGACAAAAACGTATGTGAGAATAATTCCAACGTAAGTCATTTGGAGGTAGCCTCCCCAAGCCATCGAAAGAAAGCCTGCAGAAATCCGACGACGATGAGCGCACCCGCCGGGAAGGCGAAAACCAGGGCCGGGGCCTCGGAAAGACCCGGGATGGTGATGACGCCGCCGTCGGGGAAAATCGTAATGGTACCGGCTCCGAGCACCTCGCGAACCAGAGCGATGGCCGTCAGACCCACCGTGAATCCGATTCCCATAGCCAGCGCATCCACCAGAGATGAGCCGACGGTGTTCTTACTCGCGAAAGCTTCGGCCCGACCCAGAATGATGCAGTTCACCACAATGAGCGGGATGAATATGCCCAGAGATTCGGAGAGGGCCGGCAGATAAGCCTGCATCACCATGTCCACCAACGTCACGAATGTGGCGATGACGACGATGTAGGCGGGAATATGGATATCATCCGGAATCTGCTTGCGCAGCAGGCTGATGACCAGATTGGAACCCATGAGAACGACGACTGTCGCGGCGCTCATACCCAGGGCGTTGTTCACCGTGGTGGACACCGCCAATGACGGGCACAGGCCCAGGGCCAGGACGAATATGGGGTTTTCCCGAAGGAGTCCCTTGAAAAGACTGTTCACGGCTATTGTTCCTCCCAGGATTTCACCAGTTCCGATCCCTTCTGAAGAGCTTCGGATATACCGGAAAAGGTGACGGTGGCACCGGACACCACGTCCGCATCAGGCCCGAGCGCACTCTTGTCGGTGGGCACCGGAGAATCCCCGCCTGTGTCGACGAATATTTCCATGTATTGAGGATCTTCGGCTTTTTTACCGAATCCGACTGTTTCACTGTTGTCCATCAGACGGGCCACATTCACCGCTCCCCGGGCGTCATAGGAGGCCACAACAGTCATCGAACCGCCGTACCCCACAGCCTCAAGCTCGAGAATCCATCCGTCACCCGATCCGATCGGCCATCTCTGAACCACTCCTGGTGCGGGAGCGCTCTCCGCCTCGCCCGTCGTGCGTCCCGACGCCAGAACCGTCAAGGCGGCCTGAAGTTCGGCAGCCTTGAGTTCTCTGATGACCGGTTCGGTAAAATTGTTCACCACGGCGAGCATCAGTGCCGCGATGGCCCCGATGATTCCCAGACGAAGGGCCTTGTTTGCCATTTCTTTCATGATGTCACCCCGTAGCGCTTGGGCTTTGCGAATCGATCTATCAGGGGAACGAGAATATTCATGAAGATAATGGCCAGACTGACCCCTTCGGGAAGATTGCCGAATCGTCGAATGACGAATGTGAGCAGACCGCAGCCCAGCCCGTAAATCAGCCGTCCTTTCCGGGTCAGCGGTGAGGAAACCATATCGGTGGCCATGAACCATGCACCCAGCATCAAGCCGCCGGTGAACAGATGAAACAGGACATCCCCGGTGAACAGACCCGTGCCGTAGCTCATCCCGTCGAATCCCCAGACCATTAAGGCGAAGCTTCCGATATACGCCAGAGGAATCTCCCAATTGACGATGCGTAGGGCCACCAGGAGCAGTCCGCCGAGAATCAGCAGCAAGGCGGACATTTCACCCAGGGATCCGGGCATCCGGCCGATGAAGAGATCCCAATACGTGGTCGGCATGCCCGCCGATTCCAGGAGCCTCATCGGCCCGTCTACCCCGGAGGGAAGATCGGCCAAGGCCAGTTTCACGCTGCCCAGGGGAGTCGCTCCGGTAACGGCGTCCATCCCGGGTTTGGTGGGCAGCGTCCATTTGGTCATGGCCGTGCCCCAGGAAAAGAAGACAAAGACCCGGCCGGCCAGAGCGGGATTCATCCAATTCGATCCCAGGCCGCCGAAGCTCCACTTCACCACGGCAATGGCGAAAACCGACGCGATGGCCGGAACGAAGAGGGGGACGGCCGGCGGCATATTCAAACCGACAAAAAGGCCGGTGAGAACGGCGCTCAGGTCGCCAAGAGTGTTCTCCCGTTTAAACGCAAGATTCAACAGGCCTTCGGTTGCCGCGGCTGCGAAAATGGACACCGCCAGCACGGCCAACGAACGGGGACCAAACAGCACCACGCTCCATGCAGCCGCCGGGGCCAATG
>JARGFR010000247.1 GCA_029210985.1 Spirochaetaceae bacterium | reverse complement strand
TGAGAGTGCCTCATACAACCAGTTCTCTTCCATGAATCTTTCATACTCGGGATGCCGCACGTAGGGCAGATGGGCATGGAGAACCAGTGAAATCAGGCCTGTACTGTTTTCGATATCGGCAGCCATAATCAATCTTTCTCCCGATTTTCACCGGAACCGATGATTCGCTGCGGGTTGTTCAAATCGATGTTGGCTCCGGGAAATTTTCCGATATCCGTCGAGAATCCCGACAGCTCGATGAGTTTCTCACGGCTCGGGTTTTCGCTGCCGGGAGCCGGTGCGACATAATCCCGCGAGCTTGCCACAATATTGGATCTGACGATGATGGCTTCCTTTTCACCTAACTGCGCGTATATTTCCACCCCGTAGAAGGTGTCTTCGCTGGGAAGATTGATGTATCGCCGAAGGTCATCAAATTGAATAGGAATATCAAACCAGTCAACCACGCTGTCTTTGCCCCAGTCGGGGGAAATCAACTCGGTGACGCGCAGGATGAGACCGGAGAATTCATCATTCACCTCGAGTTCCGCCAAGGTTCGATCCTCAATATCCCAATAGCAATAGACCCAGGACGGATCTCTGAGCATCAAGACCAGCGTATTTTCCTTGTATCGATCCGGGAGCTCGATTTCCGAGCCGAATTCCAGGAATAATTCCTCATCTTGGCTGACCGAATATTTCTTGGCCTCAATTTGAATGGTCAAATTGTTGTTGCCTTCCCTGTCGATCCGTTCTTCCTCAAGTGCTTCGAATACAACGGAAACGAGGGATTCTTTATCCATGTCTTTCAGTACGGCAATATGACCCAGTTCAGCAATGCGGGATAACTCTGTATAACTGAGTGATCTTAGCCTGTCTTTTGTCATTGGTACTCCGAATTGGCGACAAGCATTGTCAAGATTGACGGGTTGAGGGCATCCTAGGAAACATGACGAGACAGTGTCAATAGGCGTTAGACCGTTATGGAGTATCCGATAAATCGACAATGATAAGGTATAAAGCGGACCACATGAATAAATACATCATCATTCACGGCCATTTTTATCAGCCCCCGAGAGAAGATCCTTGGACAGGCCTCATCGAACGGCAGGAATCGGCGGCGCCGTTCATGGACTGGAATCGCCGTATTACCGCGGAAAGCTACGCCGCATGCGGGTCGAGCCGTGTTCTCGACGGAAACGGAAGCATCCTCTCCATCATCAACAACTACAGTTATCTGTCCTTCAATTTTGGGCCAACACTGCTCACATGGCTGGAGAAAGAGGCACCGAATGTCTATCAGAGAATTCTGGAAGCCGATAAAGAGAGCCTCAAACGTCTGGGACACGGGAATGCGGTGGCCCAATCCTTTAATCACACGATACTCCCCCTGGATGCCCCGGAGAGTGCAAAGCTGCAGATAGAATGGGGTCTTGCGGATTTTCAAGGAAGGTTCGGTCGGGATGCCGAGGGGATGTGGCTGCCGGAATGCGCCGTCAACGAGTCTGTTCTGGACATCCTGATAGAAAAGGGGCTCAAGTACGTGATTCTCTCTCCTTGGCAGGGCGAATCGATTATACAGACAAACGGCAGGAAAAAGTCCTTGGAAGCCCATCCGGCTCCTTCGAACCGTCCGTTTAAAATCAATCGGCCCAAAGGGTCAATCACGGCATTCTTCTATGACGGAGAATTGGCTTCCAGAATATCCTTTGGTCATCTTTTGCGATCCAGGGAAGGTCTTGAAGAGGCGTTGAGGGGTGCTTTTTCTACGGAAAAGACAAAGCTCGTCACCGTCGCGACTGATGGCGAAATCTACGGGCATCACGAACCTTATGGAGATATGTGCCTCTCGGCGCTCATCGATCATCTCGGAGATGAATCCGATCTCCAATTCACCAATTATGCCGCATACCTGGACGAACACCCCCCAAAGGAAGAGGTGCTTCTGCGACCGGGCGACGAAGGCCGTGGAACATCCTGGAGCTGCTCTCACGGCGTCGGACGATGGATGAGGGACTGCGGCTGCTCGACAGGCGGCGAGGAAGGCTGGAACCAAAAATGGAGAAAGCCGCTACGTATTGCTTTCGATTCCCTGAAGAAGGAAGCAGATCCGATTTGGAAGAAAATGGTATCGAATCTGACGGAAAAAACCGCAGACGCCGTATTGACCGAATACGGCAAGGTTGTCTCAGGTTTACAGACATCATCGGAGTTTGTCGGAACAATCCTGGATGACCAGTACTCTGATTCTGATGCGGTCAACCTCTTGGTTGCCATGGAAGGCGCAAAGTTCCTCCAATTCATGTATACCTCCTGCGGTTGGTTTTTCGCGGATATATCGGGTATCGAGCCGATACAGAACATGCGTTATGCCTACCGTGCCGCGGAACTTCTGGACTCGAAGGGCACGAAAGGACTGATTGAGAGACTCACCCGCCGCCTGGAAAAGGTGGAAAGCAATATACAGATTATGGGGAGCGGGTCGGATTTGCTCAGGGGCTTGGTTATTCCAAAAATTCAGCCGGAATTAAAAGCCGCCGCACTCTTCTTCTGGAGACACCTGTACAACCTTCCCGGTCTGGATTATGCCGAGTGGGGATCTCTTCAAGGTAAAGGCACAACCAGACGCACCGTCGATACCGATGAGGGAGAACTGAGGCTTGAAGGAGAAATATCTTATGAAGAAACCTCCACTCTGAGGTCCTATAAATTTCCCTATCGAACCGTCATTGATGAGCACCTCTTCTGTCCCGTCATCGAACTGATGGACGGGAATCATTGGACCTCCGTACCGATCAAATCAATGCCGACGGTGCTCCGCATGGAAATACAGAAGACCTTGCTTAAACGATCAGAGAAGAGACTGATGGTGTCCCTCGGTTCCAAAGTCGCGGACCGTCTGATGGATCTGAAAGTCGTGAGCGCCTTGGATCTTCCTTTCGGCGCAACGAGATGGCAGAGTCTGGAGCTTGCGCTTCATTACGGACCCATGCTCATTCTCAAGCGGATGCGCAAGATGAAACCCCGGGATTGGTCGGAATCTCTTGAGTTGATGGATCAGATCCTCGGCCGGAGGGTGGAATACGGAGTCGATTTGGATGCCGGAAATATTGAGCAAAGCGCCGGCCTCATTGTTTCCCAAATCTCCGAATACCTGGAGAAACACAGCGACAAGGCGATACTGGCCAAACTTATCGAATTTCTGGGTATTCTGCAGCAGCATGGCCTGAGGCCTCTGCGGCCATTCGTTCAGAATGCGGTGTATGCGCTGCTCGAACAGAGGTTTAATAGAAACGAAGAGATTGATACCGAAAAGGATTCGCCCTGCAGATCCGAAATATTGGATCTGGCCTACCTGCTGAATATCAATCCCGAAAGATTTGTCAACGGATACGAATGAATCAGGACGTTTTCCGGGCCGCCATCAGAACCACGTCGCCGAAACCCCACTTCTTTGCCAATCGATCCACCGGTTTCTTCAACCACGCAGGGACGGTGCCGACGGCCAGGCCACCCCACGTCCGCACCGCCAAAACGGAAAATCCCGCCGTCTCCAGCAGTCTTCGCAAGGTCTTTCGATCGAACAGTGTCACATGATCTGGTATGACTGAGCGCCAGGACGAACCAAAAATCTTTGCCTGGAGTCCGTCTGAAGACGGTGTGACGCAAAGGAAGACCCCGCCGGGAAGGAGGACACGCATAACTTCGGTGACGAATGTACCCGGGTCATCCACATGTTCGATAAGATGTGAGGCATGGACAACGGAAAAATGATGATCGGGAAATCCGGCGGTTTCCAGCGGCGACGGCCTGATGTTCACATCATAGGTTTTGTTGCCGTACTCAACCGATTCCCGGCAAAGTTCCGCACCGGCGGTCTCCCAACCGGCCTGTTTGAAATGGTGGAGCAGCCGTCCGGTGGCGCAGCCGATGTCGAGTATCCGATTGGGTTGAGGTAATGCAGGAGCAATGTTCTCAAAAAAACCGACATCATTCAGACCGAGCATCATCAAATTATAAAAAGATTCCTCGTTCTCAATCTCGTATCGAAAATACTCTTCATCATACCGAGCCGCCAAGGCGGTCCTGACCGGCTGTGGGTTCTGGAGAATCAATCGGCAGTCGGCGCATCTGACGAATATGGAGGATTCCACCTGCCAGAGATTCTTAAAAACCGTTCCTCGGCAGACAGGGCAGGATACCCGAGTCGATTCTTCGTCAACGGCAGCGGTTTTAGAGTAAGTTTTCAAGCTATTGAACCACAATGTTCCAGTTTTGAGTGGTGACTCGACCCAGTTCATCCGACACTCTCAACTCCAGTGTTCCTCTTCCGGCATTCAGCATGAGGTCCGGAAAGAGAATACGCCCCTGATCATCATACATGGTTTCGAATGTTCGTTCTTCAGGAACTTCCAGTACCACACCATTCGGGCTTTCTGATAGTGAGACAAAACGTATCCGCCCTAAGAGCTCCCCCACCCAATACAGTGAGAGTTCATTCCGAAGAGCATCACCCAAAGAGAACGGGATTTCAATGGACATCGCCCATCGTCCCGACTTGATTGTCAGTCCTTCCGTCAGGGACGTCCGACTGTCGGCTCTGACGAGTTCCACACGACCGATGGAGAGTCGGGACAAGCCGACTCTGGAGGGCAGCATGGAGAGAGGATCGACAATCCTGGAACGCTCGACA
>JARGFR010000246.1 GCA_029210985.1 Spirochaetaceae bacterium | reverse complement strand
AACGCCATCGTTCTCTTCGGCGGAGCGAACCGTGCCTGGAGTCAATCGGACATCGACCGGGTTATCGGCGGCGCCGAGAGGGGAGACATCCTGCTTCTCCAGAACGAAATCAATATGATGGCCGAGCTGATGAGCGCCGCCGGGGATGCCGGCCTGCGCCTGGCGATGAATCCGGCTCCCATGGGGCCGGAAGTGAAAGGCTACCCCCTGGATCGGCTCACATGGCTCGTGGTGAATGAAATTGAAGGACGGGAACTGGCCGGAATGGCCGAGGCCGCCGGTGATACTGCCGAGAGTACCGCGTCCGACAGCTCTGTGGCCGCCGGCCATTACGATAATAGCGCCGCAGCCGACGAAGCGGTGGTGAAGGAACTCCGCCGGCGCTATCCCAACGCCGTTGTCGTCATGACTCTAGGAAAGAAAGGCGCCATCCGGGCCGACCAGGGCGGCCTCATCCGTTCCTCCTTCCCCGATCAGGGGCCCATCGTGGACACCACGGGAGCAGGGGACACCTTTATGGGATACTTCCTGGCCGCCGAGGTGGCGGGTATGTCCGCCCGGGACGGCCTGCGCCGGGCCTGCGCCGCCGGAGCCATCGCCGTTACCCGGCCGGGGGCCACCACGGGTATTCCCACATTGGCGGAAGTGGAAGCGGTTCTCAACTAAGGTGAGACACTCTTGATACGACTGTTGATGCTCGTATTGGTAGGATCGGATTCACTTGCCCGGATATATGCTTCCAGAGCGGGCTCGTCCTTCTCCCATTCTCTGTAGAGGTCTCCCATGGCAATCCAGGCCTGGGTATGATTCCGGTCCAAGTCCAACGCTTTTCCATAGAGTCTTTCGGCCTCTTCGAAGTCCCCGATTTTTCGATGCGCGCGGCCGAGCCAGATGAAGGACCACTCGTAGTCCGGACGAAGTCGCGTTCCCCTTCTGAAGGGCTCAATAGCTTCGTCATAGCGTTTCTGTCTATAGTAGGCCTTGCCCAAATCGATCCAGGCGTTTCCGCTGTCCGGTTCGATAATCACCAGTCTTTCGAGTGTCACGACGGACTCGGGATATTTCTCCTGGCGGAAATACGCTTCTCCCAGAAGTTTAAGAAGCTTCGGATTCGTTTCATCGATTTCCAGACCCCTATTCAGATAGGTTTCCGCTGACTCCCAGTTCTCGGTTTTCACCAGTACTTCCCCGATGCTCAAGTAGGAATCAACTCGATCCGGATTCTCCACGATTATCTGCTCGTATAAGTCCAGGGCGGCTTCCTCCTGGCCCATTTCCAGATATAAACCGGCAAGAGCCCGTTGCACTTCGGAATTTCCCGGAATCCGATCGAATGCATCCTCGAGTACGGATATGGCCTGTCCATCATCGCCCTGGCTTTGCAGCAATATTGCGAGTTGAATCGGCCAGTCGGGATTATTCGGATCTTCATTCATTCTCTGCTTGTAGAGATTTCCCGAATCATCAACCAATTCGAGTTCTTCGGTGATGGAATCGGCCAGACCGGGATTAAGATCCAGCGCCTGATGATAGTACTCCTGGGCTTGCCGTGATTGCCCAATGGCCAAGTGAGCTCTTCCGGCATTGTACCAGATATAACTGTTGTCTGTGATGTCGGCCAGGGCCGCCTCAAAGGATTCGACGGCAGCTTCGAAATCATCGAGTGAATATTGCTCCTTACCCAGAAGATACCGGGAGTAGCTGTCATCAGGGTCAAATTGAACAACTTTGAGATAGGATGACAATGCTTCTTCATGATTTCCTTGATCGGAATACATGTCACCGAGAAGCTTCCAGGCGTTGACGTAGGCCGGATCTAATTTCAAGGCTATAGTAATTTCATCCACCATTAGATCGATTCTGTCGATTTTCTTGTATTGGAGAGCGAGGTTATAACGTAATTCGACGGATTCCGAATGGGCGTCGATGGCGTCTTTGAGCACGATTATGGCTTCCTGGGTTCGATTCTGCCCACTGAGCAGTGCTGAGAGATTCAACCAATAGGCCGTCTCCTCGGGATCCAATTCAAGGGCTTTTCGATAGGAAATTTCCGCCTTGGAGTATTCTTCCTTCAGTTTCTGCAATACACCGAGGTTGAACCACCCGGGAGCGTACTTTGGGTTGATCTCCAACACGAGGCTGTACTGTTCCTCAGCTCGGTCGAGATCTCCCAGCTTCCGGTATTGGACCGCCAGGTTCAGCCTGGCTTTCGGATCGTCCGGAAGCAGCAGAAGGGACTGGGAGTAGGCATTGATGGCTTTATTGATCTCGCCTATTTCTCCATAGACGATTCCAAGGTTGTACCAGGTCGGCTGATATTCCCTATCAATTTCCAGGACGCGGAGAAAACTCGCTTCGGCCATGATGTACTGCTCGAGATTTATATAGACCAGACCGAGGTTGTAGTGGGCGGTTTCATACCATGGATTCAGGTTGATGGCGTCAAGGAATATCTTCTCGGCATCCTCCCAACGCTGCTGAGCCGTATAAACCAACCCGAGGTTGTTCAATGCTTCGGTAGGAGGTGATTGAGAATAACGGATTGCCTGGTTGAAGTCAGTTTCAGCGCGGTGATAGTCCCTGGTCTTGTAATGCGCCCGACCCAACTGGAAGGCCACTCCCGAATCTTCGGGATGGTTGGATTGAAGATCTTTGAGTATTGATATCGCCTTATCCATCTGCCCGTCGTCGATCATCAGGCGGGCGATCATCAAATCGATGGGCAGGGAATCCGGCACAAGCGGACGAGCGTCCTCCAGAACCCGGACAGCTCGATCCAGATTGTCTTCGTGGATTTCCAGTTCCGCCAATCCCAAGTACAGGTCGGGAAGGGCGGGGTTGAGTCTCCGTACCTCGTCGAACACCTCTCGAGCGCTCTGTAGGTCGTCTCGGTGGATGAAAAAGAGCTCCGCCAGGGCCAGTCGGGAGGAAATGACCGCCGGTTCCAGCAATATGGATTCTTCAAACGCGGATTGGGCTTCGTCGATATTTCCCAGTTTTACCAACGCTTGTCCCAAAGCCCGATATGCCTTTGATCGACCCGCATTTCCAGCCAAATCGACGGCTTTCTGCAGTTCTTCGGCGGCAAGTGTGTAGCGGTTCAGATTGTGGTACACAATACCCAGGTTGAAATGGGCAATAAAGGAGTTCGGAGAGGCTTCAATCAGCTGTTGATAAATCGATATGGCGCTGGCCCGTCGACCCATGCGATTCTGAATAATGGCTTTCAGCAGAAGATGGGTCTGTTCATCTGCCGGACTCGGCTCGATCCGGGATATGAGTTGGTCGGCCGCCGAATACTCGCCCTCTGCCAAGAGCAGACGGATTTCGAAGTATTGAACATCGGATTCCAGTTCCGGAAACGGAACGTCTCCTTTGTAAGCGTCCCATTGCGGCCTGATTTGTGCCGGAGGTTCCGCAGCGATTCGGTCATACCATATCGAAAAATCATCGGATTCGGATTGTGGGAATTGTTCTGTTTCGACGGTATCGTACTGATCTGCGTTGACAACCGCGAATCCTGCCTCGGGAAGAATTTCTATGACCAGATCCAGATTCCTTATTCTTCTGGAGACAGCTTCGAAATGGCCCAGAGCCAGGAGAAGGACAAGGAGAAAGAGCAGTATGGGAAGCGGTGACTTTCGCCATATCAGGTGTCGGTGCTTCACGATTTCACCCTGATGAGCTCATCACTCAATCCTTTTCTGTTCACGCTTTGAATCTCCAAACCCGGTCTGGCATTGAGTTCCAGAATCAGTGGGCCTTCGTGCTCATCGAGGACGACGTCAACACCCAGGTAGCCCAAGTCGACGCTTCGTGAGGCCTCTGTCGCGATACGGACGACGTCCTTCCAGGATGGAATGATCCTGCCGGGCAGAGGTATTTGGGTATCGGGGTGTACCTCGATGACACGGCCTTTCAATGCGGCCGTCGTGAATACGCCGTCCTGAATATCTATTCCGATTCCGACCGCGCCCTGATGCAAGTTGGCCTTACCTTCCGAACGGGATGTCGGTATTCGGGCCATGGCCATCACAGGTCTGTTTCGGAATAAAATGACGCGGATGTCCGCGACTCCTCCCCGGTAGATTTCTCGAAAGAACTCGTCGGGGACGATGAGTTTTTCCATCAGTACCCGATCGTCGGATCCTCCGAAGGAATAGACTCCAAATAGAATTTCCCCGATGTGTGTTTCTATGTCCGATCGCCTTTTCGGTTTCCCCGACGGGGTCCGCCACATACCCGGAGATTCCTTGGTGAGAAGGAGGATGCCTCCGCCGGCTCGACCCTTCGACGGCTTCATGACGAAAGTATCAAGTTTATCGATGGTCTCCATCGTGGATTCAAGAGTGACAAAGCTGTCGCAGATTCCTAAAGTCTCAGGAACGGGGATTCCGTTATTCAAGAGTATCTCTTTTGACTTGATTTTGTCGTCCACTTGAGGAAAGTAGCGACGGGGATTGTGGGGGTATACATAATCCAGATTTCTGGCGTTCAGTCCCAGGAGTGACTCGAACAATCTCGGATTTCTCTTCATACCGGATCCTTTGGGAAAAGGAGAAGCCGGAACCGGTAGAATTCCAAGACTCGGATTCCGGTCCAGCTGCCGATCCACAAGTTCATGGCAAGAACTCCCAGCAGTATTTCAGGAAATATCAGAATCAGAGCTTGGAGCGCGACGGAACTTATCAAAAGGAAACACACCGAAACCACCAGCAGAGTTTGGAA
>JARGFR010000245.1 GCA_029210985.1 Spirochaetaceae bacterium | reverse complement strand
TCTGAATGACACTTCCGGAGACGGGGATAGGCTTGTCTGATACCGTATCCGCAGCGGGTTAGAACAGGTTGGATTCCAATTATCGGGCTTTCAACTGTTGGAATCCGCGTTCTCTTGATTGAAAGAACCGATTGCCCGGCCGAGTTCGGCAACACAGATTTCCGCATAGTTGTCGACCAGATCGATGATGTTGTCCGGACCCAGCAGATTTTCCCGCCTGAGCAGAATCGGAAAAATACTGTGTGTGGAAAGAATGAGCTGATACTTCTTCGACAGCTTGGCGAACAGACCGCCCCAAAGAAGGGACTGCCCGGCGAATCCCACATGGTTGTCCACTTCATCGAGAAGAAGTGTCGGCCTCACCTCCCTTGGAAGTTTGTAGGTGAGGAACCTATCCTCGATGTGCTTGACAAGTTCGTTGATCAGACCGATACGCTTTTCCCCGCTGGACTGCAGGAAGTCGTGGGTTTCGAAGTAGCCGTCCCCGAGGAACGACGTCTCGGAATCCTTGTAGCAGTCCTGGTAGAAGACAGGCTGCCCGTCGCGCTCCATTTCCGCCTGATAAGGCAGTTCGCCGGGTTCGTTCCCCTCGGACCATCCGCCTTCACCGCAGCCGCTCAGCACAGCCAATGTTTTGAGAAACTTGGTTTTACCCGACCCATTCGGACCTTTGAGCACATTGATACGCGGACCTAAGGTGATGGTTTTGCGCTTGATGCCCTTGAGACGGGTCGGCTACCCGGAACTGAATGTGAGCGAGTTGATCATCGCTGATATCTCATTGCCGTAACGAGTATAGGGTTTCCGGCACTTGGTAATCCAGAACTGAGCCGTGACGTCACGAACAGGCGGAGAGGTTCAAGAAAACATATCTTTGACTTTCCCCAACAGGAGTCAATGAATCATAATGGCCGGAAGGTGAACTTAGAAGAATCAAAGAAGATCCGCAGCACTATTCCTCTCCATCGCTCGTATCTGCATCCGGCGATCGCCATTGTGATATCGGTGGTGTTCTTCGCCGTCCTTCAAGGTATCCTTTTCACTCCTTATATGAGATTGCCGCCGGCCTTGAACGGCGATTGGTTTATTGATGAAGGAAACGGATTTCATCCCGTGGAAATCCCCTTCGTTAAGAGAGTGGAGGACACCGAAACGGTATTATTTCAAACAACTTTCAGCGCTTCGAGTGGAATGAGTCTGAGTTTCATGAGAGTCAATGCCACGGCCATGACAGTTCGCTTGGACGGTATCACGGTATTCGAAGCGGGCGATAAACAAGAACCCACCGCCAATCTCTGGAATTCGATGTTTGTCATACCCCTCCGCAATTCGTCCGACGGTACGATAAAACTGGAGCTGCAGGTCAGCGGAAATCAGCTGATTACAATGAAGAGAGAACCCTTTTTGATGAACACCGGCAGGGCCTTCCGCTTGGCCTCCTTCCATCGATTTCTCTTCCATGATTTGCTGATGTTCTTTATGGGCAGCAGTGTCTTGGTGGGCATCCTTCTTATCGGATTCCCGGGACATCAGGATCACAAGAGGTGGGACAGTGTCCTCTTGGGCGTTTCCTGCATCCTCATCAGTTTTTATGCTTTCGATTACACAGAGCGATTGTCCACAGGAAGCATGATGTTCTACGGTATTTTGAAACCACTGATGGCGGCCTCCGGCTATCTGGGAACTTTCACGTACTTCGCCAGCCTGGATTACCAACATCACAAACGATTCACATTGAGTCGATGGATGACAGTCCCGACGGCAGCGGCGATCATCCTTCTTTTTTCAGCCCCCACCCCCGGGGTGATGTACTCCCGGTTCATCTACACGAACCTACTGCCGGCGATGAATCTCCTTTGGGTTATCTACTTAGCTTTCAGAAAACTGAGAGATCGCCCCCTGTACCTTATCGCCACCGGTCTGATTGCCCTGGCCCTTATTCAAATAACCATCATTATGATATTCCAAACCGGCGGGTTCTCCGTGATGCAGTACGTGGTGGTGATTGTGTCCGTACTCTTCGGACTGCAATATTTTCTGGATTACCGGGAATTGGTCAGAGACCGTGAGTCACTTAGGCAGGTTTTCAATCGGGATCCACTCACCGAGGCATACAATCGACATGCCTTATTCGAAGTCAATCTCAAGCACTTCTCCTCGGCGGTGTTCATCGATTTCGATAATTTCAAGTATTTCAATGACAAGCACGGCCACAATAAGGGAGACATTCTCCTACGGGAATTCGTCGTCCAGGCCAAATCGGTACTGCGCAAGGGGGATCTCATCATACGCTACGGCGGAGACGAATTTCTGATTCTGCTTAAGGAAATCGACCGGGACGAAGCCTTCAAGGCCGCGGAACGAATCCGAAAATCATTTGGTACCGCCATTGTAGATTCGCAGGTGGATATCAGCTATGGAATATCCAACGTGGGACCGGAAGGACTACTGGATATCGAGGAACTCGACCGAGGCATGTACGCCATGAAGGAATCCAAACGGCGTGAATCATGAGGACACATCCATGAGCAGCATCCTTGTTTCGCAAGAAGAACATATCGCGACAATCACCCTGAACCGTCCCGAGAAGCTGAACGCCCTCACAAAGGACATGTGGGGCCGTTTGGGGGACGTCATCGAAGATCTCTCGGAACAGCGACAGCTGCGATGCATCGTCATTAAAGGCGCCGGGAAAAAAGCGTTCTCCCCGGGCAACGACATCCGTGAATTTGAAACCGAGCGTGCCGATTCTCAGCAGGCCGAAGCCTACGGCCGACTTATGCATCGGGTCTTATCGGGTTTAAGAGCCTGCCCCGTTCCCACCCTGGCGGTGATTCAGGGAATCTGCGTCGGCGGCGGACTGGAAATTGCCGCCTGCTGCGACATCCGGATTTGCGGAGAGAGCAGCCGCTTCGGCATACCGATTAACCGCCTCGGTCTGGTGATGGCGTATCAGGAGATAGCCGCCCTCAAAGCCCTGGTCGGGGACGCCGTCGCACTCGAAATTTTGCTGGAAGGCCGAGTCTTCGATGCCCGGGAAGCCAAAGAAAAAAAACTGGTGAACAGAATTGTAGCCGACAGCGAGGTTGTATCGGAGGGCGAACAGACGGCGAAACGGATTGCCGACGGAGCTCCTCTGGTGGCCCGCCGGCACAAGAAGTTTTTGAAAAGACTGGATGATCCGGAGCCCCTAAGTGCTGAGGAATTATCCGAAGGCTTCGCCTGTTTTGACAGCAGGGACTTTGAAATCGGCTACAAGGCATTCCTGGCCAAAGAGAAACCGCAATTCGAAGGGCACTGAGTAGGCGGACGACCCAGGACGGCGCCTAAACCACTCCCATCAGAAGCACCGCCGCGGCAAAGGCCGGAATAGATATAACGGTACTCAAAGAGAGTATGCCTGAAACAAGACTCTGTTCGTCATTCCGGGCCGCCAGGGTCACCACAAAAGGCGGCGGTAGAAGAAGCATGGTCATGAAGGCATAGGGAGTGAGTTCGTCCTTCACCGGCAGGAAGCGAATCAGCAGAAGTGCCAGACCCAAAAGGACAGCTTTTCTCACTAATACGAAAACAAGTGCCTTGCCCAGGATGTCCCGGCGGAATTCCAGTTCATAACCGATGGCCAGGGCAATCACCGGTACGGTCAGATTTCCCACGATTTCCAGGAAACCGGACACCGGAGCGAAAGGCCGGGCGGGAATTGACAGCGCCCGGCCGATGGCTCCGATAACCAGACCGCCGATGATGGCCCAAACCACCGGGCTGGTGATGACATTCCGCGCCGCCGCCTTCAAGGCGCCCTCGTCCATGTCGGTACTCGCCGTTTCGCCGAAACGTCCGCCGCTTCGGGCCAGGAGCAAGGGCATTAAGACGATGAACACAAATAGCACCTGTCCGAGATCGACGGAGGCGAAAATGGGCAGAGCCTTATCGCCGAAGACCGAGAGGAAGAGGGCATAACCGAGCATGCCGGCTTCGAAGCCGCTTACCATGTAGGATCGAATGTCGTCTTTATGACCGGCTAATCGCATGATCAGACGCGTTCCCACCAGTAGGACACCGCAAAGCAGGAACATCATCAATGCCAGCAGCAATTCATCGCCGCCGGGCTTCATGCTCAAGAAGGCCCGAAACAGCAGGGCCGGAAGTGTGACGTCGGCCACCAGTTTTTTCAACTGAGCGGCGGTGCGGGCCTCCAAGAAGCCGGTTCGGCGAAACACATAGCCGGTGACGAACAATAGAAAAACAGGTAAGACTTTACTGATGACTTCAAAGGTATCCATAGGGACATCATAGCCGATAATATCTTTTTTGGGCGAGAAGCCTGACTGAGTCTGGGGACCGAAAAGGTTAAGCTAAAGGGATTCTCAAGGAAAACGCCGCTCCGCCCAGAAACTCTGATTCACCGGCTGTTATGGTTCCCCGATGGGCCCGGGCGATTTCCATGCAAATGGCCAAACCAAGCCCGGATCCGCCGGAAACACGATTTCTTGAGGCGTCCCCACGAAAGTATCGCTCGAACACCTTCTCCCGCCATTCTTCCGGTATGCCCGGCCCGTCATCCTCTACCTTGATTTCCACCTCACCACTCCGGCGGGACGCACTCACCCGAATTTTCTCCTTGGCGTAGCGTAAAGCGTTGGAGATGAGATTGGCGGCAAGTCTGTGAAAATGATCCCGATCGACACTCGCATTCAGCACCTCATCAATTGACATGCTTATCTCCAATCCTTCCCGTCG
>JARGFR010000244.1 GCA_029210985.1 Spirochaetaceae bacterium | reverse complement strand
CCACTGTTCTCCGAGTAGATTAATTATGAGGCAATGCGAATTATTGAGAAAAGAGAAGAATTTTGGTAGAGTGAAAGAAATTATGTGACGGGCAGGAGGCTAATGATGATAACAACCGTTGATTCGATCCTTGACGAAATTTCGCAATTGAGCATCGAAGACCAAGAAATGGTTGATGAGATCGTTCATAAAAGGATTATCGAAGGAAAGCGAGAGGAAATCCAAACCGACTATCTGGCCGCCTTGAACGACCGGAAACAGGGAACGATTATTTCCGGTTCCATAGATGATCTATTTGGTCCGACTGGCTCGTGATTCGTCTTGAATGGTCTAGCCGCTTTGAGAAGTCCCTGAAAAAGTGGATCGCGAAGCACCCGAAAAGCCGTGAAATGATTAAGCAAAAACTCGAGCTGTTTATCACCGATCCTTATGCCCCTGATTTGAAAAATCACAAGCTGTCCGGCAGACTCAAGGGTCTGCGAGCTATTTCGGCAGGCTATGATTGCAGGATAGTGTTTTCCTTTGTTGAGGAGAACACGGCTCTTTTGATAGCCATCGGAACCCATGATGAGGTGTATTGATTTGCAAGGCATTTGATTTTGATGATGAGCCTTCTGACAACCTGTACAATACACAACGGACCTCGTGCTGCCACAAAAATCACCATTCACCCGATAGTTCAAAAGGACGACGCCGAAAGGCACCAAAACCATCAGGTCTTTGACAATTCAGGGACGGGAAATCAGAAACGAGATATCCATCGGATAGAGAGTCCTTTTCCGATGTATAGAACGTGGTTGGATTTTTCCTCACCAACAAACAAGTGGATAAATCTCAACCGTGAAAGTCCCTTGAGAAAAGTCCCTTGGAAAAGTGAACTTAAACGGGGAGAGAGACACATCAAGAGAGCGTATGTAAAAAATATACCACAGCGGTAGAAATATCTTCGATGATGGAATTTCACCTGAATATCTGAGTTCGATGGTGAAGTTTGGAAAACCATTCGCCGACTCGAACCGCGATAGGGATCGAGACAGAGGTGTACCGGAGGCATAGCCGAGGAACACCTCAAGCCCAGAGGAAAGGCGCCCGGTTCGCCCGGCGGACGGCAGGGAGCCGGAAACAGCGGACCGGAACTGCGCCTTGCAAGCAGAGGTGTACCGGAGGCGCAGCCGAGGAACACCTCGAGCCCAACGAAGAGCCCGGACCCCGCCGGGGAACGACATCTTCTGAAAAACACCCACTCACAAACAAACGGTGATATCCTTACCTATCAGAGAAAGGGAGAGAGGGATTGATGGAGTCACCTGGGCGATGGAGAAAAGCCGCGGGCCGGTGCCCGTTCGGTCCGCCGGCAGGGACGGACCGCGGCTTGTTCTCCATCAGAACAGGAAATACCGTTTTACCCTCTCTCCCCTTCCCTTCAAGGCGGGGTATCGCCCAAAGCTTCAATGCCATCGGCACAGACGACTGGTTTAACACCGACGCCTTCACCGACGGATTAAACGTGGGAACCATCGCCGCCGGAATGGCCGGGAGCTTCGTGCAATACGGGCTGGACGACTCCAATCTCACCGCCTATTTAAACAGCAGCAAACAATTCGGTGCTACCCTGAATCGAACCATCGGAACCGGTATCACCGCCGGTCTGGAATACGGCATCAATGGGAATACAACCCTCAACCTGCTCAACATCTCCGATATGTTTATGCCCTTCGGAAATAACAGACTATCTCAGGCCTCAGTCGGTCTCCTTGAGATGAGACTCGGTGGCGGGCGGCCCACATTCGGTATCGGAATGAGCGGACACAACATGAGCATGGGCACCATGGTGAACTCAGTAAAAGGCCTGGATGTCTACCGCCAGAACGCACGAATCAAAAGAGCCGGGCTCAACCCGGAACTCACTCTGGCCATGCGAACCCTGTACTCGGCCAACGGCATGGCTCAAGATGACAGCACCATGAAAAGTCTTTACGAGCAGATTCTCTCAGGCAAAGCCAAAGTGAATCTGACCGAAGGAACAGCTCACCAGGCCAAAACAACAAGAGTCGGCGGCAGCCGGCAGATAGAACTGAATACTGATGGACTCGGTGAACTGGATATGGGTGTGGTACTCGCCCACGAGGCCTACCGCGACGGTGTCGACACCGGCGACCTCCAGAAGATGGAAACAGCGGTGGCCGCCATCCAGCATATGAATGTGGCCTTCCAGGTTGCCTCATCTTGGGGATATGGCGGACTGAATAATACCATCGGAGAGGAAGCCAGAGCCTTTGAAAACGGACTGCGCTATGGAGAATGGGGCGCTGTGAACCAGGCGGTTGCGAGTTATGATTCGAGTGGGGATTTTTGGAAGTTGGTACGAGATGATACCGGAAACGTTGCGTTAGAGTATGACGGCCAATCCGATCTTGTAGATGAAAATGGCAATAAGATCTTCGATGCTCGATCAGGCGGCATGCAGTATGGGCTGATGGATATCCTTGGAATTAGCCAGAACGATGCCTATTTTCTTATGACCGAAGCCGGCATGGAATTTGACTATACAAACAAAACTTGGAAGAATGCCGACCTTAACCCTCTCGACGGTTCAATACGTATAACAAGTAAAATGACCACAGGGGCAAATGGTCAAGGAACAGCCTTCTCGAGTATCGCTTCCAGTCATGTACTCACAGATGTCATTACCGGATTTTCGGGTACTCTAAGTCACCATGATCCAATGGCCATTTACGACAGTCTAGTTACCAGCGGCTCGATGAGTCTTGACGATTCTTACGTAAATCTCCTTGGTGAACGAGAATCTGCCTCGTGGTGGCAATTCGGTAGAAAGCGGGAATTGGATCGATCCATCGCGGCGATGGAAGCTGACCGAAGCCAATACATCAGCTTTGATCAGTACAAAGAGAATAACTTTATCCTGGATATGCCAGATATGCCGAAGCAAAATGACCCTCTCAATGGCCTGGGTACCGGAACTATAATTACAACCGGAGGGGTAAGGCTGACTGATGCTTTCACCACCGGCCCACGAGACGTATTCATTGATGGCAAACGGTTATTCGGCCATACCGGAGAAGATAGAGGGACAGGTGGAGAGATCGGTCTTTCGGTTTATCCGTATTATGCGGGAAGTGTATTCGGTGATCCGAGGGTTGATCCAACGGGACAAACATATGGCGGTGGGAACAAAGTAGTCCTGAAACACGAATTTGGAGAGTACTCTTATAAAGGAGAATCTATCCCATCCGTTTTGTACAGCGACTATCTTCATCTAAGCAACGCTTCTGATTTAATGTTGCCCCAAGAAGGGCAATACTTCGGCGTTGGTGATAGTTTTGCTTTCTCAGGAAACAGTGGTTCGTATACCGAGGGGCCTCATCTACATTCTGGACTCTTTGTTCATGATATCAGTGTGAATCCTTTGTATAACCACGTTTGGCAAAATCTAGATGAGCAATATAAGTTACAAAGGTCGTGGGGGTATTTCTTTGATCCGGCTCTATTCCGTTAGTTTGCTAGCACTCTGCATGTTATTCTCATTTGTTGGATGTTCAGATTCAAATGATCGGACCGGCCAGGGAGCAGATGAAATAGATGAGACGGTAAATCGTGAAATCAAAGATCTACCGGTATTTGATATCGAAAACCTCCTATCAGAAGATGACTGGGATTTGTTTTTTTCAAACATTGAATCTCAAGGTATTTCAAAGAACGACGAGATCTTCATGACCCCGACACTGGCTCCACTTATCGATAATTCTGCTAAAAAGAACGGTTTCACTTCGATCGGTGGAACCTCTGTGACCGGTCCTGCACCTAGAAAAGTTACTGTTGGAAGCATCGATATACTCGCCTCTGAGAATGAGAATAAAGTAGCAATTCTCTATTTAAGTTACTTGGGCCGTATAGATAATCTTAATCCCGTCTGGCAACTATCTGATTACTTGTATGTCGAAGTGGATGCAAAAAATCCGGCGACTTATTCAATAGTAGGATCAAATGATCTGGGTATATTCGATCTTGACGATCCTGCGTTTGTGCCGGGAGCAGCGGTATCTGTTGAGAAAATCATATCTGTTTCAGTCGATACCTCGGAGCTTTTGATACGGGACAATGTGGACGGAAGCTTCAAGGCGTACAATGAGATTCCTTGAACAAGAATCCAATAGTTTTGCCTCTTCTTGAACTGTCGAAGGACAGACCGAGTGGTTATTATCGGCACCTGGTGGTATTCGCTTCGCCCGATAATCTCGTGCTGTCACAAAAATCGTCATTCACCCAATAGTACAAAAGGACTACACCGAACCGCACCCAAAACCATCAGGTCTCAGACAATTCGGGGAAGGGAAATCAGAAACGGGATATCGACGGGAGCCAAAATCCTTTTCTGATGTAAAAAAGAGGATGAATTTCACTCACCAACAAACAAGCGGATAAATCTCAACCGTGAAAGATCGTTAGATTTGAAAACCGTGTTCAACAGCGAACTTGAGGTATAACGATGGGAGTCTATGGCCAAAGAAACGGACTTTGAGTTTTCTAAAGAATGGTTCGATGTCGAATGCCGTAGTGTGATGATCGACACCGTTGAAAGAAATATCTTCGATGATGGAGAGTTCACCTGGATGTCTGAGTTCGATGGTGAAGTTTGGAAGAAACCCTTTTCCGACTCGCACCGCGATAGGGATCGAAGAGGAAAGGCGCCCGGTTCGCCCGGCGGACGGCAGGGAGCCGGAAACAGCGGACCGGAACTGCGCCTTGCAAGCAG
>JARGFR010000243.1 GCA_029210985.1 Spirochaetaceae bacterium | reverse complement strand
GGGTGGTCGACGGATTGGGCATGCTCGTCAATCAAGGAGTCATCGGTATCGAGTACTGGACCGGCATCACCCCGGACGCGGCGGTGATGCGGCGTGCATTGGAAGAAGTGTTCGACATTTAAGAACCCGGGCGGCCCTTGACCCGAATCCACCTAGGGATCACTCTGATAGACGGAGGATCGTCATGAAACCGTTACCCAAAGCACCCTTCGGCCGAACCGGCCATATGAGCACCCGGACTTTATTCGGGGCGGCCGCGTTCTTCGCTGTAGACCAGTCCACCGCCGACCGCACGATGGATCTCCTGATGGACTGGGGAGTGAACCATATCGATACCGCCGCCAGCTACGGTGAGGCCGAAAAGCGCCTGGGTCCCTGGCTCAAACACAACCGTAAAGAGGTGTTCCTGGCCACGAAAACCGAAGAGCGGACATATCGGGGCGCCCGGGATGAGCTTCATCGGTCCCTGGAACTGATGAATGTGGATTCGGTGGATCTCTGGCAGATGCACGTCCTCATCCGGGAAGATGAATGGCAGACGGCCATGGGCGAGGGCGGTGCGCTGGAAGCCTTCATTGAAGCCCGGGACCAAGGACTGGTGAAATGGCTGGGCGTGACGGGCCATGGCGTAGGTGTGGCGGATATGCATATACGGAGTCTGGAACGATACGATTTCGACAGCGTCCTCTTGCCCTGGAACTGGCCCATGAGCCTCAATGCCGATTACGCCGCGGGATTCCGGAAGCTCCACGCCCGATGTCTGGAGAAGAGCGTCGCCTTTCAACTCATCAAGACGGTCTGCCGGCGACCCTGGCCGGAAGGAGCCGAAAAAACCCGGGCCAGCTGGTACGAGCCCCTGGAGCATCAGGACGATATCGATGCCGCTGTTCAGTGGGCCTTGGGTGTAGAGGGCAGCTTTCTGAACACCATCGGGGATGTGGACCTTCTTCCCCGGGTGCTGGAAGCCGCCGCTCGATTCGAGTCCGCTCCTTCCGACGAGGAATTGGCCCGACGCGCCGAGGAGGGATCCTGGACTCCGCTCTTCGCGAAGGAATGACGGTGGGCCGAAACTCCACCCGGCTCACCTCTCTCCGGGCTAGCAACGGCCCGGCCTTTCCGGGATAATCACCGCCTGATGAATCCCTTCCTTCCCATCAACTCAGACGACATAGCGGCCCGGGGCTGGGACCGGGTGGACTTCGCCCTGGTGACCGGCGACGCCTATGTAGACCACCCGTCCTTCGGCGCAGCCGTTATCGCCCGAATTCTTGAGTCCGAGGGCTATCGGGTCGGCATCATCCCACAGCCGGATTGGACCACTCCCGACAGTCTGAAGGTTCTCGGAAGGCCGCGATTAGGATTTTTGGTGACCTCCGGAAACCTCGATTCCATGGTGAACCACTTCACGGCTGCCAAGAAAAAACGGCGTAATGACGCCTACACCCCCGGAGGGCAGGCCGGCAGGCGCCCCGACCGGGCGGTCACCGTCTATGCCAACCTGGTGCGCCAGGCTTATAAGAAGATACCCGTCATCATCGGCGGCCTGGAAGCCTCATTGCGGCGGATGGCCCATTACGACTACTGGAAGGACGCCCTTCGGCGATCTGTGCTCCTGGACTCCAAGGCCGACCTGTTGGTATACGGCATGGGCGAGGCTGCCGTGAAGACAATCGCCGCGGCCCTGGACGCAAGTGTACCGGCAGCGGATATCCGGGATGTACCGGGAACAGTCTACGCCTGCGGTATCAGCGAGGTTCCCGACGAAGCGGTGATTCTGCCGGACCATGAAGCCCTGAAGGCCGACCGGCGTGCGTTCGCCGAGAGTTTCCGGATTCAATACGAGAATGCCGATCCCTTCACCGGCCGCAGACTGGCGGAACCCTACGGCGGCCGGGCCGTCGTGCAGAATCCTCCCTCCCCGCCCCTGGGCCAAGAAGAAATGGACACCGTCTACTCTCTGCCCTACGCCCGAGACGCCCATCCCTCCTATACCGAAGCCATTCCGGCGGTAGAGGAAGTCAAATTCAGTCTGGTGAGCAGCCGGGGATGTTTCGGAGCCTGCGCGTTCTGTGCCCTGGCCTTCCATCAGGGCCGGATCGTCGCGTCCAGGAGCCACGAGTCCCTCCTGGAAGAAGCCAAAATTCTCATCTCCGATACGGAATTTAAGGGTTATATCCATGACGTCGGGGGACCCACGGCGAATTTTCGCTCCCCGGCCTGCGCAAAGCAGGGAACTCAAGGCTCCTGTCCCGGGAAACGATGCCTGGCTCCCGAACCCTGTCCTTCCCTGAAGGCCGATCATAGCGAGTACATTACCCTCCTGCGGAAACTGCGGAAAACTGACGGTGTGAAGAAGGTGTTCATCCGGTCGGGAATCCGATTCGACTATATGCTGGCCGATACGAAAAACGATTTTCTCACCGAGCTCTGCGAGCACCATGTAAGCGGACAGCTGAAAGTGGCTCCCGAGCATGTCTCAGCCGATGTCCTGAGAGTGATGGGCAAACCAAAACGGCAAGTGTACGACAGATTCGTCAGGCGCTATGCGGAGGTCAACAAGAAACTGGGCAAGAAACAGTACCTGGTGCCCTACTTCATTTCGGGGCATCCCGGCTCCCGATTAAAGGATGCGGTGGAGCTGGCCGAATACCTGAGGGATACCCGGTTCATTCCCGAGCAGGTGCAGGATTTCTATCCCACACCGGGAACTCTGGCCACATGCATGTGGTACACCGGAATCGATCCAATGACCGGTAAAAAAGTCCATGTGCCCTCGGATCCCGCAGAAAAGGCTATGCAGCGCGCACTCCTTCAATACAACAGGCCCGAAAACCGGGATCTCGTACGGCAGGCGCTGTTGAAGGCCGGTCGAGGGGATCTGATTGGAGGGGGACCCAAGGCGCTCATCCCACAGACCCAGGCCGGCGACGGACGGATGAGGGGCGGCAGGAAGCCGGTCGGAAAGAGGCCGGTCGAAAAGAGGCGGAAATGAGCCGGTATTTCCGAGCGTTTCTACCGGCCCTGATACTCTTGACAACCTCATGCGCTCCCGCCGTGGTTGTGTGGCCAAAGCTGAATGCGGACGACGCTCCGGCGCCGCCGAACCCGCCGCCCGAGGTTCTGCGATTTGTGTCCGAGGATGATGAGGATGCATTCGACGCCGATTTCATCGTATCGATCGAGACGCTCCTCACGCCCCGCCGGCCGGAATACGCCTTCAGCAGGCACTATCTGGTTCCCGTACTGCCGTGGCTCGATTCCCGCCGAAGCGTTTCTCTGGGGCACGTCGGATCCGGAGTATTCGGAAGTGCCTCCGAATCTGCCGAACCTGTATTTCAGCGCCTGGAGGATGTCGCGCTGCCTTATAAGATGGCGGCTCTCGACGGTTTATATCCCGGCGATGAGGATTATCCCTTAACGGTTTGGTCGGTTCTCACGGTCGCAGCGAAAGACGGTGAAGTTTCGGCGCGTCATACGCGCCTGATGGGGAAACTCGAGAACACGGCGGCCGCAGCGGCCGCCGAATCCTTGGAGAAACATATACAGATGAATCCCGTTCCGCGTTTTTATCACCTCGCCGGGGTGGGGGACATCATGCCCGGCCGCGGTTTTGACGACATGATTTTCGGAGAAAACGGGATCGAGAAGACCCTCGGGGACGTCGCACCCTTGCTGGAGGCGCCGGATTTATTGATCGGAAATCTGGAAGCCGCCGTCACCGTATCGAATAACGCGACGCCAAAATCCTATAATTTCAAAGTCGCACCCGATGTGCCGGCCGCGCTGGTGGATGTGGGTTTCGATTTCTTCCATCTGGCAAACAATCATGGCTGGGACTATGGAGAAGAAGGATTTCTGGATACCTTGTCGGCGGTTCGCCGATCCGGTGCGGGATTCAGCGGTGCGGGAGAGAATCTTGAACAGGCCCGTTTCGCCTGGGAAACAAAAACACCCGAGGGCAGCATGGTCCGGATTCTGTCCTTGGGCGCTTGTTTTGCTGAAAGGAACGGGTTCAACGGCGCGTTGTCAGCCGCAGCCGGAGAAAACAAGCCCGGAGTCCTTTGGGATTCCCCTGAGAACGAGGAGTTCATCCGATCTGTTCTGGGCCGTAGTGACGCGTTCACTGTCGTTACCGTCCATGGCGGATACGAGTGGGAGAGTGTTCCGAGAGAAGACGTCACACGCCTCTACAGGAGATATGTCGATTGGGGCGCCGACCTGGTTCTGGCCCATCATCCCCATGTGCTTCAGGGAATGGAACTCTATGACGGTGCGCTGATCGCCTACTCCCTGGGCAATTTCATCTTCCCCGGCATGAAAGGCTGGTACTCAGGAGAAGAGACAGGCATCCTGGATATCCGGCTCCATGACGGCTGTCTTGTCGGATTGGATTTCTTCCCGGTCGGAATTGACGATGTCATCCTCCGGCGTGCCGAGGATTCGGACATTGCCGAAGGATTCTGGATGATGAGCAGAGAACTTTCCGGTGGAGTCGGCCCGTCGGAATTTTAATCCGAACCCCGGAGTCGCGGAACGAGTGGTTTTTTGCACCTTGTCCTGTGATAATGTAACCTACTGCAGTTCATAGGAGGACAATATGGCTGTTGAAGTCGCAAAAGTTATTATTAATAGTGTAGCGGACGCCTCGGGTCTGGAAGAATGTTTCCGAAAAGGACTGTTCACGGCGGATGAAGTCATCGCCGTCATCGGAAAAACCGAAGGGAACGGCGGTGTGAACGATTTCACTCGTATCCTTGCGGACCGGGCGTTTCGTGAAGTCATCTTAAAGAACGGTACCCGTTCGGAAGCCGAGGTATCGCAGATTCCTCTTGTGTGGTCCGGGGGCTGCGACGGCGTCATCACCCCTCAC
>JARGFR010000242.1 GCA_029210985.1 Spirochaetaceae bacterium | reverse complement strand
CCCACATCATTCGCAATCACCGCGCACCCATGAGCCATAGCTTCAATCACCACCCGCGGCAAGCCTTCAGATAAAGACGGGAGTGCTAGAACGTCGATGGAATTATACATGGCATGGACATTTCCCTGGAATCCGAGGTGTATGTAATCGATTCCTGCCTCATCCATTTGTGCAAACAGTCTTTCCATCGCTGCACGATAATCTTCGTGTCCATGACTGTATCCGCCTGCTATCACGAGCTGGGCTCTCTCGGCAATCTCCGGATTCTCCAGGAACAACCGTATGAGGAAGTCGATACCTTTCCGTTGAGTCAAGGACGCCACATAGCCGACTTTGACTTTATCGGGCGAGAGTCCTTCAATTCGCGTTTTGTAGTCAAAGGAGTCGAAATCGAACCCTGTATAAATCGTGCGGATTCGATCCGAATTGGCGGCAACTAATGAAGAGGGCAGTTCTCTCAGGAGCCCGTCGGCGATGGTGATAATCTGTCGACTCTTCCGTATTGTGAGTCGGGTTACCGCGTCGTTTTGAACCGCGCTTCGTATGTAGGTGACGGTACGGCAGCGGTTGAGCCGGGCCGCCAGGTAAATTCGGAAGAAACTGCCCGGATTGTTAGCGTAGACAATGTTAAAACGGTTTCGACGGATATACCGGAAGACTTGGATTTGAAAACGGAGAATCTCGAACGCTGCCCTGATTTTCCCACGCCAACCGTAAGGACGGAGTTTCCCACCTGTCAGCGAGGAGAAACGGCCCAGGGGAATAGTGTGATATTTCAAGTTCTCCGACTCCAGGAGACCGATAAGCTTACCCCGGCCGGTGGTGAGAACCACGCATTCGTGTTCGGGATTCTCATCCAGAACCTTCACCAGCTGAATCATGCTCCGGGTGGATCCGAAGACTCCTTCATACTGACTTGTGAACAGCAGAATTCGGCTCATCAAAAGAGTGTCTCCGGTAGGTCAATTTTCTTAATAAGGCCCAATCGTCTGAGCTTTCTCTGGTCTTTGGGGGTGATGAAGTGGAGTTTCTCATACGCATCCCGCAATTCCTCATCGCTAGGGCTGCCGGCCAGGAGGCTCATCATGTATCGGGTGACTTCCTGTTTGGACTGCTTGGGTTTCTCGGAGCCGCCGAGTTTAAATCGCCATCTGTCCAGCCAGAATTGGTAGCCGCAGCTGTCGTAATGCAGCAGAAAGAGCTTTCGAGCGCGATATTCAAAACAACTTTTGGTGCATTCGGGTCCATGAATGCGCATATCCTTGATATCCAGATCGGTGCGGACGATGACTTTAGACTTGGTATGGGCGCGGAAATAGCGATTGGTGACAAAGAATGGCGATTGAACTCCAATGAACTTGGCGATTTTCAGCATCAGGGAGTTCCAGGGATAACGAAGAGTTGTCGGAAACTTGTGTGCCGCCGGCATCTTGAACAGGCTGTTTTCGGCGAAGATATTTTTGTATTCGAATTTCTCCGGGACAACTTCCAGCAGCGTGAATCGGATGATGCAAAACGGTGTCTGCTGTAAGTAGTTCTTCAGGGACCGCCTTCCGGTGTAGATAAGTTCATCCACATCAATGTGACAAATCCATTCGATGCCTTTTTCCCGGGCCCAATGGAGGGCGTTGGTGGCGTTGATGCGCTGCCGATAGACAAGATAGGCCGGATCGAAGCCACTCAGATGCTCGGGGATGCCGGTTTTCCAATAATCCTTATCGCAGACTGTCTCGGTGACTCGGGTCTCACTGTCGAATCTGCCGATGGATTCATCGTTCGGATCGTCAAAGAAGAGAAATATATGATCGATACCGGTATTTAAATGGTATCGAACAAAGGCACTGGTCTGTTCCGGCGTACTCTTCAGAGTCGTCGTTATGGCAATCACGGATAGAAGGATACCAGAAGCGTCATGATGTTGTTCACCGAGGTTTTATAGTAGCTGTCTTCATAGGGATAGAAGTTGCCGGTGACTGTAAAATTCGAGAAGTAGGAAAACACCAAGTCATATTCCAGCGAGAGGCGGAAGGGGATGAGCCCAAGCGCCCCGTCCCAGGCCGCACCGACACCGAAAACATGCTGCCACTCATAGGCGCCGTCCCTCAGGAAGTTCTTGTTGTACAGCGGATCTTCCTGCCATGTGGCGTATCCCGTGGTTCCCAAGCTGCCGTACTCATAGTAATCGATATAGTCATAGTAGCTTGAACCGTCCACCCTGTCCGGGCCGAATGTGGAACCATGCCGGATCATGCTGTACCGGAATGCCGTGGAAACGGTAGGGTGGGGGCGCATAGAAAAATCCAGTCGAATCTCATCGGAGTTCGGGGGCTGATAGAAACCCAGGGGCTCTCCGTTATTCAGATAGTAGGTTTGCATGTCATATTCGCTGCCGTCTCCGTTCACGTCACCGAGAAACCCGGGGGCGTCCACGGGCGGATGGGTGTAGACATAGGGCTCAATTTTTGTGTACTGCAGATTCACCTTTCCGAGGCTGAGGGACGGGATAGAGACGGCCGTCCCAAGTTGGAAGGCGTACATGTTTCTATCCCGGCGGAAAAATTGATCGGAGAGAAGGTCCATCTCATCCACATAAGCGCTCACCCAAGCCTGGCCATATCCCGGTGCCAGAAGAGCCGCGGTACCGCCGATCATCACGTTGTCGTAGTCGCCCACAACTTCCTGACCGAAGAAATTGGACTGGAAAGGGAAGATGTAGTCGAGCTCCCACCTTTTAGTCCAGACGACGGCGTCGAAGATGCTGAAATAGAAGCGCTCGTTCGGCATCACTTCGAATTGCAGAATCGAATAGGCATTCTGTTCCACCGCGGCGGCGTCCTTAGAGCGTTGATAAACGGGTATTAGGTTGTCCGGATTGTACGGGGTTGGATCACCCGGCACGGTATAGTTACCATATTCGTTGAGAGGATTTATTCCATAATCCAAGGAACCCGTCAGGGACGAAAAGGAGAACCATTTCCAGGGATTGAAGGTTAGCTGCAGGGCGGTGAACGGCCGGGCTTCTCCTGAGAAGTAGAGGTTTCCGTGGCCGAAGGTGCCCCAGTCGCGCCGGTATCGTCCGAACTGCAGCCAGAGCTTATCCTCCCAGAGGGATGTGGCGAATTCGCCTTCGATTTCCAATCCGCCTGAAGCTGATGTGGGGAAACCGTATTGGATATCACCGGCCAGATTGAACGGGTCGCCGTCCCATTGGCGTGTGTAGGTGTAGGGCGTATAACTGTCGAAATCGACATCGTAGAGCCCGGCTCGGACTTGAGCGCGATAGGACACCGGCGCCGGCGTATCGCCTTGGACATAGAAATTGAAGAAGGTGAGGTAGCTGTAGGCGATTTGATCCGAAAGCCCTAAACGAAATTCACTGTCCCATTGCAGGCCGATTTCCGCGGGGAAAAAATCGCTGCTGACATCCACGGCGCCTTGTTCCCGAATCCGTCTCGGAATTGAACGGTCGAGTCGGTTCACCAGAAGATTCAGATATTCTTTCTCCCCAACGGTCAACTGAGTCGGATGGCTGCTGATTTCTTCGAGTATGGAGAGCACTTTCGTGCGGGGCCAGGGCTTAGCCATCACATCCCGTCTCACCACGCCTTTGATTATCATCGTATCGATAAACTCATAGACCGGATCGTCGATATCGACGGCGGTGTAGGTTTGGGCCGCGAGGCCGGCGGATAACGCGATGATGAGTATGACGGTGAAGATGAATCGTTTCATATTATCTCTCCTCGGGGCCGAATATGGTATCGGCAAACCAAGCCTGAATCGCACTGATGCGATGATTGAATGAACCGGAAACGGCACTTTGACCCCAGCCGATCGGCGGGAATTCTTTGAACGCGACGGCACAGTACATGATGGTCCGGTCTGTTTTGGGAATAACGGCCATCTGCATCAGAACACCCCCGGCATCTTGGGTCTTCTGGAAGTAGGCCGTCAGGTCGGACAGATTCACGGTTTCCATAAGGATGGCGTCGGGGGCGGCGCGAAGGGTCATGTCATACCAGTTGGATCCGAACGAGGTGTCTTTCTGGTAGTGGATGAATCGGACCGATTGGGCGTCTTGCGGCCACTTTATCGGCGGAAGTGCCGATCGACTGCCGTTGGATTCCACCCGATAGCTTTTTTTGATGTAAGGATGCATCCGATCCCGTCCGCCGGACCAATACTCGATGCCCTCAAGAGACTCCACATTGATAAAGAGATCGATGAGTGACTTCGGATCCGTATACGACGCCGGCAGGGGAGGCATATCCCAGGTGATTTCCGTCAGGAACTCGGTATCGTGGCCGACAATATTGTCGCGAATATGGGAGCTGAAGGAAAAATCCGGCAGGGAAAGGATTTCACCGTCGCTGTACACCCGTTCCTTGGCCAAGATATGGGTGCCTTCCTTGCGTTCGAATTGATTCTGGGCCCAGATCGGCGCCAATGACACGGCAGTCAGCACATAAAGGACAAGGAAAAGCTTACGCACCGGCAACATACCTCTCGGGGAATTCGTGGGACAGCACCTTATCAAGCGATTCATTCAGATCGTAGGGAGGGCGGAACCCTGTTTTCATCGCATTTTCCGATGAAAAACTCGAATCGGCCATGAATTTCCGGATTCGGACACGGCTGATCGGAAACTTTCTCCGGGTGATGAGCGCGGCGAGGTCAAATATCGCCCCTCCAAGCATCCCGATGAATCCTGGAATTTTGATGCCCGTTCCTGTACCGATTCCCAGTTTCTTTCTCACGGTGCTCACCAGGGTGTTCATATCCGGTATCGGCGTGTCGACATAGTTCCAGATGCCCGATAAGTCTTTTGAATCAAGCAGGTGACACAAGAATGCCGACACGTTGCCCACATAGGCCATGGCTTTGCAA
>JARGFR010000241.1 GCA_029210985.1 Spirochaetaceae bacterium | reverse complement strand
CCGGGAAAACCTTCCCATATGGAGACTTTCGAACCGAAGATGAAGTTCGGATCGTTGATTTCCTTCGTCATCCGTTCATACACATTGAAGGTGAATCGGGTGCGGTTGGCGAACGAACCGCCGTATTTCCATTTGCGATCGTTGTAGGGGCGAACAAGCTGTGAACCCAGATATCCATGGCAGTTTTTGAAATCAACACCGTCGGCTCCGGCATCGTGACAGATTTTTGCCGCCAGAACGAACTTGTCTTCGATGTCCTGAACTTCTTCTTCCGACAGTAAATCTCCGCCGAAACCCGGCAGCGGTTTGACGCAAACCCGGCGGGAAAAATCCGGATGGCTCAACTCTCCGGAGTGGGTGAGCTGCCAGACAAAAATGACGTCTTTGTTGATTTCCTTCAGTCTTTTGACAAATTGCGCGAGGGCCTTCGCATTCTTCGGCTTAACCTGAAGCTGATTCAGACGGCCGCGGCTTTCGTCCGTCACGGTGATGGCTTCCAGATCGACAACTGAGCATCCGTTTCTGAAATGGTTTTCGTAGCGGGCCAATGTCAGGTCGGTGGGATTGCCGTCTTTGTCCGCATCACAGCCCTCCATGGCATTGACGACGAATCTGTTGAAAGCGGTCCGCTTCCCGATTTTGATGGGTTGGAACAATGGTTCTTTCTCGTACATGAGATTCCTCCGTGTCTGGTCTCCACTTTATGATGGAGCCGTGGAAGCCCGGCGTATATACGAGGCCGATAACAGGACGATACGGGGGAAAACCCCGTATTGATTCGCTATTCCAAACCCATCAGGAATGTCTGGAGAGTGGAGTCCCGGCTATCGAGATGGAATTTGGTACGCAGGTTTTCCCTGTGGTAGTCGACGGTTCGTTTGGAAACACAAATGAGGTCGGCAATCTCTTTGCTTGTGTATCCTTCCTTGATATAGAGGGCCACTTGAAGCTCCCGATGTGTCAGAGGCTGGTCTCTGATGGGCAGTCGGGATATGACCGGCATATCCAATTCGTCGATATGCTTTTCCAGCATCCGGAGTTTCCTCATTCTGAACGGATCCGTTTCCTCTTTCTTCAGATCCCGGAGTAAGGGCATAATCAGAGCTCGTATCTTCAGAGAGACCTCTTTGAGTGCATCATCCCGATATTGACCTATCTGGGAACCCAGCACACGAAGAGCCACCTCCTGCTCTTCAAGTCTTCGGGACTGAACACCGAGCTCCCGAGCTAAGTCGTCCAGAGCCTGCTGCTCCTCATGATGAGTCGTGGCGTCCCTGACATGTTCGAGAACCGCTATCACCGTCCCTCTGGAATCCGTCACCGGAAAGGCGGTGAGTTCCTGCCGGCCGCGTTTGGCATTTGAGGTTTCAAATGGAACTTCCCGGGTCACCGGACAGCCGGAACTGAGACTCCCCAGCACGGGACAGTCCCGGCAAGGTCGGTTTCTTCCGTGATAAACCCGGAAGCATTTCTCCCCTTCCGGGGCCTGACGCCCATCGTACCATCGGGCCATTGTTCCATTGACGGCAATAATTGTGAGATCCGGATCGAGAAGGCTGATGCCGTCGTGATCGTGGGCCAGCAGGTAGGCGAAAAAGGGAGCATATGGCGTATTTTCCATATGCTCTCCACTGCAGGCATTGCTGCCCACAATCCAGCTTTTCAGAATATCCAGATCGTCCATCAGCGGCGCTTCACTCAGTTTTTCTCTCTGCCAGTTCTCCAAATCTGTTTGCAACAGCCAGGGCCGGATCGAGTGGCACTTCCACCGGTTTAAGATCCGCGGGAATGCTGATGTGAGGCGTCGGACGAAGTGACTTGCCTTCAAACTGCGGCAGCCATTTCCTGTTTGCCTCCAGCATTTCCGAGGTCATACGTCGGATTTCCTCCAAGGTGCAGACCGCCGAAGTGAGCGGATCCATGGCGATGGCATGCATCACATGTTCGGGATCCTGTTTGGTGTGTGCTTCAACGGCCAGGGACTGAACCGTGATGTTGGACTGATTCATCGCGGTACATTGAGGCGGCAGACTGCCGACGCGAAGAGGCCGTATTCCCTGACGGTCAATATAAACCGGCACTTCAACACAGCAGCCCTGAGGCAGATTGTCGATATATCCGTCGTTCCGGACATTGCCCTGAAGTCGGAAAGGTTTATCCAGTTCTTTGGCCTCGATTATCCATGAACAGTATTCCGCACTTCTCGAGTCAACTTTTGTTGTTTCCAACTCCAGATAATCCACGGTGCTGTATTTTTCAGCCAGCATTTTTGTGTACTTGTAATAGGCTCCTGATGCGCCGCCGAAATCGGGCTGGTCGCAATAACGATCTAGAGCTCTTTTTGAACTTCGGAACCAGGGGATGTATTCCGAAAGATGGCCGGTGGATTCGGTCATAAAATAGCCGAACTGCCGCATCACTTCACCCCTGACTTTTTCATGAATGTAATATGCAGGATCCTCGAAACGTTCCCGGAGTATGGGATTCAAATTCCGGCCGTCTCGCTTATCCTCCAGCTTCAGGAACCAGTCCATGTGATTGATTCCCGCACACAGATAGTCAATCTGATCTTTGGGAACCTCGGTGTAGGAACTGATCAGGTCCAGAGTGGTTTGGACACCATGGCAGAGGCCCACATAGGATACTGTGTCGCTGAAGGTTCCGATTGCGTGACAAACCGCTCCCATCGGATTGGTGTAGTTTAAGAATAAAGCACCCGGTGCGGCGAGTTCTTCCACATCCGCCACCATGCCTTCCAGAATAGGAAAGGTCTTCAGACCTCTCATGACGCCGCCGGGTCCGAGGCTGTCGGCAATGCACTGATCCACACCGTACTTCAGAGGAATCTCATAATCATATCCGAAACCTTCCACACCGCCGACGTCAATCATATTGATGACATAGTCAGCATCCTTAATCGCTTCCCGACGGTCCAGGGTTGCCGAAACAGATGCATCAAGGCAGTTGTCGTCAATCATGCGCTGAATGAATTTCTGCATCCGTTCCAGTTTGGGCCATGTCCGGCTCATCAAACTGAATTCAATCTTATCCAGGCCCGGTGTAGCCAGAATGTCGCTCGCCAGGGTTTTGGCAAAAATGACGCTTCCTGCGCCAATCATCGCAATTTTCGGCATGTCAGTTTCTCCTTCCTGTTGATTCACTTTCAATAAAATTTGTTTTCAGTAGTCCGAATAAATTCGGAGACTGTTTATTGTTGAGTCCAGCCGTGATGGCTGACCCTTGTCTCCTTTGATAATATCCCATTTCATATTCCACCGGGGAATATATCCCTTTGGTTCAAACAGATTCTGTCGGTCTGCGCCGAAACACCTAGAAAAATAACGGGTATAATATGCTGCGACGAGGCTTGTGCCCTGCAGCCAAATTGAGGCTCCGTGAAGAAAGGCTTCCAGCGCGGCAGGATCGTGGCCGTTTCGATCTCACATATGTTCCACGACACTTACCAGGCATTTCTGGCGCCGTTGCTGCCCCTGCTTGTCGGAAAGTTCGGGATTTCTCTCTCAACGGCAGGTTTGCTGGATGTGGTGAGAAATCTTCCTTCTCTTATCAATCCCTTTCTCGGGATTGCCGTCGACCGCGTACCGGTGAAATTTTTTAACATCATCACTCCCGCGGTCTCCGCACTTCTCATGAGTTTCGTGGGCATTGCTCCGACATACGGTGTCATTGTTTTGATGATGTTTGTCAGCGGTATCAATTCCTCGCTGTTTTATGCGCCGGGGCCTGTCCTCGTCAAACGTCTGGCCGGCGGCCGGACCGGGAGCGGCATGAGCTACGACATGCTTGGCGGGGAAATCTCGAGAACTCTCGGTCCAATCATCATCACCGGGGCTGTGACGTTGTGGACTCTGGAAGGCACGTGGAGATTGTTCCCGGTAGGAGTCGCCGCGTCGGTCGTGCTCTACTTCGTGCTCAGAAATTACAATGCCGGAGAGGGGCATTCGACCAGGCAGAGGGATGTCGGCTTCCCTTCGGTATTCCGGAGCTTGCTCCCTCTGTTCTCGTTTATCGGCGGGTATTCGTTTTTTTTACTGGCCATGAAAGTCTGCATGACGCTCTATCTCCCGGCCTTCCTGATGAATAACGGCAAGACTCTCATGTCCGCGAGCCTCTCGCTCTCCGTTCTTCAGTTCTCCGGCGCCGCCGGTACGTTGTTTGCCGGATCGATTTCAGATCGAATCGGGAGGAAGTCAACGCTACTGATCTCGGCCATCGCCAGGGCGCTGCTCATGTGGTTTTTTTTGATCTCCGGCGACGTCATGGCCACACCCATCCTCATCGCGATGGGATTCTTCCTCTTCGCACCAGGGCCCGTCGTTCTGGCGCTGGTGCAGGACGTTTCTTCAAATGCCCCCGCATTCTCCAATGGAATGTATATGAGGCTGAATTTCCTGATCCGATCCCTCATGGTGTTTGTGGTCGGTCAGCTGATCGACCGTACCGGGTTCGACCTCACCTACAGGATCACCGCTTCAGGGTATTTGCGCTGATCCCGATGGTGCTGCTTCTCCCCGGCAAGGTTTTCGGCAGGAGAGCAATGCACGACTAGGCGCCGTTCGGTTCGTTCGGCTCCCGGTGACTGTCAGATTTTCCGAAACGCCTCAAGTGCTTCGTGTGCCTTCTTGCGGCACAAATCGCTGCACTCCACAACACCCGGATGTATGGGCTCGGAACTCACCGACATCAGTTCGGCGGCCTCGGCGAATTTGGTCGCAACATCACGCAGTTTTCTAATCTCATCCACGAGATCCGAACACTCATTCTTCTGTTCGTACTTCGTCAGGTCAATCATATCCACCTCGATTTTTCAGGTGTTTACCTGTCGTTATGATTCTACTTTAATTTTATGCCGTGATTGAATCGCGTCAATAAGTATATGTTGATCTTATGT
>JARGFR010000240.1 GCA_029210985.1 Spirochaetaceae bacterium | reverse complement strand
CTCCAGTCAGCTTGAGGGAGGGCGTATCGTCCTTGTAGCTGTATTCACCACGTCAAGCTGGCGGACGCTCTCGGTGGATGGAACTCAGGGATCTCTGCGTCTGACAGGCAAATATCGGAGTATCGGGGATTGTCAACCGGCGGATGTTATTCTTGTCGTCGATGGCCTGTCCAATCGATCCCGTATCCTCTCCGACTCCGGCGATGAGACCTGGCTGCTTCGATTTGACGTTCCTGCTCCACAAGGGTGGTTCGATGGGCGATGGGTGCCGGCTGAGCTTTCGTGTTTAAATAATGGTTCTGCAATAACGCTGGATCTTCTGTTGATTCCGCCTCCGTAACCCCGATCTTTCCCATAATCCTCCTGTTGTATATTCTTGATGCCATGTCAACTTCGATTGTTGCAGTCCGAGGTGCGGTTTCGGTCGGTCAAGATCCCAACGAGACTCAGGAGATGATTTCGGCGGTTGGTCGTCTTATTCAGGATTTGGAAACGGCTAATGAGTGGCGTCCGGACGATTTGGTCAGCATCCAGTTTACCCAGACATCGGATCTGAAACGAATGAATGCCGCTGCAGCACTCCGGGCTGCGCGCCCCGACTATTCCAGGGTTCCTCTATTCTGTGCACAAGAACCGGATATTGACGGTGCGCCGAGCCGTTTGGTCCGAATTCTCGTGACCTGGAGGGGAGGATCATCTCCGACACCGGTGTATATCGGTGAAGCTTCCGCTCTGCGTCCCGATTTGTTTGGTGAGGAATGATCTCCAGAGTCTGCATCGTTGCCCGGGAGTGTGACGGATATGCCGGCGCAGGCGGATTGAAAGATGTCGTCAGGGGCTTAGCTGATGCGTTGACGGCCAGAGGTGTATCGGTTGTCATCATCATCCCGCGCTATGGTTTCATGTCTCCGGGTGAGCCTCTGTTCGATCTGACGATCCGGGCAGACGGACGTGACCGCTCGATTTCAGTGACCGGAATGGAACGGGACGGATTGTCGCTGCGGTTCATCGACGCTCCGGAGTTTTCGACAAAAGACGACATTTACACCTATACCGATGAGGATGCACCAGAACCGGCGTTAGTCGGTAAGGGGCATCTTGATGCCCCTATGATGAACGTCATACTCCAGGCCGGGGCCGTCGCTCTGCTCATGAAAGAAGGACCGGCTCCGGATATCATCCATGGTCATGATGGACACTGCGGCCTTTTATCCCTTTACATGCGCCGTGAGGAAACTCATGCCGCGTTTTTTGCCGACACGGCGTGTCTCGTCACCATCCACAATGCCGCGACGGCATATCAGCAGTCTATAATTTCTGTTGAGGAAGCATCCCGGTTAAGCGGACTGGATAAGAGATTTCTGGCACTTGGCTTGGTTGACGGCAGCGTCAACCCCTTGCTGATCGCAGGGATTTTCGGAAACATCAACACCGTATCACCGGACTATTCGAAAGAATTGACCAATGGAGCCGATCCGTACTCGGGGTCCCTTGGGTATGAATTCCGCCGACGTCATATCCCCGTTCCGGGAATTTACAACGGCATCGCGGCAGATGATTGGCTCAGGCGCAGCGGCGGTGCGGCGGAAAAGTCTTCGATTCGGCGACGTTTGGCCCGATCCCTGGGCAGAGGGCGCTTTGAAGGCGTGAATATCTTTGGAAACCGACCGAATCCGAATCGACCCTGGCTTGTATTCCACGGTCGACTGACTCAGCAAAAGGGACTCGATGAAATATTGAATCTTCCTGAGGGCCTCTTGGGGCGGTCCGGAGGGACTCTCATCATTTACGGTCAGGGAGATCCGGCAATTGAACATCAATTGAAATCCCGTACAGCTGATGAAGATACTTGGACCTTTCTGAGAGGCTATGATGAAGAGTTGACCGCGGTTCTTCTTGCCGCATCGTCATTTGTGCTTGTACCCTCAAAATGGGAGCCTTGCGGACAAATCGACATGATAGGTCAATTACTGGGAGCCATTCCCATCGTAAGAGAAGTGGGAGGCCTGAAAAAAATCAGGAACGGCAAAGATGGTTTTTCGTACCGGCCCAACGACGCTTCGGGACTGCAGAAAAGTATACAAAAAGCGCTATATTGGGAGCTGAATAGACATCGGAAGGTGTCGAGAATGCGGCAACATGCCGAACATATGATATATGGACGACGTACATGGTGGACGGTCCTTGTACGAGGATATCTTCCGCTCTACGCAAAAGCTCGAAAAAACCGGTGTCGAAAACGGTAAAATACTCGACATCAGGGCGATGGACAGTGCCGCTCGATTGATTCATCAATCGTTGGATCTCGCATCCGCCATCATCAAGCCCGGACTGACCACAAGAGAATTGGCGGAGGAGATTTCCCGGTTCCTGTCGGCAAGAGGAGCCGATCCCGGATCAATTATCAGAATTTCACCGGAAGAAGTCGTCTGGCACGGTTTACCAAATTCGCGAGTCATCGAATTCGGTGAAATCGTCTCTGTTGATATTGCATGTTCGGTGCGTCAATGGTGGGCGGACGGGGCGAAAACCATTCCGGTGGGTCAAATCAATTCCATCAAGAGCGACCTGATTCAAACGGCCATCGAAGGGATGAAGACTGTCATCCGGGGAATGAAAAGCGGGGATGACGGGCTCGCCTCCGCCGAGGCGATTCGAAAGCTGTGCGGCCGGCGCTCAGTGACTCTTGTCACCGAAGCGGCAGGCCATGGAATTGGCCGAAGGCTACATGAGACGCCCTCCATTACCTATGACGGTCGGCCGCATACACCCTTGAAGCTGAACTCGGTGTATACGGTAGAACCGATATTCACCAGTGGTGACGGGAATGTCCGTATGACGGAAGACGGAAGTGCCGAAACCAATGACGGTGAACCATCAGCCCATTTTGAAGTCACGGTGCTTCTTGTGGAGCATGGAGTCCATATATTGGGAGCACCTGATTGGATGAGCCGACAACCCTGTTGACACTTTCGGTCCCATGGTGGTAATTTCCCTTTCGACGACGCGATATGCGGTCAATTCGCCATCTTAGCTCAGTTGGCCAGAGCACGTGATTTGTAATCTCGGGGTCGTCGGTTCGAGTCCGACAGATGGCTGTCGGTACATTTGGGGAGGTTCCCGAGCGGTCAAAGGGGGCAGACTGTAAATCTGTTGCTTCGGCTTCGAAGGTTCGAATCCTTCTCTCCCCATTTTTTTATAAGGCCTCCCATCGGAGGCCTTTTTTTGTCAAGGAGTGTCTGATGGAAGCATTCTGGAATGATGGGCTGCAATTCTCATGCACCTCATGCGGTCATTGCTGCCGGCATGAACCGGGATACGTCTTCCTTTCTCAGAAAGATCTCTCACGTTTATCCGCTCATATGCAGATGAGTCAGGAAGATTTTACCGCTCAGCACTGCCGTGTTGTGGATTTGGGCATCGCGATTCGATTGAGCCTTGTCGAAACTCCGGAAAATGACTGTTTTTTTTGGAATGACGGCTGCACAGTCTATAAAGCGAGGCCTCTGCAATGCCGGACTTATCCATTCTGGCCGGCAAATCTGTCGTCAAGGGCTGATTGGGACAACGAAGCCAGGGAATGTCCGGGCATGAATCAAGGGGAACTTCGCTCAGGCCGTGAAATCGCTAAAGCACTAAAAATGCGGGAACGGCAGATTTTGATATCCCCCACACGATAGAATAAGATTGCTATCGGAGGGCACATGATCGTTCGTTTTTGGGGTGTTAGGGGATCCAGTCCAACTCCGTTGGGACCCGAGGAGCTGAGAGGTAAGATTTCGGCCGTCCTCCAGAGAGTCAAACCGACTGATTTGGTTAATAGTGATGCGAGACAGCGTTTCCTGGCAAAACTGCCGCCGGATCTTTTTGGAACGGTCGGGGGCAATACAGCCTGCATAGAGGTTCGAACCGCCGGGGGTGAGATGATCATCCTGGACATGGGAACCGGCCTCTGGGAACTCGAGAAGCGCATGCGGAAGTATCGGGAAAGAATTCGAGAGTTTCATATATTCATCAGTCATTTCCATTACGACCACCTGCTTGGATTACCGTATTTCGGCGCCATGTACGACCCCGGAGTGAAAGTAAATTTCTACAGTCCTTATCCGGCAATGGAGCGAATACTCGCCCGGTTCATGGAAAAGCCCTATCATCCCGTTGGTTGGGACAGTTTTACCGCGAAAACCGAGTTTCATGTGCTGAAGCCTAACGATTCCATGAAATTCGGTCAGGCTGTCGTAAGTTGGATAAAGAGAAATCATCCCAATGGCAGTATGTCTTACAAAGTCACTGAAACCGGACGGTCTTTTATCTATTCGACTGATACGGAATTAACGGAAAAAGATTTTCATCGCACTCCCAGAAATGTTGAGTATTTTCAAGGAGCGGATGCGATTGTGCTGGATGCCCAATATACTCTCGGTGAAGCCATAGAGAAATACAATTGGGGCCACTCTTCATATAGTCTGGCGGTCGAATTCGCCCGTGAATTCGAAATTAAACAACTTTTTCTCTACCACCATGAGCCGTTGAATACCGATTCGGACATGGAGGGGATTCTCCGATCGGCACAATGGTTTGACCGGAGACTCGACCATAAAGGACATGGGACATTAGATATCGATCTTGCCCGGGAGGGGTATGTACTTGAGCTCTGAAATGAATCTGACATTGAGTCAAGCGGAGGCAAAAAAGCTTTGGACCTTTCTTAATTCACGATATACCGAAATCGATGACAGTCTAGCGGCTCTGACTCGCAGAATCGAGTCTGCATTGTGGGATCGTTTATCGATCGATGAAATTGCCGAGCTTGACAGGCCGGCGATTGAAGCAACCCGGGGATAGTAGAACGTGGCTAAATCATCAAGTTCTTTCAAGAATACGATTCTGATCCTCGTCATATCATTACCGGTCTTAG
>JARGFR010000023.1 GCA_029210985.1 Spirochaetaceae bacterium | reverse complement strand
TATTTCTTATTGAAGTACACAAGGAAGAACGTCGAAAGGCAGCTTTCGTATAAGCTCAGGGTATTGCCGTCGTTATAGGCGTAGAATGGGTTCTTGAGGCCCAGCTCGGGTTCGGCTTTTCTCCAGAAATCGCTCATCCATGCCCATGTCCGGTCATAGATATCGACAAAATCCTGGTCGTAGTAATGTATCTGGGGGAATTCCTTTTTGAGCACTCTTTCTCCTAGGACGGATGGGTTCTTGAATTTCGGATGGGTCCGGAACTCAGAAATACTAGTGGAAAAAATACCGAAATTCAACGCAGAGAACAAATAATTCTGTGAATGGGTGATAAATCCCGGGCGAATTCGCCCGGGAAAGGGGAAAATCAACAGCCGGTCCGGCTTCCGGCCGGAAGCTGTTCCCCACCGTGGTTTGACCGGCTACACTGGGTCATGCCCGAGATATGGATGGCGTCGGGAACCGGTCGATCGGATTTTTCCGAGAAGAAATCCCGATTCCTCGGCGAAGCTCGTCCGGCGAAAAGTGCCGATGAAGCCCGGAGCCGAATCAAAGAACTGCGGGAAGAGCATCCTCGTGCCCGACATGTGGCCTGGGCTTATGTTCTGGGCGGCGATGCGGCATTAAAGGGAATGAGCGACGACGGCGAACCCCGTGGAACCGCCGGTCGGCCGATACTGGACCTCATTGCAGGAGGAAGACTGACCGACACCATGGTGACGGTGGTTCGCTATTTCGGTGGGGTGAAGCTCGGAACAGGCGGTCTTGTTTCGGCTTACGGCCGGAGTGCTTCCGAAGCCCTTGCCCGGATGCCCAGAGTCCGTTTGGTGAATTGGGTCCGGTTGGTGATGGATATGGAGTATTCTCTGCACGACAGAGTCAAACGGCTGTCCGCCGAAGCCGGCGGCAGATGCATTGACGAACGATTCGATACCGCGGTCCGGATTGTCATCGACATTCCCGAGGCCGTCGTCGAAGAGTTCCTTCGGGATGTTGAAGACACCGGGTGCGGCGCGGTTCGTGTAGAAATTGTCGGTCAACCGACCGAGTGAAGGAGAGATTATGGGTCGTTGTGTGGTACCGGAGGCGGATGAGATTCTGGACAGGGAATTCCCGGTGCTCGATAAGGGTTTTGTCCGATTGGTCGATTATATGGGGAGTGATCAGCGTATCGTTCAGGCCGCAAGGGTCTCGTACGGTGAGGGAACCAAGACGGTCAGGCAGGATGCCGGCCTGATTGATTATCTTCTGAGGAATGAACACACATCACCCTTTGAACAGGTCGTGTTCACCTTCCACGCGAAACTGCCCGTTTTCGTGGCGCGGCAATGGGTACGCCATAGGACCGCCCGACTCAATGAAATTTCAGGTCGATACAGTGTCATGGCCGATGAATTTTATGTTCCGGACCGCGAAGATGTCGCCGAACAGAGCTTGGACAACAAGCAGGGCAGGAAAACCGAGGCCATGGCTCCCGACAAAGCCGAAGAAGTACGGCGGGCCATCAACAATGTCCATAAAGCCTCATACGCCGGATATCGAGGTCTTCTCGACGACGGCACGGCACGGGAACTGGCTCGGGTCGTGCTGCCCTTGAGCCTCTACACGGAATGGTACTGGCAGATAGACCTGCACAATCTCTTTCGATTTCTGAAGCTTCGTATGGACCCTCATGCACAAAGAGAAATTCGGGCCTATGCCTCGGTGATGCGGGATTTGGCGGCGAAAGTCTGTCCAATAGCCTTTGAATCCTTTGAACGTCACCTTCTGGGCGGTGTTCGATTCTCTGATGATGAACTCGCGGCATTGAAACGCCTTCTGGCCGGAGATGCACACGGTTTGGCAGGTAAAGAGGCCGAACGTTTTGAGATGAAACTGAAAGAAGGCCGGCAGATTTAACCGTCGGAGGAGTCGTCTTTTTCCTCTTTCTTGAGGCGTCCGACGAACGACATGATTTTACCCAGTTTCCGGGTCAGGCTCTCACTCACGGTGCCCGAAGGATAGGCTTCGGCCAAAGATTTGAATGCGTCCAAGCTGTCGCGAATGCGTTCTTCATTCAGTTCGACATTGTGGCGCTCCTTGCGACGACGATCGTATTTTTGAGCAACTTCACGCAAATTGGGCTCACCGCTGAGACGCGCGTGCAACCCGGCGAATTTCAGCGGAACACCGTCTTCGATCAACCGCTTGCGTCCCTCTCCGGTCGTTTCGTCGGTGAGGGCGGATAGGTACTTGAACATTTCGGCCATCTTCGTTGAATCGTCGGATTCGATATTCTCGAAATCTTCGGCCAACGAAGGGTGGTCGTTGGATTCCTCAAGGATCATGGCGGTATCGTCGATAAATTCCTCCGAGAAGACCAATTCCGGTTCCATGAAAGGGGTCTCTTCCGTCTCGGGAAGATCTTCCGAGAGAGCATCGCTGTCGGGAATCAAGAACGGACTGTCGTCCTCTTCCGGCTCTTCTTCTTCCGGGACGTCCTCTTCTGGGACTTTTTCCTCCAGGACTTCTTCTTCCAGGACTTCTTCCAGGGCCGCTTCCTCTATGACGATTTCTTCCAGGTCCGTCTCTTCTTCAAGCTCAGGGAGCAGTTCTTCATCGATTTCTTCAACTGTAATTTCGGTGGATTCGTCGGGAATCGGGGATGGAACATCGGGAGCCGGCTGAGGTGAAGCTTGAGTAACCGGCCGTATGTCCTGGTAAATCACTTGCGGTTGAGCGGGGATACTGCTCTGGGGAGGAAGGTGGATGTGGACCGGGGGACCGCCGGCTTGTTGACCTCCTGAGTCCGATCCGGCGGACGGCGTGGCCGGAGCACCGGCAGGCGCGCCTCCCGTCAGTCCCGGCGAGAGCCGGCCTTTCCTGTAGTCCGGTTCCTCTTCCCTATCCTGCAGTTCGGTCCACGCGTCTTCCAAGTTCTCCACGGCATCTTCGAGGAAGACCGTTTCTTCTTCTTCGTTGATACGGATGATTGGCTCCATGGCGTTGATATCAAGCAGCGAAAGCGCATCCTCTTCGTCCAGAGGGATTTCTTCCATGGCAAATTGCCCCGAACGGCTCCATTCGGCACCTTGACGACCGACTGCGGATTGGAGTTTTCGCCCGAGTTGAGCTGTGCGTTCGGCAAAGAGGGTGCTGTGTTCCTCTTCCAGTGCGGCTGCGGCTTTCTCATAAAGACCCAGAACGGCATTCATCTGATCCAGGTCCTCTGCCTCTCCCCGCATTCCCAGAAGGCTGACGGCTTCGTCAAGTTTTCCCAGAGCCATATCCTTCTGGCCTGTCCGGTCATAGAGTTCGGCCAGGGACACCATGTCGGAGGTCTGTCCCGGTTCGGTAGAGGCGGCTTCCTCCGTCAATCTAAGAGCCTCGTCCGGCCTCTCTTCCGCTATGAGGCCGGCCAATAGACGTCGGCTCTCCGAATCATCCGGATCCACGGCAATCAGTTCGCCTAATAGCTGTTCCGCATTCTCAGTTCTTCCCGTCGAAGCATAGAGCTGGGCCAGGTCGCGAACGGCGCCGGGATCGTGGGGGAGCTGCTTGAGAAGTTTTTCCGCTTCCTCCGGACGCTTCATGGCCAGATAGAGCTCCGCTTTCGTGCGGAGGGCCGCGGTGTTGCTCGGGTCCCGTTCCAGGACATGGTTCAGGCTGAGCTCCGCCTCATCCCAACGTGTCAGACCCATCAGCGTACGGGCCATGCGGACGCGAATGTCCGGATCGGTGGGATGGTGGGTGATTTGCTTGTTCAGTTCTTGTAGAGCCTCGTTCAATTCCTGGCTTTCATGATAGGAATCGTGGAGGTTTAACGCGGCTTTGATATAGTCGGGCTCGGTGTTCAGGGCTTTGCGGAAGCATGCCCGGGCGTCTTCTTTTCTACCGAGGCGAGCGTATGCCACACCGAGATTGTTCAGTGCACTTGTGTTGTCGGGTTCGATGTCCAGGAGGGTTCGGAATGTTCGTGCCGCCTCTTCTTCCCTGCCCGTTTCCTGGAGGACAATTCCCAGGTTATTCAAACCGGGAACCCAGCCGGGACGGCTTTTCAGCGCCGAATCGAATGATTCCCGGGCATCCTCCCAGCGCTCCGTTTCCTGATAAACCAATCCCATATTGAAGCGAATGGAGGCATCGCCCGAGTCGGCCGAGAGTCCCCGCCTGAAGACTTCCATGGCTCTATCTCGCTGCTTTCGAGACTCGTAGATGGTACCGAGGTTGTTATATGCCGGTGCATATCCGGGATCAATCTCAATAGATTGATTGTAGGCCGCGATGGCCTCGTCGGTTCGTCCCGCGGACTTTTGCAGATTGCCGATATTGTAGGGTATGTCGGGCCGATCAGGCGCTCTCTGCCGGGCTTCCTGAAAGGCGTCCAAGGCCGTGTCTATGTCTCCTCTTCTTCGATAGAGAACGCCAAGATTATTCCAGGCTTCCGCGTTGTCTTCATCGATCTCCAAAACGCGCCGCCATGATTTTTCCGCTTCAATGAGAGCGTTCCGGGCATGAGCGATATGACCGGCCAGGAGATGGAGAATGGGAATGGACGGCCCGCCGGCCGCGAAGGCCTTATCGAGACGTTTCTCGGCTAAATCCAAGTCGTTGAGACGAAAGGCTCTCATGGCGCCGATCAGGTAGTCGTTCCATTTTGTTCCGTCGACCTTATTGCTCATGGGCGGAAGTTCAACTCCTGTGTCGGCGCACTAAGGGCTCGGTAATCCGCAGGTCTATCCGCATCAGCCGAAGGGGCGCCTTCGTTCCATGCCGCTCTGAGTGAGGTATAAATGATGCGGTTCTCCAGGGACCGGGGCCATGCAAACGACGGGCGCACTTCGGAGCGGTCTTTCCTTGGAATCCACGCACTTCCGCGAATATCCTCTTCCCCTTCCGTCGCGGCGTAGTCACCGGGTCTGGGTCCCCAGGAAATCCACCAGCCCGCCACGCCGTCTTCCGCGTCCGGACTCCAGGATATGCGGACCCGTCCGTTGTCATCACGGTCCCATTGCATATCTCTGGGAGGTCGCGGGGGCAGTTTCGGTGAGTATTCCATTTCCAGGGCGGAAAGAACCGGTGCGAGGTCGGCGCCCGGATCGGGATCCAGCACATATCCGATGACAAAGTATCGGCCTTCCAGCTGTTCCTCGACATTCCAGGAATACCACCGGCCGAAACCCATCGGATCCTCCGGTTCCGGAGAAAGACGCATCTCCGTCCAGGCCGGGTCTCCTGAATCAGGAAATCCCGTATCTCGAGCCTCGTCCCGCCGGTCAATGGATTTGGCGTAGAATCGTACCCGCGTGGACCCCGGCATATCCACCCGTACTCTCATCCCCGTGAGTCGGGAACCGGGATATCCTGTGTCCACCGGTGCCGTTCGTCCCACGCCTGATGCGGCGGTTTCCCTGTCCGCATACCCTCCTGCCGGAGGCCGGGAGGCATAAGATGATGCAAGACGAAACTCGTCAATGTATCCGCTGAATGACGGTGCGATGCGAATGGGTTGATCCGAAAGAGAACCAATTCTCGGGGAGAACACCTCGGTTCCCTCCCGACCGTCGGGGTTGGCGTGAACCATATCCACCGGAATACCGTCCACAAGATATTCCAGAAGACCGGGTGAAGCGCCGGAGCGTCCGGGGTCGGACGCGCTGGTTTTGAATCGTATTCTGTGATGAACCCACTCTCCGGGTATCAGCGGTGTGCTGGAGAGTCTGAGCGTCAGGGAACGGTCTTCTCCCTGACGAAAAAAGCCACGGAACTCCCAGATCAAGCGCCGTTTCTCAACTCGTGCGATGACGGACTGCGTGCCGCCGTCCTGTTTTCGGCCCTGCCAGGACAAAAAAACCTCACCGTCCCGGAGGGTCACCGGCCGCAGCCGGAAGTCCAGTGTAAAATCTCCCCATTCCTGCCCCGGAGACCACATGGCCCGTTCGGTGGGATGCAGATTCAGTCCTCCGGGTCCGGGACGAAGGGATGTTTCTCCCCTGGCCGTATAGAGATTGGACACTTCATAATCTCCGGTGATCCGGTAGTGGCCGACAGGATTGTCGATGCCGTGGAGTTCGGCCAGGAGCAGAAGGTCGATGTTCCTGAGATCCAAATCGCCTTCCAGGCCGGCGGTTTCCGAGACGAAGGGATTCCGGCCCAGAGGGGCCAAAGTCAGGGCATGCCGGCCCCGCCAGCCGTCGGTTTCCCGCAGTCCGCGGGAGACGGTCTGGTCCCATCCCCTGTCGGCGCCGAAGAGAACGGTCTCGGCGGCGCCCGACAGGGTGATGGTCAAGAGAAACAACAAGCTGATCGCTGCACGTCTTTTCGTATTCACATCAGTCGCTTATCGTTAATATCGGAACTTCGGCATGTCTGATGAATTGAAAGAAAAAGTGAAGCAATTTCCCTCCTCTCCCGGCGTTTATGTCATGCGGGATAAAAACGGCCGAGTTATCTACGTCGGCAAAGCGAAAAACCTCAAATCCAGGGCTTCTTCCTATTTCACAGGTAACAAGGATATCAAGACCCGTTTTCTGGTGGAACGTGTCGCCGACATTGAGTCAATTCTCACCGCGACGGAATATGAAGCCCTTGTCCTGGAAAACAATCTCATCAAGAGGCATTCCCCCAAATACAACATCAACCTCAAGGATGGAAAGAGCTACCCTGTGATCCGAATCACCGCAGAGGAGTTTCCTCGGGTTTTCCGGACCCGACGCATCATCCGGGACGGATCCGTCTATTTCGGCCCCTATCCGAACGTTAAGGCCGTCGATATCTACATCGATCTGATCCATAAATTGTATCCCCTCAGGCGCTGTAAAGTACTGCGAAATCGTGAAAATCCATGTCTGTACCACCATATCGGCCGATGTCCGGCACCCTGCGTGGGTAAGATCGACAAGGAAGAGTATGCCAAGATCATTCGGAAGGTGCGATCTATGCTGTCGGGAAAGACCGTGGGTTTCCGCAAGGAACTGGAGAAGCAAATGCACTCCGCGGCGGCGGCGCTGGAATTCGAGAGAGCCGCGGAACTTCGGGACGCCTTGAGCTCTCTGGATGTACTGGACACCGAGCCCAGCGTCATGGATTTCCGGGAAGAAGCCCGGGATTATGTGGATTATACCGCCTCGGGCCGTTATATCGTGTTTGCCTTGATACAGATGCGTGGGGGCAAGGTGACGGGCCGTGAACTGTTCACCAACGAGTACGCAGGCTCCCCCGGCGATGCTTTGCCGGAATTTCTGGTTCAATACTATGCTGAGTCAGGCCGGGACAGACCGGCCCGGCTTCTGGTTCCCGATCACCCCGGGGCCTTGGTGGAACGTTTTTTCGCCGAGAACAAGGGTAAAACACCGCGGATAGAAATTGCCGAGAATAAGAAGGATCTGGCCGTTCAGGCCATGGTGAAGCAGAATGCCGGCGCCGAGCTGGATCGGCTGATACGGGAAGAAGGGGATAAACCGGCCCTGGATGAACTCAAACGGGTTCTCGGACTTCCCAGAATACCGCGCCGTATTGAAGGCTTCGATATCGCCCAGCTTCAGGGGCGACATACGGTGGCCTCGCTGATTTCCTTCCTTGACGGGCGTCCTGACCGTGCCGGGTATCGCCACTACAAAATCCGCAGCACCGCAGGGGAAGTGGACGACTACAAAGCGATTTCCGAGGCTGTGGCCCGTCGATACCAGCGGCTCATTAACGAAGAGATGCCCCTGCCCGATCTGATCCTGGTGGACGGCGGCAAGGGTCAGGTGTCGTCGGCAATGAAGATTCTGGAGGCGCTGGGGCTTGAGGACAAAATCTCTCTAATCGGGCTGGCTAAGCGGGACGAAGAAATCTGGCAGCCAGGCAGAGATGAGCCGGTCCGGCTGCCCGAAGGGGATCCGGGTCTTCGAATTCTGCAGCATGTTCGGGACGAGACACACCGATTCGCCACATCTCATAACCAGAAACTTCGGGCGAAAGATCTGACTCTCACCACTCTCGAGGGCGTTCCGGGGATTGGTCCGGCGAAAAGCAGGAAACTGCTCACCACATATCGATCCCTTGAAGGCATCTATGACAGAAGTGCATCGGAAATTGCCAGAACCGCCGGAGTGGCGGAGGACGTGGCCGAGACCCTCAAGGCTTTCCTTGGGCGAGCTATGGAAAGCCGAGACGCCGGAAAGGACGCTCGGTCCTGATTGGCTCCTATGTATCGAACAAACCGTCATCTTTGAAAAGATCGGCGGTCCAATCATTCTCCGTCGTCAGTCCTTCCTCAAACAGGCTTTCGCCGATGAGTTCCTCCACGAACAATTCCGTGTCTTCCCGGACGGCTCGCCGTGCGGCGCTCTCCCGACCGATCCGGTAGGCTAGGGGAACCGCCAGAATCAGAGCCGCCACTGCGGCGAGAGCAGCGACGGCTGCCGTTCGACGGACTCGACCCGGGAACTTATCGGATGCGCCTGCTCTCGAGGCCAGTCGTATGGCGTTGAAATCCGGCTCGGAAGGTGCAGAGTCGTCCAAAGCGGCATCCATCATCTTATCGAGCCAATCCTCATCCCTTTTCATTTCTCAGCCTTCTCATACAGTTTACGTGCCCGTTTTCTGGCCCGGGCCAGCCGGGATTTTACGGTTCCCGGCGGAATACCCAGAATGTCGGCGATTTGATCCGTTCTCAATCCTTCCCTCTCTCTTAAAACCAGAAGCTGCCGGTCTTTTTCACTCAGTCGAAAGAAGAGGCGCCTCAGTTCTTCGACACGGACCGCTTCAAGGGCCGCCTCTTCGGGACTTCGGGATTCAGCCTGCGGCCCATAGGCCCGCAATTCTCTCATTCTTGAACGCTTTCGGCGACGAAACTCATCCAATGCGGCATTTCTGGCAACCCGATACATCCAGGTGGTCAGCGGAGCATCAAAACGATAGCTCTCCAGGCTTCGGTGAAGGCGTATCAGCACTTCCTGAAGAATGTCGTCCCGATCCTCGGCATCACCGATTCCGGCAGCTGCGACCAGGCGCCTCAAGGTCGGAAGATGTGCCCGGACCAGGGTCTCGAACGCGTCCGTATCGCCGTTCTCAAGATACCGCCTGGCCAGGGCTTCCTCGTCGATCAACGGCGGCTTGAGCTTCCCGAGGAACCGGAACTTCCCGAACTTGAGCCGTTATCGGATTCCCCTTCGTTCCGCGTCGCCTGCCCTGCCGGGTTTTCCTCTCGAGTCTGGGTCTGAACTTGGTTCCGAGTTTGTTCCTGAGTGCGAATGCGCTTCACCAGCTCCGACCATCTTTCTTCGCCCAATACTTCGCGAATCCGGAACTGATTCCGGACCTGCGCTTTCTCCTGCTCCAAGCGAAGCTCCCCGGCCCGCTCCAGGAGACGATCGATTTCACCGTTTTCATTTTCGTTGAGATAAATCAGCCTGGCGACCTGAGCCTTCACAAGGTTCATTTCCAAGGTTGTCCGCGCTCTCACCTGCCGGAAATCTTCCTGAAGTTCCTGAACCTCTTCGATCTCACCACGATTCAGTCCCACCCGGGCCAGCAGTTCCGGATCCAGAGGCCGAGAGGCAACGGAAATCTGAATAGCGATATCCTGGCCGAAGACTGCACCGGCGGCCAGCTGCAGGACAATTAGGACTGCGATCAGGCGTTTCATATGACGCTCCTCATCCACAATTTACGTGTTGGACGCCGCGGTGGAGGAAACGGTTCCCTTTTTAGAAGAAGAAATTTTGCAGACGGGACGGAAAACGCAATTCCGGCTCACATTTAGCGCTTGCGGCGCTGTTTCTCCTGTTCCACAGGATCGGGGTGACCTTTCCGTGCTCCGAGTTGAACGACGACGAACACAGCCAGGAGCACGACATAAAGGACCCAGGACCAGCTCTGTGTCTGGGCGGGAAAGAACCCGACCGTACCTTCGTAAATCAGGTAGGTGCCGATAAGGGAGGTGGTGAAGAGTATCAGAAATTTATACAGAGCCAGAGTCAGCAGACCTCCGACAACAGCCGCACCAAGACTCCACAGCAGGGCCTCTATTGTCCCCGGCAGGACATTGACGTAGGGAAAAACTAGAGACGCCACAACCACGCCCCCGGCCATGCCGGCCAAAAACAGGCTGAAACGTATGAGGAAATGGGTCGTGACCCCCAGGGCTGCCCCGAGCACAACGCCGAGTATCAGACCGAGTTGGGGGTTGGAGAGGTTCTCGCCGATCCATGAACCCAGAGCCAATCCGAAGAACAAGCCGATGAGGAATAATGAGATCTTGTAGAGTCTGTATCCCAACAGCCCCAGAAATAGCCCGACGGGTATCATCAGCCAGCCGTAGGTGCCCCATATCGCTGTCATTTCCATTATATTCTCCCGCTCAAGAGTGTACGCCTGTACGCTAAGTGCTACAAGAGCCGACCTTCCACAGTCTTGATGCATCGATACGACTCCCGGCCGCTTTTTGCCTGTTCGCTTCGAAATCCAAGCCGACGGAGTGTTTCGGCTCTGTCTACCTCGGAAAATCCTTTGATGACCGATACAGACAGGCACTCTTTCCTGGAAAAAGCCCACTCCAGGAGCTTCCCGAGGGCTTCCCGTTCAAACGGCCCGTTCTTCCACTCCGGATTGATGCTCCACCGTAAGATCACGTCACCGCGATCGTTGGGAGGGCCGGCGAAATCCAGAAAACCGACGACGGTGTCCTGCTGATGGACCATGGCCCATATGATATTCCAGTCCGTTTCGACTTCGGCTTGGAGCGACTCCACTTTTTCGGCGAGCTGATCGATAAACTCTGATTCCAGGAGAAAAGGGGCCAGCACGAAATCCGTCTCCTCCTCAAATGACTCGACATCCCGACTCAGTTCGATGCTCTGCCGGACGGAAAGAGGAGTGATAACGCCGTAATCTCCGATTAGATCTTCACACATGGCTTGGGACTCATTTTGAGATTATAGTAGGGATGTGTAAACAGGCGGTCATGAACATATACGGGAATAGAAACATCATTTTTCTATGTCTCTTCCTGATGCTTATCGCCGGGACGGTTACGGGTATCTCGTTGGAGCTGGACCTGGTGCTGGGTTTCGACGACCGATACCGTCCTGGAACAGCGGTCCCGGTGACGATTACGGTCCGGAGTCCCGGCGCTCCTCTGGAAGCGGACTTGGTGCTGGAGTATGTGGCCGGCACATCTTTGGAGCGGGGTGCGTCCTGGACCGTAATTCGTCGGATTTCGCTCGCACCCGACGTCACCGGAGTTTATCGTTTCGCCATACCTCTGAAGGTCAGCAGCTACCCCCTGAAGGCCAGGCTGGAGCGAAACGGCATTGCTCTTATCGAAGCGGAACGCGAACTGAGACCGGCGATGACGGATAGGTCGATGGTGGTGGGCCTGTCCGACCGACCCAGTCTGGATTCCGCAATTCCGGCACTTTCTCGACGGTATGGGCGGTCTCCGGAGCTTCTCTATCCAAGACCAGAATATCTGCCGATTTATCCGGCTTCCTGGGACGGCGTGGAGCTGGTGATCTGGCACCGGCTCTCACCCGACGAATTGGATCTTTCCGCCTTTGAGGCCTTGGTCCTCTGGGTTGCCGATGGTGGAAATCTGATTATCATCGGCAACCCCCGATTATCGGGCCATGAGTTTCCCGAATCTGTTCCGGTCGGACAAATCGGATTTCCGATTCCTGTGGGAGACCTTGCTGTTTACCCGATTGCGAACGAGCCGGAAGGTTCCCTTGCCGGTGAATCCCGGGGCATTCCGACAATGCAGTTTTTTCCCTATGGACTGGGCAAAATCACTTATGTCCCTTACGACATCACCTCATCATTGTTGTCATCCGCTGATCGGGAGAAACTCTGGGACGATCTTATTTCAAGAGCCGAACCGCGTCGGAAACAGGAGTGGGAACCTCTTGTTGAGCTCATTACCCAGTCGGTCTTTACCCGCGATGCACCCTTTTTCCCGGACATCGGCGGAGTCTTGATTCTCGCAACTCTCTTTTCCGGTGCCGCCATGGTGGTTCTGATCTATGGCCGGAAGGCCGATACCCCCGGTTCCCGCCGTCTGATTCTCTTTGCGCTCGCGGTCATTTCGGCGGCGGCATCCCTGGCCGCCACGACTATTCGCCGGCCGATGGAAGACCGGAGACTGGAATTGCGTATAACCGGAAACCGAGGAGCGGTGGAGATTCTGGACCGATACCGTTTTGCCTCATCGGTGCGAGAGTCCATCGATATACAACTCCAGAGGAGATCACTTCCATATATAGCTGAAAACGACGAGATTACCATCCTTTGGACGCCGTCGGGAGCCCTCATCCGGGGGTGGCGTCTGGAACCCTGGACGCCGTCCGAACTCACGGCGCGAAGTGTCCTTGCGGGCTTCGGTGAAAGCGAACTCGATTCAATTAACCAAGGAACCTGGCGTAACAACGGAACCGAGGAGCTCTTCGATGTCGTACGCCTGGCAGACGGCGAGGTTCATTTTCTGGCGGAGACCTGGGGTCCCGGAGAATGGCTTGATGCCGGGATGAGAGCATCTGAAAACTCGTGGCCCCGGGACTATCATGATGCCGTCTATCGCATCCTCGCCGAAATGCCCCCTTCCGCGGATTTTGTCCTGGCAAGAATGAGCCCCGGGGAAACCGACCCGGACACAGATCGCCTGGTGCTTCATCTGGGAGAGAACCCGTGATGTTCGGCTCGGTGTACGATGACGGCATGAGGACCTCTCTCAAAGATGTCCGGTCCTTGTGGTGGTATGCGGGAATGATGGTCGCCGGAATCGCGACTCTCTATCTTTCCTGGTCGGCCGACGGACTGGACGAATATCTGGCATCGGGGTCCGCTCCCAAAACCTTCTCGGCAACAGTTTTTGTCTCGGCGGCGTTTCTGTTTGGTCTGGGAGGAGCCTTTACCCTTGACCGGGTTTCCCGGGAACCGGGTCATCCCTTCGTTCGGTGGATCCGCTACACACCGGTTTCTCCGGCGGCCTATCTGGCCGAACGGTTCCTCTTTCATCTGGTTCATTCACTGTTTCTTCTCATCTTGATTTGGCCGTCTCTCTTTCTCGCGGCAGCAGCGGCTCAGGTGCCTTTGACAACGATACTTTCGGTTGCGGCGTATCTGGGTTTTCTCTCGCTGTGTTTACGTCTCATCGCCGAAGCGGGTCGGCGCCTGGACAGACCCACCGGTCCTCTGGGCTTTCTGGTCTATGTCATCGCTGTTGTATCGTTTTCTCTTTTCGTCAACGCGTCGTTCCCCAAGTGGAGTTTTGTCCAGGCGATGGGAGCCATTATGGACCCGGCGCGGGATGCGCATGCTCTGGTTGTCAGAACCTGCGCCCTGCACGCGGCCACGGTGATTCCGGCGATGGGCATTTTTCTGGTGAGGCTTCGAATCACAGAGCGGATTGAGGCGGCCAATTGATGTTCGAAAAGGCCGCCCGACGATACGAACGCCGTTATTTTTTTGGGATGATCTACAGAAGCGGCCTGGGATGGCTGCCGCTGGGTTATCTCCTGGGGATCGGTTCGTGGTATCTCTCGGTAGCACGAGATCTGTTTCCCTTGTGGGTAATGCCTGCGGCAAGCCTCGTGCCGTCACTCGCCGCCATGCTTGCTGTCCCGTTCCGAATGAAGGGAACTCTCTCCGCTCTTGCCTGGCTGGACCGGGAAACCCAAGGTCGACAGGAACTTCAGGCGGCTTGGGAGAATCGTAATGCGGCGACAGCTTTGGCGGAATTGGTGGTTCGCCGGGGAGAGGCCCTTCTACAGAAATCCGGACCCCGGCCGCCCAGACCTCATCCGAATCCAAAAACTTCCATTATTGCCGTGATGCTGGCTGCTGTTCTTCTGGCGATGGCGGTGATAGGTGGGGATTTTTTCGCCCCGAGAGTGCCCCCGTTGGATCAGCGCGGCCGCGAACTGGAATCCTGGGCCCAAACCTGGGCGGAAGGAGTGGACGGGTTGGGACGCCCCGAAAGCCGTGAGTTGGCGGACAGAATGGGGTCTCTCGGCCGCCAAATGGCCGACGGAGCCCTGGGAGAACGCCAGGCCGAACGAGCTTTGAGGCAATTGCAGGAGGAAATCGAAGAGCGCCGGGGCGATTTGGTGCGTGAATCCCTTGCCGAGTCCTTAGTGGATGATTTAAACGTCGATCGAGAGACCGCCGAGATGTTCCGGGTACGAAAGAAACGCCTCCCGGCATCAGCCCTGACGGAATTGAACCGGGCGATCGACGGAGCATCGTCCCTGTCTGAGATGAGCCGGGAAGCCCTGGATCAGCTTCTCTCTGATCCGGATCTGCGGAATCGTATGGGTGACGGGACGCCGGAATTGACGGAGAAATTGACACAAGCTCTGAAGGACGCCTTGGATCCGGACGATCCCCGACTGGAGAAGCTGGAAAAAGCGGTGGAACGAACCCGTCAAGCCCGGGGTGAGACTCCCGGTAACGACGAAGCGTCGGGCGGGTCATCAGGCGGGTCACCGGAAGAGAAGGCTGCGGAAAATGAGGGCGCCTCCGGTTCCGACACCGAACCGGACCGCGGCGCTGCAAGTGACGATAGTGAAAATTCCGGCCGGCAGGGCGGGGGAAGCGGGCGCGGAACCGAAGCCGCGGCGGATGGTGAGGGCTCGGGTGACTCTCTGCGCCGGTCTTCCTCTGGGGAGACCTTGACTCTGCCGTCGGAGACCGATCGGTCCGGGAGCTGGCGAACCGTCATTCGGGCCTACAGCGACGAGGGCAGCAATGGAACGACGCCGAATGAGGATCTTGCGGCCCAGTGGAATCGCGAGGTGGAATCTGTGATTCGACGCGAAGATATTCCACCGTCAACGAGGGACTACGTCAGAGATTATTTTACGGCCCTCGAAGCCGGCCCCGCTGAAAGCAAACAAGAGGAGTAATGAGAATGAAGGAAGACGAACTGCGCGGTCTGGTGGAGAAGGCCGACCGACTGAACACCGAGATACAGCGGGTGATGGTGGGGCAGCGGGAGGTGATAGACCAGGTTCTGGGCTGTCTCTTCGCCGGCGGGCATGCGCTGCTGGAGGGAGTGCCGGGATTAGGCAAAACGTCCCTGATCCGGACATTGGCCTCGGCTGTCGGTTTTCCCGCGTCTCGAATCCAGTTTACTCCGGATCTGATGCCGGCGGATATTCTGGGAACCGATGTCCTGGTTCGGGATGACCAAGGGCACACCGATGTGGTCTTTCGAAAAGGTCCCCTCTTTTCTTCGGTGGTGCTGGCAGACGAAATCAACAGGGCGACGCCCAAGACCCAATCCGCCCTGCTGGAAGCGATGCAGGAGCAGGCGGTCACCGTTGGAGGTCGGCGTTATGAATTGGAGGCGCCGTTCATCGTCCTGGCCACCCAGAACCCGCTGGAGATGGAGGGGACATACCCTCTCCCTGAAGCCCAGATGGACCGCTTCCACTACAAGATTGTGATGGACTATCCCGACCGCCGGGAGCTCGAGGAAATTCTGGATAGAACAACCGGATCCGAGGATCCCGCTGCCGAGGTGGTGATGGAGCGGGAGCAAGTCTTGGAGATTCGGCGGACTGTGAGACAGGTTCCCATACCCACCGAAGTCCGGGACTATGCCGTTTCCCTGGTGATGGCCACCCACCCCGGCAACCGCGGCGGAGAAGAGGTCGAACGCTTCGTTCGATACGGAGCCAGTCCCAGGGCCGCCCAGTCACTGGTTCTGGGAGCAAAGACCCGGGCGTTCATGGACGGTCGGATCAATGCATCATACGAAGACGTCAGGGCCGTTGCCCTCCCATCCCTGCGTCATCGCATCATCATGAGTTTTGAAGGAGAGGCCGAAGGCCGTACGACCGACGATGTCGTGAAAAAGCTCCTGGAGGACCATCAACCTTGATTGACTCTCTCCTCGAACCGGACTTCCTCGAGAAACTCGACGGCTTGGCTCTCCTGGGCCGCCGCCGCCGGGGAAACCTCTTGGGCGAACACCTGGCTTGGCGCCGGGGAACCAGTCTGGAATTCGAGGACTACCGGGACTATCAGCCGGGAGACGACATACGATATCTGGACTGGAATGTCTGGTCGCGACTGGGACGATACGAGGTGAAGCGTTTCGCCGCCGAGGAGGATCTGACGGTCCATCTCCTTGTGGACGCCTCAGGGTCCATGGGTTTCGGTTCACCCTCGAAGTTCCATTTAGCGGTCCGTGTGGCCGCCTCTCTGGGCTATATCGCCTGGCGCCGAATGGACAAGGTGGCCCTGGCGGCGTTCAGCGGCAATCTTGGCGAGACCATCACCCCGGCCCGCCGCCGAGGCGGTCCCACCGAACTCTTCGGTGCCCTGTCCAGGCTGCAGGCCGAAGGCGAGACCCGCTTTAATGAATCTCTGACCCGATATGCCCTGGGGTCACGACGGCCGGGGTTGGCCGTGGTCATCAGCGACCTGATGGATCCCCGGGGATACACCCGGGGATTGGATGCCCTTCGTTACCGGCGTTATGACATTTTGCTCATTCATGTTTTGTGCAGGGACGATCTTGTCCCTCCATCCCGGGGAGCCCTGCAGCTTATTGATGGTGAGACCGGAGAGAAACGCAAGATCCGTATGGATCGGAACCTGTCCGACCGGTACCGCCGCGTTGCGGGGAACTTCGTGGAAGAAGCCGAATCGTTCTGCCGGAGACGCGGAATCGAGTATATCCGTGCCCGGAGTGAAGTGCCGTTCCAGGAATTGATTCTCGCCTATCTGCGGGGCGGAGCGTTTCTTCGATGACCTGGGACTACCCGTTATGGCTGATCAGTTCGATCTCGCTGCCTATGATCATCATTCTTCATTTACTGGTGCGCCGACGCAGGACTATCCGGGTTCCGTCCCTGGTACTGTGGGAAAGACTGCTGGAGAATGAACGTCGATCCCTCTCGTTCCGGCGGCTTCTGGCCGACGCGCTTCTTCTGCTTCAGCTTCTGGCCGCCGCGCTTCTGGTTCTGGCCATGGCGTCCCCCAGATCCTCCGGCGGGACGGGACGAATCACCGGACCGACAGTTCTGGTTCTGGATGTCAGCGCGGGAATGAGCGCCGTGGAAGAGGATGGCCGGTCGAGGATCGATGACGCATTGGATAACGCGGCGGATATGGTGAAATCAAAATCATCCGGCGCCGAAGTCCTGATACTCACCGCGGGCTCCGAGACACGGCCTGTTTCCGATTTTGTATCATCCAGAAAGACACTCCTTTCGACACTGGAGACGATCCGGGCGACCGACGAACCGGGAGATCCCCGGGGTGCATTGAAGGCGGCGGAATCCCTCGCCGCAGCCCGGCCCGGCGGGAAGGTGATCTTTTTCACCGACGGCGGATTCGATGACGTGCCGGCCCCAGGTCCGATGACCGAGGTTGTCGGTATCGGAGAAACGGCGGAAAACATCGGCCTGACGGTCTTTTCTATCAGAGCAAGATCCAACGGCGGTCTGGAGCTCCTTTTTTCGGTGGAAAATTTCGGCACGGAAAGCCGAGACGTCCGGATGAAGGTTCTGTTGGACGGGGCGTCGTTCTACGAAGAAGAACTTGTGATGGATATGTCGGAGAGAGTCAGCCGGACGATTTCCTGGCTGGATACATCCGCGAGCCTTGTCGAAGTGTCGCTGACCACCGACGGCGAAGATCGACTTCAATCCGACAACGAAGCCGTCGCCGTTCTCGTTCCCCGGGGCCGAGTCCGAACAGCTCTCATTACTCCGGGAAACTGGTTTCTCGAAACCCTGCTCTCCGCTCATCCCGGGATTTCCCTGGACGTGTTCTACGGCTTGGAAAACTGGAAGGAAAATAAAGGTCCCTGGGACCTGATTGTCGCCGACAGACTGTTCCCGCCACGGGATCCCGGCGGAGCCGTGCTGGCCATCTATCCTTTTGTAGGAACCGAACCCCCGCTGCCTCTGAGACAAATCGGAGTAACCGGCGAATCCGATCCGGTCTCCTGGGATAGCGGCCACCCGGTGACCCGGGACGTGGATTTCAGCCGCGTTTCGGTTCGGAGCGCCGCCCGGATGGAAGTGAGCGGCGGAGCACGCAGCCTTGTTGAATCGAGTGCCGGACCCATGGTGCTTGCGGGCGAAACGGAACAGCGCCGATGGACGGCCCTTTCCTTTGACATCCTGGACTCTTCTCTGCCCCTGCGGCCGGCATTTCCTCTGATGGTTGCCGGCGCCGTCTCGTGGCTGGTGCCGGGGGACATGGACGGAATCGCCGACATCCGCCGCACCGGTGATGAATGGCGTCCTTACCCGGAGCGGAGTGGAGAAGTTTGGGAAATTTTCGCTCCCGACGGTCGATCCTTTCAGGGCGAAGGGGACGACACCGCGGCAGTCGGGTCCTTGGACCGCACCGGTGTCTGGGCGGCGTGGAGCGGCGGTCAAAAAACGGAAATCGGTGTGAATCTCCTGAACGCGGAGGAATCGAATCTCTCCCCGCGATGGTTTGCCGTCGTGTCGGAAACCGAGGCCGCGGAGCGGGACGAGAAGGCGGTTCCAGAAACCTTCGTCCACCCAAACCGAACGAGACCGATGACCGTATGGCTGCTTGTCCTGGCATTCTCGGCACTGCTGGCCGAATGGGGTTTGCAGGGACGTCAGTGGGGGAATTCCTGATGACCTTTGCCCGGCCCTGGCTTCTGCTGCTCTTGCTTGCGGCCCCTTATGTGCTGATGACGGCCCGCGGCCTGTCGTCCCGACGGGGCGTTGGCGCTCTGCGCTTTGCCGGGGTCGTCTTCCTGGCCCTGGCTGCAGCCGGTCCGCGGATTACGGCTCCTTCGGACCGGGTGGAGGCGGTCTTTGTGCTGGACGTCTCGGAAAGCCTCGGTGGTCGAGGTGTGCGTGATGGATTGGAGGAGATTAATCGCCTTCTTTCCGGCATGACCGGTGATGATGCGGCCGGATTGGTTTCCGTGGCCGCCGAAGCGGTGGTGGAGACTTCCCCGAGGCCTGGAGGTTCGGCTTTCGAAACCACGGCACATCATGACGGCGGGGCTTCCAGGCTTTCAGAGGGTCTATATGCCGGAATCGCCTCTCTGATGAGGCGTGGAGAAAGTCGTATCGTCCTGGTCAGCGACGGAAATGATACCGGGGGAAATCTGGAGGAAGCTGTCCGATATGCCGCCGCCTCAGGGACTGTGGTGGATGTTCTTCCTATCGGTCCGCCCCCGGGCCGGGAGGTGCTGGTGGAGGAACTCCAGGTGCCCCGACGGATTTCCGAAGGCGAAGTTCACGAACTTTCGGTGGTGATTCGCTCCGAACAATCCACCGCCGCCAGGCTGGTGATTCTTCGAGACGGCGAGTATCTCGGCGAAGAGAGGCTCCAGCTTGGTCCGGGGGTCCGTCGGCGCAGCTATGAGATGCCCGGCTCCGAATCCGGCGACAGAGTATACGAAGTGATTCTCGATGCGGCTTCGGATTCATCACCGGACAACAATCGCGGGCTGGGCGTCACGTCTGTGGAAGGAAGGCCTCGGATTCTCTGGTCGGGCCGCGGCGCCTCCGCCGCCGCCGACGCCCTGGAAGTTCAGGGTTTGATTGTGGATCGTCTCTCTCCCGGAGATCTTCCGGACAGCGTCAACGGTCTGTCGGCTTGGGATGCGGTTATCCTGGACAACGTATCGGCGAGGGAATTGTCCCTGCAAACCATGGACATCCTCGAAACCTGGGTTCGGACCCGGGGGGGCGGATTGATGATGGTGGGAGGAAACTCGTCGTTCGGTCTGGGCGGCTGGCAGGGAACCCCGGTGGAACGGGCCCTGCCGGTGGAAATGGACGCGCCGGCATCTCTCTATATTCCCAGTCTTTCCATGGTGATGGTGATCGACAAGTCCGGAAGTATGGGCGGAGATGCCGGTGACGGCATGAGCAAACTGGATGTCGTGAAGGATGCGGTATTGGGTGCGGTGGAAGTTCTCAATCCCCTCTATACCGTCGGCCTGGTGTCGTTCGATGCCGATGTGGAATGGACCATCCCCATGACTGAAGCGGGAAACAAAGCGGTGATACGTTCCGGTCTGGCCGGTTTGGACTACGGTGGCGGAACGGTTCTCTACCCGGCAATACGCGAGGCGTACGAGCGTCTGATCCAATCCCCGTCTGCGGTGAGACACCTGGTGATTCTCTCCGACGGACTTGCCGAGCGTGCTGATTTCGACGAAATGGCGTCGGCGATATCCAGGGACGGTATTACCGTGAGCACCGTCGCGGTCGGGGCCGATGCCGACATCAAACTCATGGAACAACTGGCCGAAACCGGCGGCGGCCGCTACTGGTTCGCCGAGGACGCGACGCAAGTGCCCAGGATTTTTGCTTCGGAATCCATGATTGTGTCTCGTGGTCTGACCGTTGAAGAGACCGTATTTCCGAATCCGGTGACGCCCGCCGAAGCCCTGGACGGTATCGATCTGACGCTGCTCCCGCCAATCCACGGGTATTTGATGACCCATCCCAGACCCACGGCGGTGGAGGCTCTTCGGTCGCCCCGAGGTCATCCTATCCTGGTCTACGGCACCCACGGATTGGGCCGGACCGCGGCATTTACTTCCGACCTGAGTACCGGATGGGGTCGGGATTGGGTGAGGTGGGAGGAGTTTCCGAAATTCATGGCCCAGACTGTACGATGGATGCGCCGAAACCCCGGTATACGGGATATGGATGTGAGCATGATCGATGAGAACGGCGGCGTCACTCTGGTGCTTGAAGCCCGTACGGCCGACGGCGGCTTCCGTACGGATCTCAAGCCGACAGGCAGGATTGTCACTCCGGACTCGAGCGAGCTCTCTCTGGATCTGCGTCAAACAGGTCCCGGACGCTACGAGGGATGGTTCTCTCCTGAGGAAGACGGTATTTATGACGCTCTTGTGACTGATGAAACGGCGGGGATTTTGGATCGGACCTGGTGGACCAGGGCCTACTCTCCCGAACTCTCAGCCCCCGGAGTCGATATGGCGGCTTTGTCCGAAGCGGCACGTTTAGGCGGGGGCCGGGTGCTCTCTAAGGAGGATCCGGATGACTGGTGGAAGGTCCGCTCTCCGAAGAACGAAACCCTCGCGGACCTCACCGCATGGCTTGCCCTGACGGCGTTGGTGCTCTTCTTGGCGGATATCGCCTTGAGGGAATCGGAATTCTGGCGTCGAAAACGAGAGATGCGCCGCACCGGCGAGCCGGCGGACATGGAAGAGCTAATTCTCCGGGGATTGGACGACGAGCGTCACAAACCGAAGTACCGCCGACCGACACCGGCCGAGGCGGCCAGAATTCTCGCCGAGCGACGCCAGAAAAGAGAAGCCGATGAACGGCGAAAACGATCCTGAGTTCTCCGCTGCTAAGCGGCGGTAAAGGATTCTCCGGCGTCGGAGATTCCGGCCTCGGCAAGGTGGGAAACCTCGCCCCATAACCGGAGGATCCACGAGCCCTCGCTGTAGGAGAACCGGTTCAGAGCCGCGTTGTACAGACTGTATTGACGTGGACTCCGGTAGGGAATCCCCAAGGTTTCTCTGAACAAGCTGTCTACGACTCCGCCGTGTGTGACGACCAGGATATTGCCGCCGGGGTGACGGGATGCGATGTCTTTGAGGGCGGCAACGGCCCGCTCATGGCGCTGGCGCCGGCTTTCCCCTCCCCTGGGGGCGACACCGCCGTCGGCGAGACCCTCGAAAAAGGCCGGATCCAATTCCCGGGCCCTTCGGCCTTCATGGCCCTGGATGAGACCGTAATGCTGTTCCCTGAGTCTTTCGTCGGTCAGATAACGACGACCCAGACGGTCGGCGATGATGGATGCTGTTTTTTTTGCCCTGCCCAAATCACTTGAGTAGAAGGCATCAAACTTTTCCTCCGCCAAAGCAAGAGCGACGGCACGGGCTTGAGCAAGCCCCCGGGGGGTGAGAGGACTGTCGGCATGTCCTTGGAATCGACCGGCGCGATTCCATTCAGTCTCTCCATGGCGTATCAGTACCAATGTTGTCTCAAGAGCCATTGGCGGCATATTACAATGCCTCGGGGGATGCCGTCGACCGAATTCCGCCGACAGCGCCGGCCGACGGAAAAAGGTCACCAGACATTCTTGCCTTTCTTCATCCACCGGGACGCCTTGGCGATATCCATCCACTTCTTCTGGAGTTCCAGCCAGCTGTCGAACCGTTCGGGTTCGATAATCCCATCTTCCAAGCCTCGCCGGACCGCACAGCCCGGCTCGTTGTCATGCCGGCAGTCCCGGAAACGGCATTCGGCGGACAGCTGTTCGATTTCCGGGAACGCGGCGTCCGCCGAGTCCGCTTCGCCCCAGAGCCGGAGTTCCCTCAATCCCGGGGTGTCCAGGAGCAGGCGCCCGTCGGGCAGTCGGTGCCGTTCCCGGTGGGTTGTGGTGTGGCGGCCTCGGCTGTCGTTCTCCCGAACCGCGCCGATTTCCGCGACGAGTTCGCCGGACGCGGCGTTGAGCAGGGAGGACTTTCCCACCCCGGAGGGACCGACGAAAGCGCCGGTTTTTCCCGGCGGCAAGCCCTCCTTCCAGGCTTCGAGGCCTTCGCCGGTGTAAGTGCTGCAGAGAATCACATCCACCCCCGGCGCCGAGGTTTCGGCTTCCATGAGGTCACCCTGCGGATCCTCGGAAAGATCGGCCTTGTTGAGCAGCACAACCGGACGGCACCCGGATTCCCATGCCATGGCCACGTAGCGTTCCAGACCCTGGGGCGTGAAGCTCCTGCCTTCACCCAGGGCCTGGACGACAAAAAGAACGTCGACGTTCACCCCCATCACCTGCTCCCGGGATATGTCGCCGGGCACTTTTCGGGAGATGACGGTCCGGCGTCCAATACCGATCCGATCAGGCAAGTGCCGCCCTCTTCCCTCCAGGCGACCCAGTCTCCCGCGGCCGGGGCGAAGCCCTGTCCCATGATTCGTCGGGATGACGGTCCGGCCGCAATTTCCGCATTCGAAGGCTTCTGCCTTCGGTTCATTGTGATGTTTCTCGTTGTGTTTGACGCGGGACATGTCGTCCTCCGAGCAAGATTCTGCAGCCGGCCTACGGCCGGTCCGTCATCATGACGGCTGCAAAAGAGTCGTTTTACTCAGGCGGGGCGACCCGCGATGTGATTGGAGAAGGAGGTGCTGTCGTCATCGCAGATTACAGACGACGACCTGAATCCCTAACCGCGGGCGTTCCCCGCGTTCCAGGCTGCTGTTTTCAAAAAAACCTCCTCGGAAAGTGAAAGTAAACAACATTTGTCATAACGGTGAGGCGGCGTCAACATCGAGAACCCGCACAGAAGCGAACCCCCGGTGCGTCAGGAGTCCAGCGCCGCATCCACCGCAGAGCTGGCATGGAGTGCCATGGTATCCAGGATGGGCAGCGGGCTCTCTTTGGCCGTAAGAATGAGGGGCAGCTCCGTACACCCCAGCACCACAGCTTCGGCGCCCTCATCGGCGAGGGCCAAAACGATGTCGGTCATGGTTTTTCGGGCGTCCTCCCGGAAGACGCCGGCGCACAGATCGGTGAAGATGAGCTCGTTGATCCATTGCCGGGCTGAAGGACCCGGAATGTGTACGTCCAGGCCGGCCGCTTCGAGATGCTTCCTGTAGAAGTTTTCTTCCATGGTGAATCGGGTCCCCAGCAGCGCCACGGTCCGGAAGCCCTGAGCGACGGCTTCGTCGGCAGCGCAGGTTCCGATGTGGAGGAATTTCGCCGGCGCCGCCGCCGCCGCCATCCTTTCGGCCAGCTTATGCATGGTATTGGTGCAGATGAGCAGAATCTCGGCGCCGGCCCCGGAGAGCCGTCGTACACGGTCGGAAAGAATCGCTTCAATCTTCGTCCAGTCGGCGGCTTCCATCGCTTTTGAGAGGGGTGCGAAATCCACCGAAGCCATGAGAATTTCCGCCGAATGCAATCCGCCGAGTCTTTCCCGTATCCCTTCGTTGATGAGGCGGTAGTATCCCCGGGTGGATTCCCAGCTCATGCCGCCCAGGAGGCCGATGGTCTTCATAGGATGATGGTAACATATCGAACCGATAGGATCAGGGAAAAAGGACGGGCTCGTCAGGCTGCGCGGGGAGCAGGTTCCTCACCCGTCCTTTTCCCCTGATCCCGCGGTTGCTTATGCTGCCGTCATCTTTGGTTCGTCAGGCTGCGCTTTGCGCAGGTTCCTCGCCTACTGTTTCCGCCTGCGCCCGAGCTTGTCTGTGCTATACTGAACAGCTGAACTTGAGCAGGCATTTAGGTGAGGACAAGCATGAATAATCTGAAACCGGACATCACGTGGATCGTCAAGAACCGTCCAAAAAAGGATGTCAATTTGTCAAAAAAAATGTTTCCGGTTGAAATGTCTCGTATCAGCAGAAGATTTCATCGTCAGATACCTGGGTATTCCATGAGCCCTTTGCGATCACTGCCTCATCTTGCGCAGATGCTCGACGTTGGAGGCCTTTGGGTAAAAGACGAGGCCGTACGGCTTGAACTCAACAGTTTCAAAGTGCTGGGTGGTTCCTTTGCCCTGTATCGCTTTATACAGGAAAAGTTGGGTCTCAAAGATGAGGAAATTCTCTATGAAAATCTGATTTCGGAGGAGATGAAACGGAAGCTGGGCGTCATCACTTTCGCCAGTGCGACAGATGGAAATCATGGCCGCGGCATCGCCTGGGCGGCTCAGAGGCTGGGCCAGAAATGCGTCATATATGTTCACAAGGAAACCAGCAAAAGGCGAATCGATGCGATAAAAAGCTACGGAGCGATTGTGAAGGTTGTCGAAGGAAACTATGACGATGCGGTCCGACAAATAGTCATTGATTCAAAAAAGAACGGTTGGGAAATCATCAGTGATACCAGTTGGGATGACTACACCACCGTACCGGCCTGGATAATGCAGGGTTATACGACGATGATGGCCGAAATTCAGGAGCAATTCAGCGGACAGGGGATAATCAAACCCACCCATGTTCTGGTACAGGCCGGTGTGGGTGCCCTCGCTGCGGCAGTTATCGGTTATTACCACAGCCTGTTTGGTGAAGAAGCACCGAAATGTATCGTCATAGAACCGGAAAACGCGGCTTGTCTGCTGCATAGCGCCAAGATCAATGACGGCAAACCGCATTCTATCGATGGCGATCTGGACACCATTATGGCCGGATTAGCCTGTGGTGAGCCGAGTCCCATCGCCTGGGAAATTTTGAAGGAGACAGTCGATGCGTATGTCGCCGTTCCGGACTACGTCGCGGCAAAAGGAATGCGAATATACGCCACACCTCTCGCCGGTGACCCCTTCGTTATCAGCGGTGAGAGCGGTGCGGTCACCCTGGGGGCCCTGGTCGCCATACTCAAGGAGAACGGAGTGGACGCACTGCGCGATTTCTTGGCAATCAATGAAGAAAGCCAGGTACTTTTCATCAATACCGAAGGAAACACCGACCCCATACAGTTTCGACAGATAATCTGGGAAGGGAGCAATCCCGTTCCGAAGGAATACTGGACCGATCCGGACTGAAAGAGAATGGGCGTTTTGCGAGTATAGACTAATGTCAGACAGCCTTTCTTAGGGCTTCGATCATGCGGCCGGCGGGCATAGCGTTATTCTCACCGACGAACTGTCCCTTTCGGTAGAGACGTACATAAGGCACTTCCCAGTTCCGATAGACGGATTCCTTGAACGTCATGAACCGGGTGAAGTGGGGAGATTTGTCATACTCATAGGTGTATATGGTGAGGCTCAGATCCTCGGGCCCGTCTCCCAGGCCGAGAATGGATTTATTCATAAAAGCCCATTGAGGGCACCAGCTTTGGGTCAGCACCAGAACGACGGCGTCATCAGAGGCGGTGATGTCGTCGGTAAAGTCTCCGTTTTCGACGGCTTTGATTGCCTGGTCGTGACTTAATGAGATTCGTTTGATCATTCAGATGCCTCCGTATCCTATAATATTAAAATTGTTATATATTCGGCAAGCATAAATAGGGCTTGGGAGAATGGAACCCGGGCGCAGCTTGGACTAGAATACGCCCATGATGCGATTGACGCTTCTCAGACATGCCAAGAGTTCCTGGGACAACCCGGACCTTCGCGATATTGACAGAACGCTGAATGACCGGGGACGCCGCGATGCACCGCTGATGGGGCTGGTCTGTGCGGAGCGGCTGCCCAAGCCCGATATTATACTCGTTTCTCCGGCGGTGAGAACGATGGAGACCGTGGAATTATTCGCTGATGCCTGGAAACTCCAGCCCGGTGTTGAAGTTATTGTGGAAGACAGCCTCTATCTTGCCACCCGATTTGACTGGATTCGGATTGTCGGCACATATGCCGGCCGAGGCGGTCATATTCTGGGCTGCGGGCATCAGCCCGGAGTGGGTAATTTCGCCGGATGGCTGGATGGAGAGTTCAACGGAGATGTGCCGACGGCGACCGTGCTGTCTTTTCTGACGGAAAACGGCGGCCTGGACCAAGGCACGGCCCGACTGGATTTTGCCGGACGGCCAAAAGACTACCGAGAGTGAATTGCATCAGCCCGGAGCCCGGATTCAAGAGCGCTCGATCCTGTGTCTGCT
>JARGFR010000239.1 GCA_029210985.1 Spirochaetaceae bacterium | reverse complement strand
CCGATGGTACACGTATCGGAGCAACGCTGGATAAGAATGGATTAAGACCCGGACGGTATACCGTGACGAAGGACGGATTGGTTATTATGGCTTCCGAAACCGGTGTCATAGATGTGGATCCGCAAAATGTACTGGAAAAAGGGCGTCTGGCACCGGGCAAAATATTTGTCGTGGACACACGGCGAAAGAGGATTGTTCGGGATAACGAAGTCAAAAGTCATATCAGCCGCCAACAGCCATACCGAAGATGGCTTTCTGAGGAAAAAATAGAGCTTTCGGGGCTCCTTCAGACGCCCAGGACGGCATCATACGATCCGGACACACTCCGGCATACAATGAGAGCGTTCGGATATTCGTATGAAGATATCCGCAAAGTGATCGTTCCGATGGCGACAAACGGGCAGGAACCGATCGGTTCTATGGGTAATGACAGCCCGCTCTCCGTTCTTTCTGAAAAACCGGTTCTGCTCTATGACTACTTCCGCCAGCATTTTGCCCAGGTGACTAATCCTCCCATTGACCCATATAGAGAAAACCTGGTGATGTCCCTGATGAGTTTCGTCGGGAAAGAACGCAACCTCCTTTCCGAGACACCCGCTCACTGCCGACAGCTCAAACTCGCACATCCTGTTCTGACAAATGACGACATGAGATACCTCAGAGAGGTGGAGCTCGATGAGTTCGTCGTCAAAACTGTGAGTATTGTTTTTCAGGCCGCTGGTGCCCGTGGACAGATGAAATCCGTCATTAACGGAATCTGCGAAGCCGTGGAACAAAAAGTGGATGAGGGTGCATCCCTTGTCATTCTTTCGGATCGGGGTGTGGATCGCGAACATCTTTCCGTTCCCGCGTTATTGGCCGTTTCCGCCGTTCACCATCACCTGATCAGGATCGGCAAAAGGCATCTGACCGGATTGATTCTCGAGTCCGGAGAAGTCAGGGAGGTCCAGCATTTTGCCACACTCATCGGATATGGATGCAGCGGTATCAATCCGTTTCTTGTCTTCGAGTCTCTTTCAGAAATAAAGAAACGAGGTTATCTTCCCGATGACCTCACCCTTCAGCATGCGATGGAGCATTACATCACAGCGGTAAAGAAAGGTCTGCTGAAAGTGATGTCCAAGATGGGTATTTCCACCTTAAGAAGCTATCGGGGCGCTCAGATTTTCGAAGCGGTGGGCATCGCCGAGAGTGTCGTGGATAAATATTTCTCCGGAACCGCCAGCAGAATCGGCGGATTGGATTTGAATGCTATCGAAAAGGATGCCATCGATCGCCACGACGCCGCCTGGGCCGCCGACGACATCTACAGTGCCCGTCTGGCCTCCGGAGGCGCTTTCGCTTCCAGAGTGGGCGCCGACCGTCACCTTTTCAGCGCCGAAGCCATTGTTGCCATGCACAAGGCTGTTCGCAATCAAGATTTTGACGCGTTCCGCGAATATTCGTCCATCATCAACGACAGGGCCCGGGGTCTGAACACCCTGCGCGGACTTTTCAAATTCAAAACCGGAACTCCAATTTCTCTTGATGATGTGGAGAGTGCCGATGAAATCGTGAAGCGCTTCACAACAGGAGCCATGTCCTTCGGCTCCATCAGCAAGGAAGCCCATGAAACCATCGCCATAGCGATGAACGGACTGGGCGGCAGGAGCAATTCGGGTGAGGGCGGTGAAGATGAGGCCCGCTATACGCCGGACCCCGACGGTTCCGACCGGAAGAGCCATACAAAACAGATTGCGTCGGGACGTTTTGGTGTCAATGCCGCCTACCTGGCCAACTGTGAGGAACTGCAGATTAAGATGGCCCAGGGCGCAAAGCCCGGTGAGGGTGGACAGCTGCCGGGGCACAAAGTGAACGATGAAATCGCCCGGGTGCGTTTCACGACTCCAGGAGTCATGCTCATTAGTCCGCCGCCTCACCATGATATATATTCCATCGAGGATCTTTCCCAGCTCATTTTCGATCTGAAAAACGCCAATCCGGAAGCCAGAGTTTCGGTGAAGCTCGTATCCGAGGTCGGCGTCGGTACAGTCGCCGCGGGTGTCGCCAAGGGCAAAGCGGACATGGTTCTCATCTCCGGCGGCGACGGCGGCACGGGTGCCAGTCCATTGAGTTCCATAAAGTATGCCGGCACATGGTGGGAACTCGGATTAGCCGAGACCCAGCAGGTTCTTGTAATGAATAAGCTTCGCAGCCGAATCCGGGTGCAGACCGACGGTCAACTCAAGACCGGGCGTGATGTGGCCATTGCCGCACTTCTCGGAGCGGAAGAATATGGTTTCGGTTCGGCTACGTTGGTTTCCATCGGGTGCGTAATGATGCGGGCCTGTCATACCAATGCCTGCCCTGTGGGCGTGGCCACTCAGAATCCTGAACTGCGCAGACGTTTCCCGGGCAAGCCGGAGCATTTACGGAACTTCATGCGTTTTATCGCCGAGGAGCTGCGGCTTATCATGGCCGAAATCGGATTCAGGACACTGGATGAGATGATAGGCCGGGTCGATATGCTCGAAGTCGATCAGGCGGTTGAACATTACAAAGCCAAAGGTTTGGATTTCTCCAAGGTGTTGATGCCGCCGGACAGAGTCGACGGTGAACCCCTTCGCTGTACTTCCAAACAGGAGCACGATTTCAGTCTTTCCCTGGATCCTGAATTGGTGGAGGCCTGTCGGCCGGCGATTGAAAAGGGAGAGAAAATCGTTCTCGATAGAGCAATCAAAAACTGCAACCGGACCGTTGGGGCAACATTGAGCTATCAAGTAACGAAGACTCACGGATCCGCGGGTCTTCCCAATGACACCATTACGGTGAATTTCAATGGATCGGCCGGACAGAGTTTCGGTGCCTTCCTCACGAAAGGAATCACATTCAAGTTAATTGGTGAGTCGAATGACTATTTCGGCAAGGGACTCTCCGGCGGCCGGCTGATTCTTCATCCCGCCGAGGGTTCGACGTTCTCCGGTTATCGCAACATCATCACCGGAAACGTCAATCTCTTCGGTGCTACCGGCGGTGAGGCCTTCATCAACGGCATGGCCGGCGAGCGGTTCTGTGTGCGCAACTCCGGTGCCACAGCGGTTGTCGAGGGTGTTGGTGATCATGGATGTGAATACATGACCGGGGGAAAGGCCGTCATACTCGGTCCGACGGGAGTGAACTTTGCAGCGGGTATGTCCGGCGGAGTCGCCTATGTCTATGACGAAAACCAGCTCTTTGATACGCGGTGCAACCTGGAAATGGTGGACATCGAACCGGTCATTGAGAAAGAGGATATTCATCAATTGAAAACACTCATCGAAAGGCACACATCCTACACCGACAGCCTGGTGGGGCAGCGTATCCTTGACAGCTGGGAAGAAAGTCTTCCGCGATTCGTCAAGGTGATGCCCATCGAATATCGAAAAGCCCTTGATAAGATCCGTGATATGGAAACTCAGAACACGGATACAACCGCGATCACCGAGGAGGTTTTCGTCTGATGGGAAAGACCAACGGATTCCTTGAATACACACGGACAGAGATTCAATATCGCGATGTGAACGAGCGTCTGAAAGACTATAAGGAAGTCACAGTCGACAAAACTGTGGAAGAACTGACGGAACAGGGCGGCCGCTGTATGGAATGCGGAACACCGTTCTGTCACAGCATCGGTTGTCCTGTGGTGAACCTGATCCCCGAGTGGAACGATGCCATTTGGCGAGGACAATGGCGGGAAGCGTACGAACGCTTGGAAATTACCAACAATTTTGCGGAATTCACCGGCCGAGTCTGTCCGGCTCCCTGCGAGACATCCTGCACCTTGGCCATCAACGACGCACCGGTCACCATTAAACAAAATGAGCGCGCCGTTATCGAAAAAGCTTTCGAAGCGGGTTGGGTGATCCCCAGGCCTCCGAAGGTGGAGACCGGAAAATCCGTCGCAGTCGTCGGTTCGGGACCGGCCGGAATGGCCGCCGCCCAACAGCTGCGAAGGGCGGGGCATACCGTGACGCTCTTTGAGAAGAACAGAAAAATCGGCGGATTACTTCGGTACGGAATCCCTGATTTCAAGCTGGACAAAGGTGTCATCGACCGCCGTTTAGAGCAAATGTCGGCGGAAGGAATTATCTTTGAGACCGGAGTGAGTATAGGCGAGGACCTTTCTATCCGGTATCTGCGGGAGAAATTCGACGCCGTATTGTTCACCATGGGTGCCGGCGAACCTCGGAATCTCCCTGTTCCCGGGCGTGAACTCGACGGCGTTCATTATGCCATGGAATTTTTAGGCCAATCGAATAGAAGGATCGGCGGTGAGGATTATGAAGGAAAGGAAATCACCGCGAAAGATAAGACCGTTTTAGTCATCGGCGGCGGAGATACAGGATCGGATTGTGTCGGTACGTCTCGACGCCAGGGTGCCAAGGCTGTCTATCAGTATGAAATCATGCCCAAACCCATGGTCTGGGACAAACCTTGGAACCCCGTGTGGCCCGAATGGCCGCAAATCCTGCGGACATCTTCCAGTCATAAGGAAGGCGTCGAACGCGACTGGAATATTGAAACGCTCTCTTTTGAGGGAAATAACGGACACGTTGAGAAAGGCAACTTCCGGCGGATTGAATGGATCCCCGGTGAAAGAGGTGCCAGACCTACCATGCAGGCGGTGAAAGGCAGTGAGTTCTCGCTGAATGTCGACTTGGTCCTGCTGGCCATGGGCTTTGTTCATGTTGAACACGGCCGGGCAGTCACCGATCCCGGAATCACCCTTGACGGCAGAGGCAATATTCAAGCCGATGACTATCGAACAAACGTCGATGGTATTTTCACCGCAGGCGACGCTAACACAGGTGCGTCCCTGGTGGTGAGAGCAATCAACCACGGTCGAAAGGCGGCGGAATCTGTTCATCGGTGGTTGATGGATCACTAATAGGCTGTGGGATCGGCGGGAAACCGACGGTTCCATCCACATCGAGATTGACAGGTCTGGATGAACA
>JARGFR010000238.1 GCA_029210985.1 Spirochaetaceae bacterium | reverse complement strand
ACCCGTCACATGAAACAAAACGTCTGATTCATAGGAAGGTGGCTTAGATTGGTTGACATCTTTCTTGACAAATACCGAAGACGCCCGCGATGCGTCTGTTGGATAGCCCGGCGGTTGACGAAAGTGTCAAGAAGGCTATCCGGCTGAAGCGGAAGAGCTTGAATCCCGTGGCCTTGGCACTCCAGGTTGCCAACCTTCAAAAGAAACTTCTCGACCATGCCGAGCACCTTCAGAGTGCCTATCCTCAGGACAAAGGAGCGTAATGTTAAACGGAGATTTTACCTGCGCATTTAGGAATAGATTTGAGTTATGAGGCAACCATCATGGTTCGAGTAGATTTAGTATTGACGCAACGGGGATTCACAATGTGTTTTTGCTTCTAATGACTGAATAAATCCTCCTATTGCTTGAATCCACGAATGAACCACGTACTAAACCCGCCTGTCTCAACAAAGATGTAACTTGATGGTGATGATGGAAGTATGAGTTTGCTGTCGGTGAGCCGGCAGGAAGTGTTTCCCCCTTATGCCGGTTCCCACCGTTCGACGCCCCGGCGGGTGGCGGTGACTTCGACGGCTTCCAGGAAGGCCATAAACAGGGCGGCTTGCCAGTTCGCTCCGGGATTTCTGCCCAGGAGGGAAGATGCCTCAGCGGCGAAGCGGATGGGCTGAGTATCGCTGATGGTCTGCCAGTTCTGAATAACTGCATCCCGACGGCGGTTCATCAGGTTTTCGGTGGGGAGTTTATCCCGCTTGTGATTGTTCACCTTTTCATCAGAAGGGAAGAGATTCCAAAGGCTGTTGTCCCGCCAGAGGGCGAAGGGAATGGCGTGGTCGATGTGGAGGGTGTTCGGCTTCAAAGTTTTTCCCGACCAGACGCATTCCAGATCGGGTTTCTCCAGGTAGATGGCTCTGACCCGATTCTGGTCCCGTTCGGGATGGAGGTTGGAGAGGAGAAGGGCCAGGGCATTGCCGACGGGCATGCGGCCATGGGACATCCGGTCTGTTTCTTCGGCCCAGCGGAGGAGCAGGCTGTCCCGAATCCAATGACCCAGAAGGGCGAACTCGCGCCAGAGGTCAGCAGAGAGGAGAACGGATTTGGTTTCTTTCTCATACTCGAAAGGCCGGGAGCCGTCGGTGGATCCTTTGGAGTAATAAACCGGTCCTTTGATGATGGCATTGCGTATGTCCGAGCGGGCGTTTTTCCACAGGTCGGATCCCGCGCCCGACAGCGAGGCGGATCGTGCCTCTTCGGCAAAGGCACTGTAGCCGCCCCTGGGTCGGTAGAGCTGAGCAAGATTTGTCAGATTTCGGCGGAAACTGATGGGCTTGGCGGAGCCGGGCTCTTCTCCCTGGTTCTGGGGGACAAATTCGGGAGAGGCCATCAGCGGCCAGTAGTATTCGGTCCATCTCTCCACCAGGGATGCAACCGGAAGCCGCACCCGGCCGTCAGGATGCCAGGACACACGGCCGTTTTCCTTCTGGGCGACATCGCAGCAGGCCCGAAGAAGTGCCAGTTTGTACGTGGCCGTCTTCTTATCGGTATTGATGATGGACTCGATGCGGGCCACCGGCCGGGCGATACCCGCCGGGGAGTAACGGAACTGTATGGTGACCCATTTTACGCCGCCGCGATTCAGTTGGTCGGCCGAATGCCAGGACGCGGTTTTCCGGAATCCCAGACGTTCGAAAAGCAGGGAGACCGCGGCCTCGCTTCGAAGAATCATCAGGCGGCCGGATTCATCCCTGTGGGTTCCGCCCCGGAGGTCGTCCCGCTCGGTGGGCACCGAAACCACCAGCTGACCCTCGGGCTTCAGAAGACTCCTGATGGCCAGTGCGGTACTGAAGAGGTGTCCATCGGGAATATGCATCAGAACGGCGCTGATCAGGATGTTGTCAAAAGGCGCATTCGTGATTTCCGGCAGTGGGCCGGGTAGGGAACCGGCGTACAGGCGGCCGGCCAGTTTCGGATGGAGCCGTTGGGCTTCGGCCAGCATGGCCTCCGAGGTATCTATGCCGACGACATCCAGCCCCTGAGCTTGGAGGGCCGCAAGGTCCCGGCCGGAACCGCAGCCGATATCGAGAAGGGATTCGCCGGCGGGAAAGATGTGGGGGAAAAGAGTGGACGATGCCGCGGATTCATAACGGCGTGAGAGGCCGCTGGAGTTTTCCTCGTAGTAGTCTGACGTTTGTCGGTCCGGGGTGATCATCTGATGATATAGTAAACTATCTTTTTTGGTTCTGAGCATATTGTGGAAGAAGAAACCAGAATTGCGGCATTTCAATGGCTGAAAACGATCTCGGAAAGGTCCGGAGGGGTTTTTCAGCGAGACGATCTTACACAAGGGTTCGAGTTTAGAGGAAGGCGGATCACTCTAGTCGGGCCAACCGGTATATGGACTCCCAAAGGCTTCCAAACCCCGATTTCTATAACAACAATACCTGACGGCCCCTACGATGATGGATTTACCGATGACGGGGTTCTCCGATATTCCTATCGCGGAAACGATCCGCAACATCGTGACAATCGAGGTCTGAGAAAAGCATTTCGAGAACGCATCCCGTTAATCTACTTCCAGGCCATAAGACCGGGACTCTACGTAGCGGCGTGGCCGGTGTTTATTCTCAGGGATAATCCTTCTGACCTTTGTATTGAAGCGGCGATGGATGTGTCCCTTACAGGGGTTGAACACCTTACCTCGCCAGAAGATGAATTTTATACTCAGTCCGATTCCATCCTGAGTGTCCGGCGTTATGTGACCCGTATCACTCGTCAAAGAATGCACCAGTCGGCGTTTCGGGAATTCGTTCTGGATGCCTACGCCCGTCGATGCACCATCTGTCGGCTCCAACATCCAGAACTCCTGGATGCCGCCCATATCATTCCGGATTCTCACGAAGACGGACTCCCGATTGTTCCGAATGGCCTGTCACTGTGCAAAATCCATCACTCGGCCTACGATCAACACATTCTCGGCATCTCTCCTGACTACAAAGTGCACATCCGGAAAGATCTTCTGGATGAAATTGACGGCCCGATGCTGAAACACGGTTTCCAGGAACTGGATGGGAATGTTATTCACATTCCATTGCGTAAGAAAAATCAGCCAGATAAGGTGCGATTGGATGTTCGGTTCACGGCGTTTCTGAGTGCGTAGCGGAAATGTTGAAATCAACCAGTATATCCACGCATAGCAAGCGGCGATGATGGTTTTATCCAGCTGACTGCTGTAGCAGCCGTCTTTTACTTATCAAAGCATTTCCATACTTCCCCATTGCCGAGAAGGTTTCGGAAAACCTTATAGTCTTTTCTCGTGTACTGAATACGACCGGCCAGAATCGCTGGATGCAGCTCATGACGCCTTGCGAAGGCCTTTACGTCGGCAGTCGAGAGATGGTCGCTCGGGTCGAAATGGATATCCGCCGGGATGAGAGCTTCTTCGGCAAAGGCATCGGCTTCTTTCTCAATAGAGTCCTCCGCCGACAATCCACGCAGACTCATGTCGTCAGCCAGTGAGGGGCAGGTTTCCTGATCCAGGTGTTTTACAACGTGCCCAAGCTCATGCAGCAGGACAAACCAGAAATTGTCGAGCCTATCGTACCGCCCTGTTATGACGATTACGGGAGTACCATCCGTTCGAAGAAACGCAGCACCATCCAGATAAGTTTTCCTGTACTGCGGAAGATAGAGAAGAACAATTCCGTATTTTGCTAAGAACTCCTTTGCTCTCAGCGGTCCTTTATCCAGCACGCTTAATGCGGTGAGCCCTTTGAGAAAGGTCTTGTCAATCAAATCGGCATCGAATTTCTCAGGCACGACCTCCCGGGAGGCCAGAGACATCGCATGAAAGCTCCACCCTAACAACGCATAGGGATTCCGTTTCTCATTTAAGCGAGAGGTTCCGCTCTTGCGATACTGGATAGCCGGCATATTGAACATCGAGCCGATATCAGCCAAGAGGCCCCGGATGGTTTGTCCGACATCCTTCAAGGGGTCATTCATCTTCAGAAACTGGAACGCACCGGCTTCCAGCATTTCCTTCGCTGGGAATTTCTCAAACTCCAAATCTTGCGTGGCATCAGAAAGAGAGGCCCCTGATTCACGGAGGAGGACTTCGGCAGAGATACCCAGTTGACGATGGATGTTCCGTATCATTTTCAATGACAGGCCGGTTTTACCTGATAAAACCTCCGAGACTTTTGATCGTGAACCGATTAAGGGGATGAGGTCTTTTTGCTTCAAACCTTCCTGATCCATGCGGAACTTGATAGCTTCGATGGGATCGGGGAGATCCATGGCGAAGTGCTCTTCCTCATAGTTCTCGATAAGGAGGGCCAGGACTTCCATTTCGTCGAACTCATCGGTTCCCGGCTCGGCATCGAAGAGTATATCCATTTGCTCGAGAGCTGCTTCGTAGTCTTTTTCGTTCCGTATGATTTTCATATCGTTCCCCCTAATTTCGAACGATATCGATGGTTCGTCGCGTCGATCTTGTCATAGTCGGCATGAGTACCAACGAATAGGATGAAGATGATGCCTGACTCGTATCGTATCCGGCACAAGACCCGATACTTATTGCCGCTGATGTTGAAAAAAACGCGATTGTCCTTCAAGAAACTCACCGATGGAAACCTCGACTTGATATCCGATGGAGTTTTCCAAACAGCATGTTTCGCTTCAATGAACCAGGAGTCCAAAGAGCCTTTCGCCCGAGGATGGGACGCAGAGAAGTCGTTTAGTGTCTTCTTGGCGATTATCCTCATTGAGGAATTATATAATGTTCCCTATAGGGAGTCACTATTAAGTTCCTTATTTAGGAATATTGATGTGACCGTATCGTTGCCGGCATCGAAAAACTGAAGAAGGGTTCACTCCCCATTGTTCAGTGGGTCAGCTCCTCTGCAATCATCTCAGCCTGTTTTTAAACAGTCTCTCATCCATCCCCTGGTCATCGCGATGAACGGCAATTTTCGATGCCAAATTTTCTTTTTCATAGCTGTCGCCGCCGCCTCGTCGCAGATCATTCGATGAGG
>JARGFR010000237.1 GCA_029210985.1 Spirochaetaceae bacterium | reverse complement strand
ATCTTCTCCGGCCACCAGATCCCTGCGTCTGAGTTTTTCTTCCAGGGTTCCGAGCCGATCAAGGAGTCTGCGATTAGCCTCGAGAAAACCGTAAGAGGCTCGCCCCGCGATGTCGCCTTCCACGAGAGCGGACCGTATGAAGATTTCTCGGGCCTCATCCGGTTTTACACTTCCATAAGGGACTATACCGTCCCTGGATATCAGAAAACCAAAGAGCCGAACCTGTTCTGCGGCCATGACGGCTCCCTCTTTACGGCTCCAGTGGGGGGTCAGCCAATTTCGAGTCACCAATTCCGAACCTAAATCCAACAGCCAGCCGGGATCGATCGCCGCCGCCGAGCGAGCATAAATTCGACTGGTTCTGACGATTTCCGCGGCCATAATCCAGGGCGGTGAGGCATTGCGCAGTGCCGAACCCGGATGGATTCGGGCTTTCCGGCTTCGCGTGGCTTCATAAATACCTTTTTCTTCCCTTCTGGCGATATGAGACAGAAAGCCGCTGAGTAAGGCCCGGTGAATCGCAGCATATCGCTGAGAAAAACCACCTTTTAAGTCCAACGACGGTCCCGAAGGCACTCTCTTCGGTCGATAACCACCGTCTTCCATGGCCAAAGTCAACTGCCGGTGAATGTCCATCCATTCTTTCATTCGCCGAAAGGACAGGAAGTTTTCTTGACAGTATTTCTTCAGCTTGCCGCTGTAGGAACCCTTCTTTCCATATTGGCGAAACCCGTCCCAGATATTCAGCCATCCCATGAAATCCGACAGTTCATCGGTGAATTTCCGATGGGCGGCATCGGCGCTTCCGGCTTTTTCCGGGGGTCTTTCTCTAGGATCGGGAAGGCTCAAAGCCGCCGCAATAGGCAGCACGTCCCCCATACACCCTTCCCTATCCGCCTGGAGGAGCACCTTGGCCAATCGGGGGTCCAGGGGGAGCTTCGCCATCAGCCGGCCGTCCTTGGTTAACCGTCTGCCCTCGGACCGAGAGGATTCCAGCGCTCCGATTTCTTTCAAGGTGCGAAAGCCGTCCCGTATCCCCTGGCTGTCCGGTGAATCCACGAAGGGAAAGCTCTCAATGTCGCTGATTCCGATATCAAGAAGCCGGAGAATAACTTCGGCCAGGTTTGTTCGTCGAATTTCCGGCAAGGTATATTCGGGTCGGGCCAGGTAATCTTCCTCGGAATACAACCTGACGCAAATGCCGTCTTCAACCCGTCCGCAGCGCCCGGCCCTTTGATCCGCGCTCGCTCTGGATATGGGATCCACAGGCAATCCGTGTGTGCCGGTTCCGGGATTGTAGCGGCTGATTCGGGCTAAACCACTGTCAACAACGTATCGAATCCCGGGTATGGTGAGGGATGTTTCGGCCACGTTTGTGGCCACCACCAATTTTCTTTTTCCCCCGGTCTTGAAGGCCTTTTTCTGCTCCGAAGCGGGCAGTCTTGCGAAAAGGGGCAGGATTTCCAGTCGATCCGATAAGAACCTGGACACCGCATCCATAGTCTCGCGGATATCCTGCTCCGTGGGCAGGAAAGCCAGGATATCGCCCCTTCGGCTCTCCTTCACCAAAAGCGTTACCGCGGCGGCCATCTGATCCGGAAGGCCGGAGGATTCTTCGTCGGATGCCGAGGGAGCATAGCGGATTTCCACCGGATAAGTTCTTCCGGAAACTTCGATAATCGGCGCGGATTTGAAATGCTTGGAAAATTTTTCCGTATCCAGAGTGGCCGATGTGATTATCACCTTCAAATCCCGTCTCTTATCAACGAGCCGACGCACCATTCCCAGGAGCACATCGATGTTGAGAGACCTTTCATGGGCCTCATCGATAATCAACGTATCGTAGGCACGAAGTGAAGGATTCCCCTGAGCCTCGGCCAGGAGAGTGCCGTCGGTCATAATGCGGATCATGTTTTCCGGTTTGGTGGAATCATGAAAGCGGATCTTATATCCCACCAGCGATTCGGTTTGCAGTTCTTCGGCTATCCGTGCCGAAACCGTCAATGCGGCGATGCGTCTGGGCTGTGTGCATCCGATGAGTCCGTCCACACCCCGCCCGGCTTCCATACACATCTTGGGGATTTGAGTTGTTTTCCCGCTTCCGGTTTCTCCCGAGAGCACGAGGACTTGATGTTTCTTTATGGCTTCGACAATTTCGCGGCGCCGATCGATGATGGGCAGATTCTCGGGATAGTGATAATCGACGGCGAGTTTCAATCGTCTGTTCCGCTCTCCGGCCGAGGCCTTGATGTCGGCCAGCAGTTCTGTTTGCCGGATCTGATCGTCTTTGCCGGTTTTTCGAAGTTTATCCAGTTTTTTTTTGAGACGACCTCTGTCGCATCCCCGGGCATGCCGGATTAGTCGTGAGGCTTCATTCAGGCTCATGTACATCGGGTGTACCTGCCTAAAGCGATATGGTCAAGATGAAAGAGTTCATAGACGCCGTCTTGCCCGCAAAAGGTGTACGGATGTATAGTGACTTATGGCCGGCGATTCGACTCGAAAGATTATCCACGTCGACATGGATGCGTTCTACGCATCGGTGGAGCAGCGGAATAATCCCGAACTGCAGGGTAAGCCTGTTGTCGTCGGCGGACGACCCGACAGCCGCGGTGTGGTGTCCACCTGCTCATATGAAGCACGGGTATTCGGCATCCGGTCGGCCATGCCCACCTCCGAGGCATATCGTCGCTGTCCTCATGCCGTCTTCATCGCCAATGCCGATTTTACCGAATACCGCAGGGTGTCTCATCAGATTCATGATATTTTCCGGGAAGTCACAGACCGTATCGAGCCGCTGTCCCTGGACGAGGCGTATCTGGACGTCACGGCAAACCATTTTCAAGAGGAGTCGGCCACCAGGCTGGCCAAGTACATCAGGAAAAGGATTCTGGAAGAGACGGAGCTCACGGCTTCGGCCGGTGTCTCGTTCAATAAAGCGTTGGCTAAAATCGCCTCAGATTGGAACAAACCCGACGGTCTGACTGTTATTCGCCCGGATCAGGCCAGGGGTTTTCTGACGGATCTGCCGGTTTCCAAATTCTGGGGTGTCGGGCCTGTGACGGCGGCGAAAATGGAAGAATTGGGGATACGAACCGGTGGTGATCTTCGTTCCTGGCCTCTTTGGAAACTCACTTCCGTTTTCGGGAAGTCCGGTCCGTGGTATTACCGACTCAGCCGGGGCATCGACGAAAGAGAAGTCGTGACTGAGCGCATTCGTAAATCTCTGGGGAAAGAACGCACCTTCGGAGATGATGTATCTGATTCCGATCAGCTCATGAGTTTCCTGGAGAACCTCTCCCATGACATATGGGAGGAATTGGAGGAACGCGGACTGAAGGGAAAGACGATCACCTTGAAAATCAAATATGCTGATTTTAAACAAATTACCAGAAGTCGAACTCTGGACAACCCTGTCTCATCCCCTGAGAGCCTCTATTCCCATGCCGCAAGTCTTATGCGCGCCACCGAAGCCGGCAGACGTCCCGTGAGACTCCTGGGCGCCTGCGTTTCAACATTCTGCGGGTCGGAGATAGATCAATCCGGTCAGCTGAGTCTGGATTTTTGAACCAACCATCCAATTAAAAGCGTTAAAACAGAGACCGCAGTCCATCGGCCGCATCTTGCACATTCAACTCCGGTAGAGATCCGGTGGATTCCTCTCTCAGACGAACCATCAGCTGATTTAACTGTTCGGATTGGTCGGAAAGAAGTTTTTCGATGTTTTCCAGTTCGTCAGATGAGCCGGTCCACCGGTTCACAAGTTCATCCAATTTGGAGAGGTCACCCTGGATTCCTTCTCTAATGGTCTCCTCCGCACTTTCCATACCCGAAGGCAGGAGAGCGGAAGCCAGCGCGGATGTCCAATAGCCCAAGGAAGAGTCATCCAGGGACAAGCTGATGGATGGATTTCCACCCGTCATATCGAAGGTGTAGGACATGCCCAGGGACGGACTGGCCGGTCCGACCATCTCCACACCGCCGAACTCCAGCGATCCGCTCCAATCTCCAAGGATCACCCGGCCCTTTGATTCCAACTCTTCGAAATTTTTACTTTCAACTTTGAGGTGGCCCTCCAGATCCAGTTCTCCGCCCAGTCCTCCGTTCCCGTTCGGTGACTTCCATTCCGCATTCGATAAGTCAAGAAACAAATCCACCAAAACATCGGCATCGGATCTGCCGTTGATGATGAGAGTGGCATCCAAGTCCGAAGAATCCAAGGCCAGTTCTGTCGGGTTGCCGCTCAAATCATGATCAATCCCCACATGTCTGCCGGACACGACGCCATCGTCACCCACCAGATTCAATTCCCGGATACTGAATCTCGGCGGGAGACTCGCGGGAAACCGGACAATTCGCCCTGTTTTCATTCGCCCACGGCTTTCTCGGCGTTCATCTTCGTCCTTTTTGCCCTGTTCTCCGGCCCGTGCGGAAGCCTCTCGAATCCGGCCATACCACAACGAAGCCGAATCGCCCAGGTAGGCTTTGACGGCGGCTTCCATCCATCGATTGATAATTTCACGATTCGGCTTTATCGCGGCCCGGATGCGTTCAAGGTCTCTCTCCACGGCTCTCCGGACTTCGGATGACGCGCTGCGAACGTCCTGTATCTGATTCTCCAGATCCGTCCTCCGGGATACCAGACTGTTTCTTGACGCCTCCAAGTCAGCGGCCAGCCTACGGGCTTCTTCCAGCCTCTCCACCCATGCTTTGATATCCTGCCCCTCCGGTAAAGGCTGTGATGTAAGCGATGAGACTCTGTCGGCAAGTGCCCTTGCCTCCGTGATGTCCTCCTCAAGGCCGGAACGCCACCGCTGATAGTCTTCTTCGGCGGCTATCCTCAGTTCTTCGGCCAAATCCCATGACTGTGTCGGCAGATCGTTCTCGGGTATCCAACTAAAATCGGCCGGGAGGGACGGGTCGAATCGAGTCGAGCCGCCCCGGCGCCGTTCTGTTTCCACCGGATAGACGGCGGGGGATTCCCGCTCCACATTCCGGGAGAGTGCGCCGTTGAGTGAATTGAAGACCAATCGGC
>JARGFR010000236.1 GCA_029210985.1 Spirochaetaceae bacterium | reverse complement strand
GGGCCGACTCCAAACGATATCCGGCCATCGATCCTCATGAAAGCTACTCCAAATACCTTGAGAGCCCGGAAATCAGAGAGTTCCTGACCAAGCGATCCGGTGATGATTGGGTGGCCGATGTTCTGGATCTCAAGAACCGGATGCTTCGGGGCAAGGAAGCCCAGGATCAGATCGCCATCCTTGGGGACGACGGAGTCCCGGTGGATTACCACATCGACTTCTGGATCAGCGAAGTGATCGATTTCGCCCTCATTCAGCAGGATGCTTTCGACCCCATCGACCGTTTCGCATCGGTGGATCGGCAGGAATATGGACTCAGGGCAGTCAAAGCGGTCTGCGAGCGTGAATACGCCTTCGCGTCATTCGAGGAGGTGGCGCCGTTCTTCAAAAAAGTCATCAACTCCTTCAAGCAGATGAACTTCTGCGAGTTCGGTTCCGATCAATTTAAACAATTCGAGACTGAATTGCAGGATACACTCCAAACCGGCGCCCAAGGGGAGGTGGCCTGATGCAACCCATGGCCTTTCAGAAAATCCATACCAAGATTGATAAAATCACCAAAGCCACAGTCTCTCTCAAAGCCACCGGCATCGGGAATGAGGAAATGGCCTGGGTGGAAGACCGCCTGGCCCAGGTTGTGAAAATCAACGGTGACGAAGTGACCCTGCAGATATTTGCCGGCACCGAGGGCGTCTCCACGGATGCCGAAGTGGTATTCCTGGGAAAACCGGCCACCCTCAAAGTTTCCGACGAACTGGCGGGTCGATTTTTCGATGCCTACGGCCGGCCCATCGACGGTGGGCCGGAGCCCGAAGGCGAGGAGCGGGCCATCGGCGGCCCTTCGGTGAATCCAGTTCGCCGGAAACAGCCCAGCGAACTCATCGCCACCGGCATCGCCGGAATCGATTTGAACAACACCCTGGTCACCGGACAGAAAATTCCTTTTTTCGCGGATTCGGACCAGCCCTACAACGAAGTGATGGCCAATGTGGCGCTAAAGGCCAAGGCAGACAAAATCATTCTCGGAGGGATGGGACTCTCCAACGACGATTATCTGTACTTCAAGGCACTTTTTGAAAACGCCGGTGCCTTGGATAAAATCATCAGCTTCATCAACACCACAGAGAACCCGCCCGTCGAAAGGCTCCTTGTGCCCGACATGGCTCTGGCCGCCGCCGAATACTTCGCGGTGGATAAAAATGAGAAAGTTCTGGTGCTCCTCACCGACATGACCCTCTACGCCGATGCCCTGGCCATCGTTTCCAACAAAATGGATCAGATACCCTCCAAAGACTCCATGCCCGGATCGCTCTACTCGGATCTGGCCAAAATCTATGAAAAAGCCGTTCAATTCCCCGATGGCGGTTCCATCACCATCATCGCCGTCACCACCCTCTCCGGTGGGGATATTACCCATGCGATTCCGGACAACACGGGCTACATCACCGAGGGGCAGCTGTTCCTGCGAACCGACACCGATATCGGCAAAGTCATCGTGGACCCCTTCCGTTCCCTATCCAGACTCAAACAGCAAGTCATCGGAAAGAAGACCCGCAGCGACCACGGCCAGGTGATGAATGCCGCGGTTCGGCTTTATGCCGACGCCGCTGAAGCCAAGACCAAGAGAGACAACGGATTCGACCTCACCGAATACGATGAACGGACCATGGCCTTCGCGAAAGAGTATTCCGACAAGCTCTTGGCCATCGATGTGGATTTGGGTACCGACGCCATGCTGGATGTCACCTGGAATCTCTTTCGAACCCATTTCTCTCTTGAGGAGCTGGGAATCAAGAAAGCCGTATCGGATCAGTACTGGAAGGACAGCGATAAATGAGGCGGCTCCGATGGCTGTGAAATTTCAATTCAACAAAGTCAGCATGCAGGCTCTTCAGAAAGAGCTGAAGATACGCATCGCCGCTCTCCCCACTCTTAAGGCCAAGGAAGCGGCTCTGCGTGTGACAATTAAGAAAGAGAAACAGCGTCTGGAAGACCTCCGGGCCGCCTTTGCCGAAATGAGGGATTGTCTCGGCGAGTCTCAGCGGCTCTTCGGCGAATTCCCTCCGGAATCTCTTTCGGTGGATTCCGTGGAATACGGGGCCGACAATGTGGCCGGTATATCCATTCCCGTACTCGGTGAAATCCGTTTCATCGAATCTACAGATTCGGCGCTGCTTGACCCGTCTTGGCTGCCTTGGGGATGGCAAACCGCCCGAGAGCTGCTTCGCTCCCGTGTTGATATCGATGTGGCCGAAAGAAGAGTCGAGCTTCTGGAATACGCACGGAAGAAAACGACACAGAAAGTGAATCTTTACGAGAAAGTTCAGATACCCGAGTTCTCCGAGGCGGTGTTGAAAATCAAACGCTATCTGGAGGACGTGGAGAACCTTGAAAAGGCGGCACAGAAGATCACCAAGGCCAAGCAGGCCCGAGCGGCGGAGGCGGCCTGATGGTTGAGAAAATGAAACGTCTCTTCCTGCTGATGGCCGCCTCGGATTCCGATGAGGTTCTTTGGGGCCTCCAGGATTTGGGAGTGGTGCATATCGAGACCGATTCAGTGGTTCCGGACGAAGATCTGGAACAGATGAAACGGTCCATCACGGATTTTAAAAAAAGCCGTGACATTCTTGAGGACCGACGGCCGGAAGAGGATGCTTTGTCATCCGGCCCGGCAGATTCTACGCTCCGGGATGCCGAGGCTATCCATGGACGAGTACAGGAGCTTGTCGGTCGAATCGCCGATCTTCAGGGGGAGGCGGAACGTCACACCAAGGATCTTTCGGCACTGGAGCCCTGGGGAGACTACAGCCCAGAATCAATCAACAGTCTTGAGGATGCGGGCATTGCCGTCAGCTTCCATGCCGTTTCACCTAAGATCTTAGGTGAAACCGATTTCAAAGACCGGCATATTGAAATCATCAACGAAAGTAAATCCAAAACCTTTTTTGTGGAATTGATAAAGATCGGCGGCGAAACGACACCTCCCGAAACCTTGTTCCCGGAAGAGCGTCTCCCCGGTTTGAGCCGGAGTGTCCTGGCGGATAAGCTGGAGAAGGCGGAGAGAGGCATAGATGAGCTGGAAGCCGAATTGGTGAGAATTTCCGGGAGTCTCGGTATTTTGGATGCTGAGATTGGCCGTCTGGAAACTCTCAGCGAACGTCGAACGGCCTCCCTGGCGCTGTCGGAAACCGCTGACGGCGAGGTAACCCGACTATCCGGCTACATTCCCGTCTCTTTGCTGGATGACCTGGAGGCGTTTCTGGAACCCCGAAGCATTCTTCCTCTCATCCGCGATCCGAATGAGACTTGGAAAACACCCATACGTCTGAAAAACGGACCGGTGGCCAGGCTGTTTGAACCCATCACGAAAATATTCGGACTTCCCCAATATGTCGAAATTGATACGACGCCGTTCTTTGCACCGTTTTTTGCATTCTTTTTCGGTCTGTGTCTGGCTGATGTCGGTTACGGAGCTATTGTGACCATCGGAGCGGCGGTTCTGTTTTTCCTTTCCGGCAAGAAAGGCGTGAAGTCCCTGGCCGCCCTGGGATTCATTCTCGGTCTCATGACGGTCATCGGAGGATTGTTCCTCAATACGTTCTTCGGCATGAAAATCGACGGATTACCGAACCTTTCCCCGGCAGTTGAGTCAATGCTCCTCTTTCGGAATATCGATGATGCCATGGCGTTTTCCATCATGCTGGGCGTGATGCAGATTCTTTTGGGCTTTATCATGCAGATGGTCAATAGAGCAAGACAGGATGGTTTTCAGGCCGCATTACAGCCGGCCGGAACTTTAATGCTGATTGTCGGTACGGCCATCTGGGCTGTCGGCCGGATGGGTGAATCCTTCGGAATCGGACCAATGGCCATCGGTGCCTGGATCGCCGGGATCGGGGATACCGCGAGGACAGGTCTGGGCATCGCCGCTGTCGGTGTTTTATTGATACTTCTATTCAACAATCCTCATAAGAAGTTCTGGATCAGACCGCTTATGGGATTGTGGGAGATGTACGGTATCGTCTCCGGTGTTCCGGGAGACATCCTTTCCTATATTCGATTATTTGCCCTGTCTCTTGCCGGCGGTCTTCTCGGAAGCGCCATCAATCTCATTGCGACGATGATTCGCGGGGACAGTCCCGGAATTTTCGCTTGGTTCTTTATGCTGCTCGTCCTGGTTGGCGGGCATTTCATCAATTTTGCATTGGCGGCCCTGGGGGCCTTCGTCCATCCTCTCCGACTCACTTTCGTGGAGTTTTACAAATCCGTCGGTTTCGCCGGGGGGGGACGTCCATACGCACCTTACGGAGGAAAAACATCGTGAATATCGCATTTATCCTGGCCGGCATAGGCCTTGGGCTCATGGTGGGGTTATCGGGAACCGGTTCGGCAATCGGTTTGGTTATCGGCGGTACGTCCGCCATCGGAGCGGTGAAGAAAAAGCCTGAAACTTTCGGTTCCGCACTGGTGCTCTCGGCACTGCCGGCGACACAGGGACTCTACGGATTCGTCTGCTTCATTCTGTTCTCCGGTTTTGTGAGTCCGGAAATCAGTGTGTATCAGGGTGCCCTCACCCTGGGCGCCGGTATCGCCATGGGTTTGGCCGCTCTATTCTCCGCGATTCAGCAGGGCAAGGTCTGCGCCGCCGGAATATCGGCCATCGGAAGCGGGCATGATGTCTTCGGCAACACGTTTATTCTGGCGGTGTTTCCCGAGTTCTATGCCATTCTTGCATTGGTGGTTTCGATCCTCATTACGGGTTTGATGTAACACATACCTCACCACGTCGGGCCGGCATCGGCGCATCAGCGCTGAGCCGGCCGCCGAGTGGGAAGAAATCCCGTTTCACTATCCTTAACGCCTCCGATAATCTCTCCCGAAGGAGTCAGTGAGGGCGGAGCGATTTCACCGAACTCCATAAAATAGCGAACTCTGGAGCACGAGTAGGTTTTACCCTCGCAGGAGTAGCAGAACTCGGACAACAAATTCATCTTCAATACCCAAGGATGATTTCGATAACTCCAGTAGAAGCTGCAATTCTCC
>JARGFR010000235.1 GCA_029210985.1 Spirochaetaceae bacterium | reverse complement strand
ACCGGATTGACCTGGTGGTGTTCGACTGCGATCTCTCACCCGCACAGCAGCGAAATCTGGAAAAGGAGTGGAATGTCGCGGTCATCGACCGCCGGGAGGTGATTCTCGACATCTTCGCCGATCGGGCCACATCCCGTGAAGCGGTTCTTCAGGTGGCTCTGGCGCGCATGCAGTACAGCCTGCCCAGACTCACCAGGGCCTGGACTCATCTGTCCCGGCAGCGAGGCGGTGCCAGAGGAACACGCGGCAAAGGGGAAACCCAGTTGGAAACCGACCGCCGACTGGTGCTGAATAAAATTGCGGGCCTTAAGAAGAATTTGGTCAAACTCGGAGACCAGCGGGATGTCCGGCGCAAGAAGCGCCTGGAGCGTCCCGTACCTTCGGTTTCTCTGGTGGGGTACACCAACGCCGGCAAGTCATCGCTTCTGAATGCCCTCAGCGGTGCGGATGTTCTGGTGGAAGACAAACTGTTTGCCACCCTGGATCCCACCACCAGACGGGTCGAACAGCCCGGAGGCCGGGAGTTCCTGATGACCGACACCGTGGGTTTTATCCGCAAACTTCCTCACGATCTGGTTGATGCGTTCCATTCCACATTGGAAGAGGCCGTCCTGGCGGATGCCATCCTCCACGTCGCCGATGCGGGCAGTCCGGAGCTGGATGAGCACATCGCCGTCACCGAAAAGGTGCTTCAGGAACTGGGTGCCGGGGAAAAGGATCGGATCCTGGTGCTCAACAAAGCCGACTCGCTTTCTCCCGAGGAACTCAATGCTCTTTCCTTCCGATTCCCGCATGGTCTGCCGGTCTCGGCAAAAACAGGGTTCGGTCTGGAGAGCCTTGTTGAGAGATTGGGAAAGGCTTTGGACGCCAGCCGACCGGTGGTGTCTCTTCTTCTTCCCCCCGACAGGTGGGACATCCGTGCCAGACTCCATCAGGAATCCACCGTACTCAGTGAAGAATATGACGAAACCGGTCTGCGCCTGAGAGTCCGACTGAGTCCGGAAGAGAAAGGGCGGCTGTCGGAATTCATCATTGATGTATAATTCCTCCGTGATAGGCCGATAAAAGAGTATGATGCCGATACGTTTTTCCACCCGATATTATTTCCTCACGGCATTCATTCTCACCGTACTGGCCGTCATGGCCTCTCAGCCCGGATTGAACGCACGGGAGTCCATGCCCACCCTGGATGAAGAGGTCGACATCGCCGTTGAGCAGCCGGTTCTACAGCCCCAAATCATCTACTCGGAATCGACGGATCCCGCCATTCGACGCAGCGTCGAAGTATCCCTCAGACGAGGGCAGACCCTCTCCAGTCTGTTTGTCGAAACCGGACTGAGCGGGCAGGAATCCTTTGATATTACAGAGAGTCTCGCCGCGGTGATGGACATGCGGCGGATAAAAGACGGTCAGAAAGTAAAAATCTTTTTCGATTTGGACGATGTCCCTTCGGAAGTCCAGCTTCCTGTTCATTACGATAAAACCGTGACAGCACTGCGTTCCAACAGACGATGGGAAAGCCGGGAAACCGTGATTGAAGTGAATCGGATTCCGACTGAGGCCAGCATCATCGTTGCCAGTTCCCTCTATCAGGCGGCCAAAGACGGGGGTGTTCCCCTGTCGGTGATGATGGATGCCATCGATCTGTTTAGTTTCGATACCGATTTGCAGAGAGACATCCACGCCGGAGACCGAGTTCAGCTGATTTACGAACGGCTCACCGACGATAAGGGCAGACTTCTCGCTGCCGGAGAACTGCTCTTCGCCCGATTGGAAACCCGGAAAGGTCAAATCGACGCCTGGCGCTATGAGCGGATGGACGGACAAATTGACTACTATGAAGAGAGCGGGGAATCGGTTCGCAAGGCTCTTCTCAAAACCCCCGTAAACGGAGCGTACATTTCATCAGGTTTCGGCTTTAGGCAGCACCCCATTCTCGGCTACACGGCCCTCCATCGAGGTATGGACTTCGCCGTTCGCACCGGGACTCCCGTCATGGCCGCAGGAGAGGGAACCGTGGTGGTTGCGGGCTGGCACGATCAGTACGGCAACTATGTGAAAATCAGGCATGCGAACCACTACGACACCATCTACGCCCATTTCAGTTCCATCGCTCGGGGCATCAAAGTCGGGATGGCCATCAATCAGGGGGAAGTGGTGGGGTATGTGGGTTCCACCGGCATGTCCACAGGACCGCACTGCCATTATGAAGTACTCTACTACGGCTCTCCGGTGGATCCCTCGGAATTGAAGTTCCCCCCCCGCCACCATCTGGAAGGTGAAGATTTTCAGCAATTCGATCTGAAGAGAACCGCTATGGCATCCGTTTACGGCCTTTGATCATCGGAATTACCGCCGAGCTGCGTTAAAATCATGATGTGAACACGATGAAACTCTTACTCGTCCTATCCGCCGTCCTCCTGGCCTCCTGCCGAACCATGACCGACAATCAGGTGGCCGCCGAAGCGTTGGCCGTTACCCAATCCGTCAACGGCAGTGACATCGATGCGCTGAATGCGTCTTCCGGAACTCCGTTCCTCTTTGAGACCGAGATATTCCCCTCTCCCGTGCAGCTGAATGCGCTGTGGGAAGGGCTGGCCGCCTCCGGTTATGATTTTGGTCCCAAGGGTGAAATCACCGTATCAGATCCCGATGAGAACACGTGGAAGAAATTTTCATCGTCCCGAGAAGTTCAGGTCTGGTTTCAGAGCCATGCGCCCGAGAATGCCGCTCTGGCCGTTATCCCCACCGGCGACGGCAAGATCCTGCTGGTGATCGATCGGGACAGACGTCATTCCGATCGAATCCGGGGTTTGAAGGTGGATCAGTCATGAAACTCCGAATCTTTGTTCTGACGATATTGGTCATCTCAGCCGCCGTCTCGCTCCACGCGGCATCCGGTGTCCTGAGTTATATTGAAGGGGATGTCACTTTGGAGACCTCCGAAGGCGCTCAGAGCTATGCCGAAATCGGAGATGCGGTGAATGTGGGCGACACTCTTTACACCGCCAAAGATTCCCTGGCGGAAATATCACTCCAGGGCGGATCCACCGTCACCATCGAAGCCGGAAGCGTCTTCAACGTGGATGAAGTGGCCGCACCCGAAATTGAAACCCGAAAGAGAAGTTTCTTCCGGGTTGTACTCGGCGCGGTGTCATTCAAATTCCGCAACATCACCGACGAACCCGAAGTGGGAACAAATATCACCGTCTGCTCCGTCCGCGGCACCGACTTCACCGTGTATTCGGCTCCCGACGGGGCCTCCCTCACCGTCGTTTCCGACGGCCTTGTCGAAGTGACCTCCGGAGGCGCCTCCGCTCTCCTGCCGGCCGGTGCCGGTGTTGAGGCCGTGGTAGGACTGGGACTGGGGGAGCCGTTTGAAGCGAAAAAGGGTGTCTATCGATATGATCAGTTTGTCGAGGAATCGTTCAAACGCATGGATGACGATCCGATCGGACAACTCTCGGCAATCACTGAGACACTCATTCAATATGCAAAAGATGGAGCGTATTACCTGGATGCATGGAATACGAATTACGATGAGGTGAATGCACAGCGACAAATTGCATCAGAAATAAGAGAGAAAGATGGCGCTGATGCGGCGGAAGAATTTGAAATAGAAAAAATTATACCGCTTCAGTATCGGTCATTAGATCTGAACCGGACCTACCGCTATCATTTTTTGTCAGGTCTGTTTCTTCGACGCTATATCTTAAGTGGCTATTATTTACGCGTAAGAACTCGTTTCATGAACGATACGGAAAATCAACAGTGGATGGATTTTCTCGAGGCATACACGAACGTTCTTCAAACCTATGAGAATTTCATTGTTTCGAATTTGGACGACGAGGATTTTTAAAATGAAAAAGAACGATTTCAGACAAATTGCATTTATTGCTGCAGTACTCGGCCTTCTGACTGTTTCCGGATGTAAAGCAGGTATTTCCAAAGAGGATCGACTGACTCTGTTTAAAGCCGATGTTATCGCCGTCGATAATCCTAAGGAGCATTTTGGGAATCGCGTTGAAGCTATCGGTATAAATTACGCAACCATTACAACTGTGGACTTAGACAATACAAGTGGCAACTTCGATTTCACCGGACAGAACATTTCCGGAGATTCGTTCAGGCTGGATTTTACAATAGGTGGAATATCAGATTGGGTCACGGGAGCATTTTATTCTGAAGATACAGGCGGCCTTGGCGGCGAGGATTGGTATATACGCTCGATCACTGCAAACACCGGAGCACCCCCGATTACTATCCCCTAAGTTTTTCGTTTATTACTCCAAAAGATTCACCCCACATTCTCAATCCGCACCAATCCGTCACGGTTGAGAACCACACGATAATGGGCAATGTGTCCTGTCGGATCTCCGTGATGGCTCAACCTGATGACCACATTCAAATGATAAACCCGGTGGCCTTTTATCTGTGTGGCTTTTCCCCCGGAGAGGATGGGGATGATTTTTTCCGGATCGTCCATACCTCGGAAGACATGCTCAAGTCTGAAACGGATCGTGTCGGTGAAGGTGTCCAGGCGGGTATGGGCTTTGCGAAGTATACGATTCCGTATCGTGATTTCCCGTCGATACTGAATCAGGTCCTCTTCGGGAAGAATGGAACGAAACGGGTTTTCTCCTGAATTCCGAACACGAGATATTTCAGGTGGTGCAGTATGTGCTTTGAGGAACCGAGCGCGGCCGCTCACCCTGCCGACTCTTCGTCCCGAAGCCTGATCGATCAGTTTGACGCGCTGATCGGTCACCAGGGAGGGAAAGGTGTGCATCAGAACATTCCTGAGAGTTTCCTTTATTCGGTCTTTGAAGATATAGGCGATGATGATGGCCAGGGCCCAGGGCAGACTTCGTCCCGGGAATCGGGATTCTGCCCACAACGTGACGACCACGGCGAAAGCCATGGCTGCCGCCGCCGCGATGCCGGCAAGCTTGGGGAGGATGCCGCCGGGCGCGCGATTCCAGCGTGCATGACGGCGGAACGTGGGCAGGCGGATCGGCAAGCGGTCGAACGGCAGGTACAGCAGGGCGGGAAGCGCCGATTTCG
>JARGFR010000234.1 GCA_029210985.1 Spirochaetaceae bacterium | reverse complement strand
CCCCCCCGCCCACGACGGGCCTTAATACGGATTCCCCGGTCAGTTCGATTCATCTCGCAGTCCTCGATTCGAATGTCTTCGATTCCGCCGGATATCTCCGAGCCAAACACGATGCCGCCGTGACCGTGGTTCATACGGCAGTCACGTACTTTGACATTTCGAACCGGTCGTCCCACTCTCCGACCATCCTCGTCGCTGCCGGATTTCAGGCAGAGGCAATCGTCCCCCACGTTAAACTCACAACCGGAAACCTGCACATATTCGGATGAGTCTATGTTCAAGCCGTCGGTATTCGGAGAATCGACGGGATTTTCGAATTTGCAGTTCCGAATGGTGACGCCACTGCTGTAAAGCACATGGGCGGTCCAGAACGGCGAGTTTCGGAAGGTTGGACCGTTCACGACAACTTGGGAACTCTCACGAATCTGCAAGATGGATGGACGTAGAAAGCCGGTTTCCCGGCCCCCTCCACCGGAAGCCCTGGACCGGTCGATGTTGAGTTCCTTGAGTCTTTTCGTACCGGAAACCTGTTCCGCTTTAATGCGCCCTTCGCGAATCCCTCGGTAAGTGGACCACCATCGAGCACCGCTGCCGTCGAAGATCCCGCGACCCTCGATACGGACCAACTTGGCATCGGCCACAACGATCAGTGGATGATAACCGTAACATTCCACACCCTCCCATCGAGTGGGTAACGGGGGGTAGAGCGATGGATCATCAAGGAATCGAATCACTGCGCCTTCGTTGATACGAAGCGTGGTATTCGAAGGGATGTTCAGTGGACCTGTCGTCCATTCCCCGGGAGTTACGACGACGGTTCCGCCGACTCCACGGCAGGCATTCAGGGCATTTTGAAGAGATTGTTCATTTGATTGGTCCGGCGATAATCGTTGGATAGATTCAGTCATATTAGTAACAGAGTCGGGACCGCCTCCAAAACGAAGGCGGTCCCAATGAACATCAGGATTGATTAGGAGTTTAACTCAGCGAGAATCTCATCGATCTGAAGTGACTCAGCCTTGGTTTTGTATTCGGCCAGACCTTGGGAAACGCTCATGTCGCCGATGACGACTTTGGAGAAGATCTCCTGCTTGAGGGTGAGCAGTTCGCCCACTCGCTTGGTGTACACTTCGCCGCCCTGCGGCAGACCGAGCTGGATGGAGTTCTCGTCGTGAATACGTCCGGATTTGGCGACGCGGTCATCCTGAGCCACAGGTACCCTCCAGCCGTTCATGATGAGATATTGGCTGTTGAATGCCTTATCGAAGGGCCGTTCCGGATTGGCCGGTTCAGGAAGCATTTCATACTTACCGCCGATGACCCTGTAGTGGATACCTTCGACGCCCAGGGTGAACAGGAGCTGACCGGCGTCTTTGTCCAGCATAGTGTTGACCACGGCGTCAAAAACGGCTTCGGGATTCTCAGCAGCCACCGTGATGGCGTGGACCGGGACAACACGCTTCACGTAGAAAGCATTCTCTATGGGTTCAATGGCTGTGACGACGGCATCGGGATTGGTATTCTTGGCACTTTCGTCGAAACGGGTGGCCCAGGTGCCCATCCAGTATTCCATCATACCCGCCTGGCCTTCGTAGATCTTGCTGCGGGCTGTGGAGGTCTTATTGGAGAAAAATTCGCTGTCGATCAAACCTTCAGCGTAAAGATCCCGGAAGCGCTGCAGTGCGCCGGCCATTTCGCTCTCCAGAAAACCGTCGGTCCAGGCACCGTCTTTCTGCTGAAAACCGAACATTGCGTCCTGCATGATCATCCGGTTGTAATAATCGAACTCCAAACCGGTATTGAAGGGAAGAGTCATGCCGATGGTGTCGTCGACGCCGTTTCCGTCGGGATCATCGTAGGTGAAGGCTTCAAGCACGGCGACGAATTCATCATAGGTGGTGGGAGCATCAAGTCCCAGTTTATCGAGCCAATCCTGTCGGATATATGTGACGCAGCCGTCGGCCCGAGTCTGAGGGAAGCCGTAGATGTGACCGTCGGCCATACGGTACGCCTCGATTAATTCCTTGGGCATTTCGGCATAGTATGGAGAGGTTTCGATATAATCTTCTATGGGAACCAGCTTACCGGACAGTGCATATGGGACAATATCCACAGTCTGGAGTTCCACGACGTCGGGAAGATCTCCGGCGGCGAAAGTTGCACCGAGTATTTCTTTGTACTGATTGTGCACCGGTTTGATGATTTCGATCTCCACGCCGGTGATTTCTTTAAATCGATCGGCCCATTCCTTCTGTCCGTTCTCCTCCAGGAGAATCCGATCCCAGACCGCCGTAATCTTCTTGATACCGCCTTCTTCGGACGAACCGGATTCTGATCCGCCGTTGGCGAACAAGCCTATCGGCAGCAGCAGAGCGATCAGCAGTATGAGACAAATGGTTTTCTTCATATGAGAAACCTCCTTGGTATTTCTACCGGTCCTACGGACCGGTCTTTTCCTAACCTTTCACGGCACCCAGGTTGATACCCTTCACAAAGTACTTCTGGACGAAGGGATAAACGATGAGTACCGGTATGATGGACGCCACAACCGCGGCGTTCTTGAGACTCTGGGTGGCGAAGGAAAAACCCTCGAATCCCTGTGTCTCGGTTTCAATGACCAAGCTCCGCAGAAAGACCTGGAAGTTGTGCAGCGCCGGTTTGGTCTGGATGTAGAGGATGTATTCGAAAAATTGGTTCCAATAGAACACCAGGTAAAAAAGTCCGATGGCCGCCAGTCCGGGTTTGGACAGAGGTAGAACGATGCGGAAGAAGGTCCCGGTGTTGCTGCAGCCGTCAATCCTGGAAGCGTCCATGATGCTCGTGGGTATGGTGGAAAAGAAGCTGCGCAGAAGCAGCAGATAGTAGGCATCCACCAGCCTGGGCAGGATGACCGCCCAAAGAGAGTTCATAAGTCCCAGATTTTTCACAACCAGGAACAGAGGAATCATTCCGGCACGGAACACCATGGTGATCATCGCCATACCCAAGAAAATGCGCCGTCCGGGCAGATCTCTTTGGGCCAGTGCATAAGCGAAAAAGGACGTGATCATCAGGGACATAGCCGTTCCTACGGTGGTGGTGAGCAAGCTGATGAGGAAGGGCTGGTAGAGAGCCCGCCTGGTGATGATCACTTTGTAGGCATCCAGTGTGAAGACTTCAGGAACCAGACGGAAGACGGTTTCAGAGGCCCGTTCATCGAAAGAGTCGATAAACACTTTGGCCAAAGGAATCGCGATAATCAGGACCGTCATTGCCATGAACAATCCGTTGGCGGCCAGGAAGATCTTTCGCCCAGCGGATTCCTTACGAATGGATATTGTTATGCTCATATCAGGATTCCTCTAGAAGGCGGACTCACCGCGGATTTTCTTGACGGTGGAATTGGCCGTCATCACCAGTACAAAAGCAATCACCGATCGGAACAGTCCGACAGCTGTGGAGTATCCGAAACGGAACTCCTGAAGTCCGGTCCTGTAGACGTAGGTCTGAATGACATCGCTCACCGAGTACACCAGCGGGTTGTAAAGGACGAAGACTGATTCGAAAAGATTGAAGATTTTGGCCAGGTTCATAATCAGAACGATGACGATCACCGGAATCAGATGAGGCAATGTGACATACCACATCTGATTCCAGCGCCCGGCTCCATCAATCCAGGCCGCTTCATAGAGTTGAGGATCAATTCCACTCAGAGACGCCAGAAATATGACAGTTCCCCAGCCCACCTCTCTCCATGCCAGGATGAAGAGGTAGACCACCCTCCACCACGCCGTATCTCCCAGAAAGTAGACCTTCTCGCCGCCCATGGTTTCGATCATTCCGTTCACCATGCCGCCTTGTCGGCTCAGAATGAGAGTGAAGAGTGCTCCGACGACAACCCATGAAAGGAAGTGGGGCAGATATATCGCGGTTTGTACGAACTTCTTCACACCTTTGAAAACCATCTCGTTTAAAAGCAGTGAGATCGTGATGGTTAGGGTCATCTGGATAACGATGTTGGCGGAACTCAATAGAAGTGTGTTTCGGAACGCCCTGCCGAATCCTTCGCTGGTGAAGGCATCGCGGAAATGGGCGAATCCAACAAAGTCGCCGGTTCCTCTCAGATCGTAATCAAAAAACGCCCATCGCAGGCCGAACATCGGTGCGTAATGGAACAGGATGAAATACACGACTCCGGGAAGAAGAAAAAAATAGTAGGCTCTGTGCTGTAAGATTCTCTTGCCGAGAGTTGCTCTGATGGTCATGTCGCGGTTCATGGAGTTATATCCGCATGGTCTAAAAGCATGCGAAAGGTGCAATTCTCCAACGGGGAACGAATCCTTGGAAACGACGGGGACAATTTTTTCAGCGGCGCCCAATTCTTTGGAAATACCGATAAAACAAGCGTTCCCAGGGTGTTTTCAGAGTATCAAAATTGACCCGGCAGTCTGAGTACCGTAAGGTGTTCCATGGTCTTGCGGAGAGCGTTTCTTCGATTTCTCACTGGTTATATTTTGCTCCTGCTCATCCCACTCCTCTCGGGCGTCGCCATCACGCAGCGGCTTGTTGATGAATATGAAGATAAAGTCGTCGCATCTCGGATCGGGCAGCTGGAACAGGCCCGAGATATCATCTCCCGCTATGTGGAAGACCTCGAATGGCGCATCTACCGAATCGCCGGGAATACGTCACTTCAACGATATCTCCTGGACGGTGCCGAAAGTGAAAGAGTCAATCGCCTCATACTCAAAGACATCATCGAAGATCTGAACTCCAAATTGCTCTACGACAGCAGCCTCGTATCGGTGTTCTACGTTCATGTATTCCAGGACGACATGATCCTGACACCCAGTTCCGTATACAGCGGCGAAGATTTCGTCGATGACAAGACTTTCTTCCGCATGGAGGGAGTAACAGCCGCCGATTGGCACAGAACTGTTCGGGAACGATACCATTCAGGCCGGTTTTATCCTGTTCGTCTGGTAACCCTGGAGGATTTCAAGAACAAAGCCATGATTCCCTACGTCCGCAGCCTGCCCCTGGTCCATAAGGAATCTGATGGACCGCCTCCGGGAGCGGTGGTCTACTTTATCGGCGACGATGAATTTTCCGGGCTGCTTGCTCATCTCGATCTGCCCGACGGCGGATATGTGTACATCGCGGATGAGAATAATCGAATTCTGACCAGTCGACATGCGAAAACC
>JARGFR010000233.1 GCA_029210985.1 Spirochaetaceae bacterium | reverse complement strand
AGGGGGTGGGGGAATTACTTCTCCACCGGGAACTCGGATGACAAGTTTAATCAGCTAGACAGTTATGTCTGGCGCAGAGCGCGTAGATGCCGCCGACCAGTTCTCCAAAAAATCGACTCCCATTTATCGGATTGTAGGAGAACATGCTCATAACTCCGAGTTCTGGAACGCGCCATGCTTCATATTACCTGTCGGAGAAAATTTACGAATTTCTGGATTAGAGTCCTAAAACTTGACTAATATCATTGCGAATCGTATATATTCTCGTACTCCAGAATGTGGGATACTTTGGGGCCGCTTCTGCCTTGGGGATCGAAACATCCAGTATTAGTCATCCATACTCTCAACATGCCTCGGGCAACGGCAACGCCTGTGACAAGCTGACCCATCGCAATCAAATTGGCATCATTGCTCAAGGCGGCCCGTTCGGCCTGGTAATGATCGGTAACAAGAGCACAGCGGGCACCCGGAACCTTGTTGGCAGCGACGCTTACACCTATTCCTGTTCCGCAAACAACAATCCCTCGTTCGCACTCGCCTCGAACGACCGATTCAGCAACGGCGATGGCCACCTTCGCATACACCGGATCGTCGGAACCAAAATCGACGACTTTATGTCCGCATTCCTTTAGCTCATCAATGAGCTCATTCTTCAGTTCTACCGCGTTGGGATCACTTCCGATGGCGACGATCATAAGGCACTCAACTCAATGGATGTTTCACCAATTGTTTTCAGAATGAGAAAACAACTCGTTGCTCCCGCATCGAGAATTCCACGACTTCTCTCACCAAGTCGGCTGGCTCGTCCGATTTTCGCAACGAGAGCTTCAGTTGATTTCCAGCCGATTTCCGCAGAGTCGATCATGGCTTTCATAGAATCGCTGAAATTCGCGGAATCCTGTACATGTTTCTTCAGGCTCTCAACAGCCGGGTGTAAAGTATCAACCAGGGTCTTGTCTCCCGGCTTCGCATTTCCCAGATTCCGGATAGCCTCATACCCCGCCTCAAGCATCTCGAGCAAGATGGGGGTAGTTATCGTTTCGGCGTCGGCAGAAGCGATGGCCATGGCTCTGAAAAACTGCCCGTATAAAGGACCCATGGATCCGCCGATTTCCATAAGAAGAGTTCGTCCGAGGGTCTTGAATGCATCACTCATCGCCATATCATCAGTCAGCCTTTCCCCGGCGAGTTGAAACCCTTTGTCCATATTGATTCCATGGTCACCATCGCCAATCAGACCGTCAATTCGACTCAGTTCTTCGCGGTTTTCATGGATTATATCCACCAGCCGCTTAACAACCAGTTGCCCTCGAGTGTTTTCAAAGCTCTCATTCATTGTGCACTCAATCCCTCAGCTGCACACGTCTGGCGGAAACCCATGGAATAGGCATCCAGATCGATAAGAGTCTTCAATTCCTCATCCACTTTCATTATCGTCAGGGTGATTCCCATCATTTCCAGACTTGTGAAGTAATTACCCACATAGGGTCTGTAGGTGGAGATCCCTTTCCTGTCGAGTATCTTTTTTACTTCATTAAAGAAGATATACTGCTCCATTACGGGAGTGGATCCTAAACCGCTGACGAGTACGACAACGTCATCTCCAGCAACAAATGGTAGATCCGGCAAAATTGTATCCAGTGCCATCTCGGCCATGACGTCTGCAGTCTGAACGTCGGCGATACGCATCCCGGGCTCTCCATGGTGGCCGATTCCAACCTCCATCTTGCCCGGTTCAATAGAGAAATTGGGGTGGCCCACAGCCGGTATTGTGCATGAGGAAAGACCAATACCAATGCTTCGTGTGTTGCCAATGGCTTTCTGGGAACTAGAAATAACTTCGTCGAGTGTACCACCGAGTGCCGCCTTGGCGCCGCCGACTTTCCACATCAGCACTTCTCCGGCAACCCCCCGCCGTTTGTGCTCTTCTCCGGTGGGAGCACTGGGCACATCATCATTGGCGAGAACAGTTTTTACTGTGATACCATCCTCATTGGCTTCTTCTACAGCCATACCGACATTCATGACGTCGCCGGCATAATTGCCATACAAAACTGCCACTCCGACTCCGCCGTCAGCTTCACGAATCGCATCGTAAAAGGACTTTGCCGTCGGAGAACTGAATATCTCCCCCACTGCCACTGCGTCGACAAGATTGTGTCCTGCATAGCCAATAAATGCCGGTTTGTGCCCGCTGCCGCCACCTGTGACGATACCGACTTTCCCCGCCGTTGGTGCAGTTATTGACTTGATGACTCTTGGATTCGACGTCGGCAGGACGATGTCCTGATGAGCGGCGAGAAATCCTTTAAGCATATCCTCGACCACCATATCGGGATTATTAATAATCCTCTGCATAGTTTATTACCTCTGTTTCTGTCATAAAGAACTTCTAGCGTTGTCTATCTGGAGATCTAGAGTTCGGCGGCGATCGATTCCAGATTGGCCTTACCCTTCACGGCAAGTTCCTCGCCGGAATCCGCAAACGAACGCCAAATAGCACATTCCCTGTTCAGTTCTTCAAATCCCGGGTCAAAAGACTCAATGACCATGGGACCGTCGTAGCCGATATCCGTGAGAGCCAGGAAGAACTCCTTCCACGGCACCAAACCGGTTCCCGGTATGCCTCGATTGCTTTCGCAGACATGGACATATCCCAGATACTCTTTACCGCAGGTTTCGACGGCACCCCGGAAACTTGTTTCTTCCCGGATCATGTGAAAACAATCCAGGTGAACCTTCATATTACCGGTGCCGATATCGCTGCAGTACCGGACGGCATCTTCGGCGATGTTCAGGAAATGGGTCTCAAATCTATTCACCGGTTCAACCGCGATAATCATGTCAGTCGTCTCTCTGGCATAATCGGCGACTTCTCTCATAGCGCTCACTGATCTATCCCATTCCTCGTCAGTTCGCGGCTTTCCGGAAAGGCAGCCCCAGCCGGCGTAATTCACTCCGCCGAGAATCTTTGATCCTAGCTCCCGGTTGATGTCCACAAGCGTCTTGAGGGAACGAACTCCGGCAGCACGTATTGCGGGATCGTCCGAAATCAGATTCGTTTCCTTGTTGAGAGTTGTCGTGGTTATAATGTCCAGCTGAACCTCGGAAGCCAACTGTCTGACCTCTTCCAGGGGGAAGGTTTCAGGATGGGCGATGGCTATATCAAGGGGGCTGAAGCCGAGGTCCTTGGCCTTGGGAATGATCCAGAGATCGTCCCTGGTGAATACTTCCGACCAGATAAAGGTGTCTACACCTAGTTTTATTTCCATATTATACCTCGTTTTATTAAGATCTGTTCTGTCGGTTTTCCTGAATGATGGCTGATAATGAGCTGAATGTGATCGCCAGAACGACGACGATTCCGCTGACGGCCGACTGCCAATAGACACTGACACCCAGAAGAACGATGAGATTCGAAATCACGCTGATTATCGCTGCCCCGACCAGAGCCCCGGCTGGATTTCCTACACCACCGGTTAATGCGATACCCCCGATGACCGCCGCAGCAATTGAATTCATCGGCCAGCTCTCGCCGATTGCCGACTGAGAGGATCCGAGCCGGGCGACATACAAGGTTCCTGCCAATGCCGAGATCATACCCACAATGGCGTAAAGAACTGTCCGGATTCGATTCACGGGAATCCCTAGAATCCTGGCAGCTTCCCGATTATTCCCTATGGCGTAGACATAGCGCCCCATTTTCGTACGTCGGACAAATGTGACGACAAGAACCATCACTACGAGGGTGAAGAGAAATGGTATCGGGATGCCGACGATGTTTCCTTTACCGAGAACATGGATCTGTTCCGGAATTCCAGGAATCGCCTTGCCCTTTGTCAAAACGAGATTGACGCCACCGTAGACACCAGCCATTCCGATAGTGGCAACTAGAGCGTTCAATCGGAGTTTGGTGATCAACAGACCATTGATCAACCCGAATACGAATCCAAGAACAAGAGCGATCGCCATGGACAGATATGGATTTATCCCATAATTCACCATAAGCATCCCAGCGAGAATTCCGCATAAAGACGCGACCTTCCCTACTGAAAGATCCAATTCTCCTACCAGAAGAAGCAGGGATTGCGCGATTCCTATCAGGCCGACGAAGGCCAGGTTTCGAACCAGAGACAGAAGATTATACTTGTCCAAGAAGTATGGTGATACGATCGACGCGATAACGACCATTCCGATGAGCACCAGCGTTATAGCAAAGAGAGAACTCCTCTTAATGACATGGTAGGCTGATTGTAATCCGCCCCTGAGTTGTTGGACGAAGTTTCTTTTGCCCATTGTTTGCTCCATAATTATTTTTTAGCTCCGTGTGCCGTTGTGTTCTCCAATATTGCTCGCATAATGGTCTCCTTTGGTACACCCTGCTTGAAATCGCCGGTAATGTTTCCATCGTAGAGCGTGATAATGCGATTCGAACACTTCAAGACCTCTTCCATTTCAGAGGACACAAGGATGATTCCGATGTCAGCCCGATCTGCCAGTTCTTTCATCAATAAATAGATTTCGGACTTTGTACCGACGTCGATACCCTTGGTAGGTTCATCAAATACCAGCACTTTAGGGCTGCAATGCATGGCTCGACCGATGATCGCCTTCTGTTGATTACCCCCGCTAAGGTACCGAATTTCTGTTTCCAGACCGGTGGTCTTAACGGAAAACTCTTCGATAATTTCCAAGATAAGATCCCGCTCTTTCGTCCTTGACACTCCAAAGGGGCCGAGAATCATGTCCAGAAGTGTAATCGCGATGTTTTCCCGGACACTGAGGGTCGGTAAAATTGCCTGTCTTTTCCTTTCTTCTGGGAGATATGCAAATCCTTTACTAACAGAGATTGACGAATCCCCGAGTTTTAGCTTCTCTCCGTCCAGGTAGACTACGCCTGAATACGCAGGGAGGATTCCCAGGATTGTCTGCATGATTTCAGAGCGTCCTGCGCCCACTAGTCCTGAAAACCCCAGGATTTCCCCGGCATGAAGCTTAAAGGATACATTTGAGAACCCTTTCCCGCTCAGGCCTTCGACGCTGAGAAGCACTCGTTCATCGCAGGAACTTGGATAGTAAGTCGTCGATTGATCGATTTCCTTACCGGTCATTTTTCCAACGATCCAAGGGATATCAACCTCACTTATGGATTGGTAAGAAACGTTCTGCCCATTGCGGAATACACTGATGGAGTCTCCCAACTCCAAGACTTC
>JARGFR010000232.1 GCA_029210985.1 Spirochaetaceae bacterium | reverse complement strand
CGGAGCCTGAGAAATAATGAATTCCGAATTTAAGTCCGACAGACTCTTAGTCGTCCTTCTTCTCCAAGGTCTTCAGGCTCACGAACCGCGCAGAGTTGAACTGCTTCGGCTTGAGTCTGACCCCCCGGGCCTTGACCCCTTTGATGAGGTAGTCTTCCACAGGGAATTGGTCGGCTCCCGAGAGAAGGCTCTTCTGCTTGAAGTCCACGACGACAGCCACATCTTCCTTTGTGGTGAAGCGCACCATCTTTCCTTCGTCGGGAATCAGATCATAAGACCTATTGAGGATGAACTGGGTAATACGGCAGCGCTTGATGTAGGGAAAATTGTTCTCCGTATTCCGGTATACCATGGAGAACACGGTGGATTCACAGGTCTCTTTGTCGGCCAATCCGGCATAGAGCATTCCCTTGTCGACGAAAAGCTTATCCGGTACATCGGTCACCAGATACGTGCCGTCCTTCTTCACATAGAGAATTCGGTCGTACACCGAGGCGTCGAAAAGAATCCGTCCGCCGGAAACCTCATAACCCAGATAACCGGTATCCGGATTGTATTTCACTTTGAGATTCTTCTGAGCGGCATCCCGAACGTCCACTTTTCTCAATGAAACAATTTCGCTGTGCCGGGGATACTTGCCGCGATATTTTTCCAGAATTCCGTCAAGAAACGCCAGGGCATAATCGGTGAGGTGTCTCAAGTGGTGCTCAATTTCGGCCAGTCTGTCCCGAAGCTGACGGATTTCATCTTCCATTCTGTCGATATCAAACCGACTGATCCGCCTGATGGGTATTTTCAACAGCCGTTCGACATCATCATCGGTCACATCCCGAGCAATTTCCTCGGTAAAGGGATCGAAACCCTTGTGAACGGCCTTGAAAATCCCCGGTACGGTCTTGATAGGTTCGATCCGTTTGTAAATTTTTTCGACGATGAAAATCTTCTCCAGCGTTCTGGCATGGATTTTATCCAGTAGCTGCCCCTTTTCCAGGAGCAGTTCCTTCTCCAGGATGACCACCAGGCGCTTCGCGTGATGGCGTATGACTTCGGGAACCGACATCACCGCCGGCCTGGTGATGACTTCACCACGCTTCTCGGCGTCACCGCCGGGTTGAGCCTCGTCGGTAATCATCAGCATATTCACCGCGATGCTCACCTCGCAGTCGGTAAACGCATACAGGCCGTCCAGTACGTCTTTGGTGTGGACGCCCCGGGGCAGCTTAATTTCGATTTCCACATCTTCGGTGGTGTAGTCGGTGATGGCGCCCACCTTGATTTTGTTCGAGCGGGCCGCCGACTCGATGGAGCCGATAAGGTTCTCCGTGGTGACGCCGTATGGCAGTTCCCGCACCAGGATGCGTTTGGGATCCGATGAATCCAGTTTGGCCCTGCTGAGAACCTTGCCGTTGCCCTCGTCGTAGTTCGACACATCGATAATGCCGCCGGAAGGTACGTCGGGAAACAGTTCGAAATCCTCGCCTTTGAGGCAGGCCTGCTCGGCCTCCAGTACTTCCACAAAATTGTGGGGCAGCATCTTGGTGGACATACCAACGGCGATTCCCTCGGCGCCCAGGATGAGAGGAAGGGGTATCTTCGCCGGCAGGGTAACGGGTTCTTTGCGCCGTCCGTCATACGAATCGATAAAATCGGTGATTTCCGGTCCGAAAAGAACCTCTTTGCCCATGGGCAGAAGACGACACTCGATATACCGCGCCGCCGATGCCGGATCGCCGGTGAGGGTGTTCCCGAAGTTGCCCTGTTTATCGATGAACAATTCCTTGTTGGCCAGGTTGACCAGAGCCTCGTATATCGACGAATCCCCATGGGGATGGTACTGCATGGCGTGGCCCACAACGTTGGCCACCTTATGAAATTTTCCGTCATCCACATCATGGAGAGATTGGAGGATGCGTCTCTGTACGGGTTTGAGACCGTCGTCAAGATGAGGGATGGCCCGCTCCTTGATGACATAGGATGCGTACTCCAGGAAGTTCTGATTGAACAATCGGTTGATGTAGGCCATCTAGATCAAGTTCTCCATGATGTACTCCCGGCGCTGGGGAGTATTTTTACCCATATAAAACGCCAGGGTTGACGGAACATTTTTCATCGAATCGATGCCGACGGGAACGATGCGCATATCTTCACCGATGAACTGACCGAACTCTTTGGGTGATATTTCGCCCAGTCCCTTGAACCGGGTGACTTCCGGACCTCGGATCGCCTCCATGGCCGCATCCCGTTCCCTTTCGGAATAGCAGTATCGGGTTTCTTTCTTGTTTCGAACCCGGAACAGCGGTGTCTCCAGAATGTAGATATGACTGCCCACCACAAGTTCCTCGAAATAGTTCAGGAAGAAGGTGAGGATGAGATTTCGGATGTGGAATCCGTCGGTATCCGCATCGGTGGCGATGACGATACGTTCGTAGCGGAGGTTTTCGATATCGTTCTCGATTCCCAGTGCCATCATCAGATTGAAGAGTTCTTCATTTCTGTATATCGCCGCCCGGCCTTTCCCATAACTGTTCCAGGGCTTGCCGCGCAGGGAATAAATGGCTTGAGTATAAACGTCACGACAGCTGACCATCGAACCGGTGGCCGACTGTCCCTCTGTGATGAATATAGTGGTTTCATCCCCTCTTTTGTCACCCCTGTGGAACTTACAGTCCTTGAGCTTGGGTATGTTCAGGGATATTTTCTTGGCCGCGGCCTTGGCTTCTTTTTTAACCGCGGCCAGTTCCTTTCGGAGCTTCTCATTGTTGAGAATCTTATTTTCCAGGGATTTGGCGGATTCGGGGTTCTTATGGAGATAATCCACCACTGACGATTTTACCTCGTTGATAATCCACGAGCGGACCTCCGTGTTCCCCAGCTTGTTCTTTGTCTGACTCTCAAACACCGGATCTTTCACCTTGACGGCGATGGCTCCGGCAATGCCCTCCCGGACGTCGGTGCCCGAATAGTTTTTCTTGGTGAACTCATTCACACCCTTGAGCATACCTTCCCGGAACGCGCTCAGATGAGTGCCCCCGTCGGATGTGAATTGGCCGTTGACGAAGGAGAAATGCGTCTCGCCGTAGTTTCCGGTGTGGGTAAAGGCAATCTCCATTTTGTCTCCGGCGTGATAGACGATGGGGTAAATCGTATCCTCGCCGACTTCCCGTTCCAGCAGATCGTGCAGCCCCCGTTTGGATTCGAATTTCGTTCCGTTGTAGTACAGGCGGAGGTTTCGATTCAGGCAGGCGTAGTTCCACATCCGCCTTTCGATGAACTCGTCTTCAAAGGTGTATTCGGGGAATATCTCCGTATCGGGGGTGAACTCGACATAAGTCCCGTCGGCATGCCCCTCGGCGGCCCCTTTACGTTCTTTCAGCAGAACGCCACGGGAAAATCGAGCTTCTCTGTAACGGCCGTCTCTATAGGATCGGATCATGAAATGACTGGAAAGGGCGTTCACCGCTTTTGTACCGACACCGTTGAGACCCACCGAGAATTGGAAAACATCATCGTTGTATTTGGCACCGGTATTGATGACGCTCACACATTCCACAAGTTTTCCATGAGGTATGCCTCGGCCGTAATCCCGACAGGAGATGGAACCGTCCTTGTGCTTTATCTCCACCTTTTTCCCGAATCCCATAATGTATTCGTCGATGGCGTTGTCCACGACTTCTTTCATCAGGATATAAATTCCGTCCTCGGAATTGGAACCGTCGCCGAGACGGCCGATATACATGCCTGAACGCAGGCGGATATGCTCAAGAGAGCTGAGTGTCTTTATCTTACTTTCGTCATAAATTTGTGAGGTGGAAGCCATGCTGATATTTTACTCCTTTCGCCTAACGCCCGTAAAGTCATTTGAAACACTACATATGGTGTTTTCGTTAGCCGAATATTCTTTTCAACCCTCGTCTGCGGTCCTAGAATTTTCTGTCAATCCTCAACAGCGGAATCATCATGGCCGTGGCGAAGAAAGCCAGTCCGCCTGATATCAAACCCATAGATTGGAACGACAGGCCCTGGAGCACCGCCAGCCCGATGAATGGCGCCGTCACTCCACGAATACCGGCCAGAAAGGCATGAGCGGACTGATATATCCGTGTTTCCGACGGAGGAACAATCCGGGTCACCCAAAGCTGCCAGATAAACGGTGAGCCCGACGTACCGATGCCGAAAAGAGTCGAGGCCAAAACGATTATCCACACTTTGTCGGTCAGAAAGAACAGCGGGATGGATGTCATGAAGAAAAGATTGATGGAAATTCGCAATCCCGGGAAACTCATCCGCTGATACAGTCGAGCCCAAATCGGATTGAATAAGAATCTCAAGGCAACGGGAATGATAACCAGGATAACGATGACCTTTGCCGGAGACAATCCCAGACCACGTTCCTTTTCGGCCAGGTAGACGGCTCTCAGCGGGAGTGTCCATAAATTGCCGAACCCGATAATCATCCATGCCGACTGGACGTAGAGGAATACAGGATTCGAAAACGGCATGGCCAGAATCTGCCACCACCGCTCCTGTCGAGGCCGGGGCTCGGATTCGGGAAGATAGGTGAGAATCAATGCCGTAATCGAAGTCATAATCACCGCGTATCCCAGAATCCATCGCCAATACCCTATACTCTGTTCCAACAGCCAGCTGTAGAGAAGACCGGATCCAAGTGACAGAAGCATTTGCAGCCTGAGACCCAGGGAAATCCGACGGGCCCGACGTTCAGGCGGATACGCTTCGCTGTAGAGATCTGTGAAGAAGGGCTGCCTGAGATGATATGCGGCACCCGCCAAGGAGACCGCAAAGGTGTAGGCTATTCCCGAACCTGACAGGATCCCCGCGGCCAGTGCCGCCGAAGAAAAGCCGGTCAATACGGAAAGGATTCTGGAACGGGGTATGCCGGTTCGATTGAGAATCCCGGTCAGGGGCGCCGAAACGAAAAATCCAATGAATTTTGAAGCGGAAATCAGGCCTTTCCAAAAATCGCCCACAGCAAAAAAACGGATGGCCACGAGGAGAAAAACTGTTTCGACCAGCGGTTCTATTGCACCGTCGGCGGTTTGGCGGATGGTGTCGATCAGATAGGTGCGTTTCTCGCCTTCGGTGCAATCGGACATGAGGAGTATTGTGCTCGGAATGAAGCTGTTGGTGAAGCTCCTATTCGATACCCGCCAAAGATCTGACCTGCCTGTCGGCGATGCGGAGTTTCATCACCTCCCGGAGCAGATGGAGTTCCGAATCCAGTGCCTCG
>JARGFR010000231.1 GCA_029210985.1 Spirochaetaceae bacterium | reverse complement strand
TGTTCCTGTATTGGGTCGGGCTGACATTCATATATTGTTTGAATGTCTTGCTGAAGTGTGCGGCACTGGAAAAATTCAGCTCTTCCGCAATCGTCGCCAGAGGTTTGTCGCTGTTCATCAGGAGTGTCGCCGCTTCCTCCACTTTGATTCGCGCGAAATATTTCATTGGCGGCAGGCCCATCTTGGATTTGAATATTCTGATAAAATGCGGAACCGAGAGGTTCAGGTGCCGGCTGAGTTCCTCCAGCCGGAATTCACTGTATTTGCGTTCCTTCATGAACTCGACCCCTCTATCTACGATACCCCGGCCTTCCATGTTGAATACGCCGAGATACTCTTCCTTGGATAACCCGTAAATCAGGGAAAGGAATATGTGCCGGGCGGATTCACGCTGATATTGGTTGCCGGAATGCAGCCGGCTGATAATGTCATCCATGGTGAATCGGCTTGTTTGTTTCAGTTTGAAAGTTTCCCCGGCAAGGGATGAGGATATGAAGGATGAAAGTGAGCGGTCATTTTCATCCAGTTCGAAAATCACCAGATAGTAGCCGATAGAGGAATTGGACAGATCCGGGGTCACAGTGTAGTGATCTCCCGGCAGCGTCAGAGTAAAGAAACCGGACTCAATAGCGTGTTTTTCTTTGTTGACCCTGAAATAACCTGTCTGATCAAGAATCAGATGCGCTCTGAATTCATGCTCGTCCTGAATGAAAAGGGTATTGAGGTACCTGGCTTTGTTTACGGCATCCATATGACTGATGTAGATGCATTCACGGATGTTCATTGACTGTCCTGATACGGATCATAAACGATTTTATTGCGCTTCTGAACGAAAAGAAGTTGCGTTTTCTATCATATTATTATCGTCCATAACGAGTCAATATCAGGTTATTCTCACAAATTCATCAATTTTATGTAAGCAATTGAAAATTATGAGTATTAAAAACTGGTAACTAGACCCTAATACTGAGTTTAATCCAATTTGTGGAATTTCCATTTCGGAGTATGCCTTCAGACAGCCGCTCAAAGCGGGCCGGTAAGTTTGATACCCAAAAAATGCCGGTTCCTGAAAAAATATTCTATAATGGGAAATAATTGCAGGCCATGGGTCTGCTTCAAACCTTAAGGAGGTTCGAAATGAGAAAAGCGTTGATGATTGCGCTGGTCCTGCTGATTGCATCCGGTGCCGCTTTTGCCAATGGCGGCAGCGATGATGGCGGCAAGATGGCCGACGAGATCACCATTCACTGGGCCCAATGGGCACCTGCAGATTATCTGCAGCAGCTCAGCGGTCTTTATACCGAGGAAACCGGTGTAGAGGTTGTCGTCGAACAGACCCCGTGGGAGACCTTTGTCCAGAAGTACAATGTCGAAATGATTGCCCGCTCCGACGCATGGGACATCATCATCGGCGACAGTCAGGATCTGGGTAATATGGCTATTAACGGCCATTATGTTGAACTCACCGATTGGGTGATAGAAAAAGAGGTTGATAAGAACTTCACAGCGGCGTCGATGGCGTCCTATTCCGAGTACCCTGCCGGCAGCGGCCAGTACTGGGGCGTTCCCGCTGAAGGTGACGCACTTGGTTTTGCTTATCGTAAGGATCTGTTTGAAGATCCGGACAACATGGCGGCTTTCGAGGCCGAGTATGGCTATAAGCTCGATATTCCGGCTGATATTGACGCAATGCGGGACATTGCCGAGTTCTTCCACGATCCCGACAACGGTTTCTATGGAATCAGTATTTACGGTGACAACGGCTACGACTCACTGGTCATGTTTGCCGAGCAAATGATCTGGTCTTATGGTGCGGAGCTGGGCAACTACGCCACAAACGAAGTTGACGGATACCTGAACACACCCGCCGCCGCCGACGGAATCAACATGTATAAGGAACTCTTCTCCTTTACTCCCCCGGCATTCAATGACGCATTCTTTGTTAAGGCTAATGATGCATTTACAGCCGGTATTGTGCCCATGACATGTAACTTCTTTGCTTTCCTGCCGGCTCTGGCCAACGAAGCCACAAGTCCTTATGCCAATGACACCGGTTACTTCCCCGTACCTCCGCAGGTAGGCCGTGACGGCGTTGAACGTCAGTCCGCAGCTCTCGGCGGCCAGGGCGCCAGTGTTGTCACCTATTCCAAGAAACAGGATACGGCCATGTCATGGATGGATTGGTTCATACAAGAAGATGTTCAGCTTGAATGGGCGTCTCTTGGTGGTTATTCCTGCCATATCGAAACCCTTGAGAGTGATGAATTCCTGAATGCCGCACCTTATAACCCGGCATTTGCAGTAACTCTTAACATCATGAAAGACTTCTGGAATGTACCTCCCTACGGCGAAATGCTTGAGAGTTTTAGCCGTCTGATCGGTAACTTCATTATCCGCGGCAACGGTACTGCGGAAGAGGCTCTTCAGGCGACCACTGAAGAATGGGAAGCTATTCTCAGCAAGTTGTAGTCGGAATGAATCGCTGTCCGACAGCGATTTCCCGAATGATCCCAAAATAGCAGACGCCCCTCGGCAATTCCAATTCCGGGGGGCGTTCTCTAAAAAAGACAGGTTCAAGACATGAAGAAAAACAGCAAGACGGGTTCCGGAACTCCGGCCCGCTTGGCCAATCCGATGAAAGAAACCAATTTCGTCCGCATCTGTATTCTGCCGACGATCATTCTTCTGATTCTAATTAACATCGTACCGCTGCTCTCATCTCTGCGGTACAGCTTCACGGAATATACTGCAAGACAAATCACGGTTCCAGGTGAGAATCCCGTGTTTGTAGGAAATGCGAACTATGTTGATCTTCTGAGCGATCCGAGTGTTTGGGAACGTTTTACGACTACAGCAAAATATGTTCTTCTCTCGGTCGGTGGAGAAATGATCCTGGGTTTCAGTTTCGCCTTGCTGCTGCAGACCAAGTTCAAAGGCAGAGGAATAATTCAGACACTGCTGGTCCTCCCCATGACGATGTCACCTGTTATCGTCGGTTTAATGTGGAAGCTTTTTCTCGATCCAAACTGGGGGATGTTCAACTATATGCTCGGACTCGGGAGGATCGATTGGGCTTCCGATCCGGCTATCAATCTCTATGCGATCGTCATGGCGGATATCTGGATGTGGACACCCTTCGTGATGCTCCTGTCCTTAGCCGGATTATCAGCAGTCCCTCAGTCACTTTATGAGGCCGCTGAAGTAGACCGGGCTTCAGGGTGGTTCAAGTTTACAAGGATCACTCTTCCGATGGTTTCTCCACTCCTGATGATCGCCTTGATTTTCCGGGTGATGGAAGCTTTCAAGGTATTCGATGTTCCGATGGGAATTACCGGAACGGGATCCGCCGCTCCGCCGCTGATTTCCATGAAGCTCTATAAAGATACGTTCCTTACCTGGAAGACCGGATACGGTTCGGCACTGGGCTATATCGTTCTGCTGATCGTCGTGGCCATCACTTCGATATTCGTCAAGTATCTGAATAAAGCGAAGCAGGAGGCTTAAAATGGCAGAATCACGACAAGACAAAGGCTGGAAGCATCGCGTTTCCATTGTGGCATTATTGATTATCACAATCATTTATATGATTCCATTGTTCTATATTGTGAATACGTCTTTCCGTCCCTGGAACGATATCAAAGAATATCCGCCGAAACTCATTTACGAACCTTCCGTGGGAAGTTACATCCGTATCTTCACAGCCCGGAGCGTTCTGCCGGCCGGTGTGAAGCTGAGTGAAGAGGAAATTGCGGAAATGACCTGGGCTGAGAAAATTGTTCTCAGAGACACCAATGAGAGAATTACTCGGGTTGGCGATCTTTCAAAACGCTACATGAACAGCATAATAATCTCTGTTTCGGCAACAATTCTGACGGTCATAATGGGAACCTTGACGGCATATGGCTTCTCGCGGTTCAAAGTGCCGGGTGAGGGAAACTGGCTCTTTTTTATACTCTCTACACGTATGCTTCCCCCGGTCGTCGTCGTTATTCCCATATTCCTGATGTACAGAGCCATCGGACTCAATGACAGTCATCTGGGTCTTATCCTGCTGTATACGGCGTTCAATGTTTCCTTTGCCGTTTGGGTGCTCAAGGGCTTCATTGATGAGATTCCTCGGGAATACGAAGAAGCGGCCATGGTGGACGGGTATACCCGCTGGGAAGTCTTCCGCAAAGTTGTCCTGCCACAGTCGGTCACCGGAATTGCAGCCACAGCCGTTTTCGTTTTCATATTCTCCTGGAATGAGTACGCGTTCTCATTTCTGCTCACCAGAAACAACGCCCAGACAGTCCCGGCCTGGCTTCCGTATCAAACCGGAGTACTAGGTTATGACTGGGGTGCGGCCGCCGGCGGCTCAGTGCTTTTTCTGCTTCCGGCCATGATACTGACGATTCTCCTCAGAAAACATCTGGTTCGAGGAATATCGTTCGGTGCTATCAGGAAATAGGGGGAAGATATGACATTAGGATTCTGGCTGATTCTGGCCTTTTATATCGGATCTATACTAGCGCTGCGTTGGACGCCGCTTTGGAGACCTGGTTTCCTGGAACCCCTGGCCATGTGGACGATAATCGCGGCGATTTTGTTTTTCAGTCAGCCGTGGTCGAAGTTTCTATTCCGGCATGCGTATTCTCTACTGATATTCGGCATTATTTATTGGAATATCGCCGGAAATATGAAACCCGGGAAATGGGAACCTATTGAAGGAGCTGAATAATGAAATACGGAATGAACAGCCTGCTTTTTGAATCAAGATTTACCAACGAAGCTGCCGGCAATTTTCCAAGATTCGCAAAAATCGGATTTGATGGTATGGAGATTGCACTTCAGGAAAAAGGCGACATAGACACGGCATACATCAATGACAAACTAACGGAAAACAATATGGTCTGCTCGTCATTGTGCTCACTCATGGGACCCGGTCGGGATCTCAGGGGGAGCAAGGATGATATTGCGGTGGCCAAGGCTTATCTCAGAGACCTTGTTGATGTCGCTGTGGAGCTCGGGACCGATACTATTGTCGGACCCCATTATTCAGTCGTGGGCTTGGCGGAGATGAGGACACCGGAGGAGCGGAAGGACGACTGGAAGAAAGTCGTGTCCGGATTGAAAGAAGTCGGAGAATATGCCGGAGAGAAGGGCGTCAACCTCGCCCTAGAACCGCTGAATCGATTTGAAACCGACTTCCTGAATATCTGCACCGACGCGGTGAAACTCTGTGACGATGTCGGGCTGGAAAATATGAAGATTCATCTTGATACGTTTCATATGAA
>JARGFR010000230.1 GCA_029210985.1 Spirochaetaceae bacterium | reverse complement strand
AAACTCTTTGATGAATTGATAACGGCGATGCAGACAATTCGCCGAATCAATACGATTTTACAGGAATCTGATGGTGAATAGAAAAAATCGAACGTCCGCCGGGAAGCATCCCGAAAATCAGACCGTTTCCACGCTCCATAATCCCCAACGGGCGGAACTCGGAGAAGCGCCCATCGTCAGACTCCTGGTGAAAATGTCCATCCCGGCCACCTTCGCCATGATGGTGAACGGCCTGTACAATCTTGTGGACACCATCTACATCGGCCGAGGTGTCGGTACCGAGGCCATCGGCGGATTGGCTCTGGCTTTTCCTGTCCAGATGATTATCATGGGCTTCGGTATCTCCATCGGCCAGGGCGCGGCCTCGGTGGTTTCCCGGAACCTGGGGGCCGAAAACGATGAGAGGGCTCGACGAGCGGCCGGAAACGCCTTCGCTTTGGCGGCGGTCTCGGGCGTTCTGATTATGGGAGCGGGATTGCTGCTCCTGGAACCCCTTCTGACGCTCCTGGGAGCCACGGAAGCTCTGCGCGTCCATGCCCGGGATTACCTCAGGGTGATTCTTCTGGGCTCACCTTTCATTGCTCTGGCGATGACTTCGAACAATCTGCTGCGAGCCGAGGGCAAGGCGAAAACTTCCATGACGGTGATGCTCATTGGCGCCGTCACCAACATTATCCTGGATCCCATCTTCATCTTCGGATTCCGCATGGGTGTATCCGGTGCGGCTTGGGCGACGGTAGCGGGTCAGTTTCTGGCCTTTCTCTATGCCTCCCGTTTTTTCATAATGAGAAAAACACTTGTGGTAGTGCGTCCCCGACACTGGATACCCGACAAATCGGTTGTCAGGGAAATTTTCGGTTTGGGCATACCGACGTTTGTGCGGCAGGGCGGACAGAGCATCGTGGCGGTGATGCTCAACAATATGCTCGGTCTTTACGGCGGCGATATTTATATTTCGTCCTATGGGGTGGTGAACCGACTCATCATGTTCCTGTTCATGCCCCTATTCGGTACGGTCCAGGGCTTCCAGCCCATCGCCGGATTTAACTACGGAGCCCGGAAATACGACAGGGTGAAGCAGACGCTGAAAATCACTCTGGGCTATGCCACCGTCTATACGACAGCCGGGTTTCTGCTTCTCTTCACCTTCCCGCGGTTTTTCGCCGGGATATTCACTTCGGATCCGGACTTGATCGACACAGCCGCCTATGTGATGCGCTATGTCATCGCCGTATTCCCGCTGGTGGGGCTCCAGATTATCGGCGGCTCCTATTTCTTGGTGATAGGGAAGGCTGTACCGAGCCTGATTCTCAATCTCTCCCGGCAATTCCTTCTTCTTATCCCTCTGCTGATTATTCTGCCGCCTCTGTTCGGTCTGAACGGACTGCTGCTCAGCTTTCCCATCGCCGACTTTATGGCGGCTCTTATCACCATGACCTGGCTGTATTTTGAGGTGAAGCGCATCGGTAAGCCCGTTCACACAAGTTCGACGGTATAGGAGGCTGTCGGAGCGCCCATCAGGCCGGGTATAATTGGGCCATGAATAAACATCCGAATTTCACCTTTGCTCACGCAGGCCTGAATGTCGACGATCTGGACGCCGCGTCAGATTGGTATACGAAACATCTCGGCTTGAGTGTGGCCCGATCGGTTCCGGGGAATATGACATTTCTGGCCGATCCCACCGGACGTGTCATTATTGAGTTCTATGCCAATAAATCGGCACCGGTTCTCGATTTTCATCGAACTCACTTCCTTTCTCTCCATCTGGCCTTCCTCGTGGATGACCCCGAGGCCGCTGCGGAACGGCTGGTCGCCGCCGGAGCGACGATTGCGGAAGCGTTTAAAGTGACGGATGCCGGGGACCGTATGGTGATGCTTCAGGATCCTTTTGGAATATCGGTCCAATTGATCAGTCGTGCGGAGCCGATGTTTTAACAGGATCAGATAACGAAGCGGCCGTTTTCCATGATGGGAACTTCCCGGCCGGCGGCATCAACGCCGATGACGGAAATTTCCGGGGACCCGATCATGAAATCCGTATGGACCAGGGACACATTGCATCCCGCTTCGGATTTCTTCTCATCATTGTCGAGTTCATCGGCGTCGGCCAGACAAGACACATACCCCGAGCCCAGGGCGATATGGCAAGAGGCATTCTCGTCGTAGAGAATCGAATCGAAGATCAGACCGCTTCGGGCGATGGGGGAGTCTTCTCCCACTAAGGCCACTTCGCCCAGGGATGAGGCACCGGGATCGGTTTCGATATAGCCGGCCAGAGCCTCCCGGCCTTCCTCGGTATCGAAGGATATCAGTTTCCCGCCGGAAAACTCCAACACGGCGCCCTTGACGAGAGTCCCCCGCACCTCCACCGGGCGCGTGATGCGGACTTTCCCGTCACATCGGCGCCGGTCCGGGGTAGTGAAAATCTCTTCGGTGGGAATATTGGGCATCGTCATTCGGCCCTCACATCGTTCTCCTCCGCCGACCCATACCGATTGTCGGAGCAATCCGACGGTGAGGTCGGTTCCGTTCCCTTTGAAACGCAGAGAGTCCAGACGCAGGCTGTTGAGTTTGTCAGATCTCTCAACGAGGGTGTCGGCTTTCTTTTTCCAGGCCTCGGCAGGATTCGCCTCGTCCAGGAGAAGGATGGGAACCAGGATGCGCCAGAGGTCGTCCGTATTTTTATCCTCTCCCAAAACTCGCTTCGCCCACTTATCCCCGGGCACCCCGGCGACACACCAGGGTATGGAATGGGATAAAACAGCATCCCGGAAACGGCGTTTACCATCGGCCTGCAGCCGCTCATAAATGGCCAGGGCATCCTGATCGGCATCGGCCATCAACCCGACGTCCTCAAAGGATTCCAGGGCCAGATAGGCCCAGTTGTCCCCGACGACGGCATCCTGCCATGCCTCTGTCCAGCCCGGCGCCGCACCCAATGAGGTCTCGTCACCGGCCTGTGCATTGACTCGAGCTTTGGTCAGATGAGTATCCTTGAGCTGTATTTCGACAATCCCGGCACCCATCTTGTAGGCGGTCTCCGCACAGCGCCGGGCGAAAAGTACGCCTTCGACGTGGCATTGAATCATCAAATTCTGGCCCTTCTGGAGATTGATTCCGGTTTCCAGGAGAAGTCTTGCGTATTGGTCGTAGTTGAACTCGGTGAGAATCATGCCGTTGATTCTAAACTCCGGGTGTGTTGTTGGCCAGGGGTCTTATAGTCACTAGTATAAATGTCATGTTGGCATTGGAGCACCTGGCGACGGACCGGCCGAGGGGTGCGGCGGCAATGAACCGGTTCGCATCCTCCGCTACACCTTTTTTCTTTATTGTCGATGCCTGGGCGTCACGGTGGATTGTACTCGATGTGAAAGAGGCCGAGAGCTGCGGTTTTCGATGGAGCCTGGCGGGGAAGGGCAATCTGGAGTTCGGAACCTTGCCGCCTCGGTCCTTCAAATTCGACGCCTATCCGGTGGGCCTGGAAACCTACGCAAGCGCATTCGGCCTGATACGTCAGGCGCAGATAAACGGTGAAACCTGGCTGGCGAACCTCACCTTCCCGACGGGAATCGATACGAACCTTGAGCTTGAGGAATTTGCCCGCTTTGCCCGATCGCCGTTCCGTCTTCTGGTTCCCGGGCAATTCTGCGTCTTCTCACCGGAACGTTTTGTCAATGTCGATGTGGGGGGAAGGATCGCATCCTACCCGATGAAGGGGACCATCGATGCCGATCTGCCCGACGCGGCGGAACGGATAATGGCCGACGAGAAGGAATCCGCCGAGCACATCACCATCGTGGATCTGATCCGCAACGACTTGGGGCAGACCGCCCGGCGGGTATCGGTGCCCCGGTTCCGATTCCTGACGGAAGTCTCGGCCCGAGGACGGCGATTGCTTCAGGTGAGTTCCGAAGTCTCCGGGGAGCTGGATGCCGACTGGCGGCATGGTATCGGCGATGTCATGTCATCCATGCTTCCTGCCGGTTCTGTGACCGGGGCGCCGAAGAAACGGACTGTCGAAGTGATTCAGGCCGCCGAGGGTTATCAGCGAGGCTGGTATACCGGTGTGTTCGGTGTGTTCGATGGAGAGAGACTGGACAGTTCGGTGATGATACGATTTATCGAACGTGATGAATCGGGGGCGATGGTGTATAAGAGCGGTGGAGGCATGACTATTTACAGCGATCTGGAATCGGAGTACTTGGAATTGAAGGCGAAGGTTTATGCCCCTTTTGGTTGAAACACTGAAAGCTGTGGACGGCCGCTTTGATGATTTGACGCCTCATCACGAGCGCATGGCCCGGTCCCGCCTTGCCCTCTTCGGCCTGAGGGACGCTTTGGATCTGGAGGGAACCCTGGAGGGTCTCCTTTTGTCCGTCGGAGGGGGTATCTGGAAGATCAGAGTGCTTTACGACACGGAAATCCGGTCGGTGGAAGCGGGGGAATACCGGCCCCGACCGTACCGCTCCGCCGCTCTGCTGGACGGCGGGGATGTCGAATATGCCGATAAAACGGCGGATAGACCGGAACTGGATGAGCTCACCCGCCGGGCTCACGAGCTCGGAGCCGATACCGCCCTGATCGTCAAGAACGGATTGGTGACTGATTTCTCATACGCCAATGCGGCGTTTTTTGACGGCATGAAATGGTGGACTCCGGCACGGCCCCTTCTGGAGGGGACCCGCAGAATGAGGCTCCTGGGAGACGGCCGACTGTCCCCGGCTGAAATAACTCCGGCAGGAATCCATGAATACAGCCTGGTGAGTCCGGTCAATGCGATGCTGGATCTCGGCGAGGTGACTATGAAAATTGACTGCATCATCGGAGGTATCGGATGAACATCATGAGACGCGGAATCGTGACGGCCGTACTTTTCATCGTCGTCGTCACGGTTCTTTCAGGCAAGGGTCCGAGAGGAATACAGCTCACACCCGGCGAAGATGTTCACGGCATTATTCGGCCCGGGATTGCCGAGAACCGATCTCGAACCTACGTCCTCGACGTTCCCTCCACGACGTCCGGCATGATTTTCCGCATCACCGAGGCCTCGGCCGATCTGGATCTGTTCCTGCGTTACGGAAAACCGATGGAAAGTTACGACGAGGCTGATTTCTACTCGGAAACCGAGGTCTGGAGGGAAGAGCTTCAACTTTATAAAGCCTACGAAACCTTCATGCCCTCGGGACGTTATTACCTTGATGTCGCCTACCAGCTGGACACACCTCCCCGGCGCAGCGGCGGGATTGTGAATGAGATACCGTTCACCCTCAACGTTGATTTGTATGACGCCCGGGATTCGGCGATGACTCTCGAACCGGACGAACCGGTGGATTTTGTTCTGAAAAAGGAAGAGGGGTACATCTCC
>JARGFR010000022.1 GCA_029210985.1 Spirochaetaceae bacterium | reverse complement strand
ATACCAGGTTCATCTTATGTTGGACAATTTCTACTCACTTCAGGAGGAATCGGGAGCCATTCGCGGTGAATACAATCTGGAGACCGGCAAACCCATCCTGACCGACACAAACCCCGAAGGCTTGGCCCCGCCGCTTCTGGCCTGGGTGGAATATAACCTGTATCACAAAGTCGGCGCCAAAACCCGGGTCAAGAATGTCATGCCGACGCTGATGGCCTACCATGACTGGCTCGAATCGAACTTCAAAGAAGAAAACGGTCTCTACGCTCCTCCCCTGGAAGCGACAATGATGGAGAATGCCCCGAGAGAAGGAGTGAAATATCCGCTGGATTTCAATACCCAGGTGGCCATCAACGCCTTATACATGTCTGCCATGGCCGACATCCTCAACGACAAGGAACTTGGTTTCCGCTACAAACGGCAATATTTCTCCCTGAAAACCCGGATCAATTCCCTGATGTGGGATCCGGAGGATAAAATTTACTACGACCTGGATGAGAACGAAGAACGTGTCAAGGTGAAAACCATCGCGACATTCTGGCCGCTCTTGGCGGAAATCCCCAATGAAGAACGCGCCGAAGGCCTGATTGTCCATCTCCAGGATCCCAATGTTTTCGGTACCGAGAACCCCTTCCCCACTCTCGCTGTCAATGAACCGGATTTCGATGAAGACGGAGCCGGTTCCCGCGGAGCGGTTGTCCCGGCCTTTACGTACATGGTGATTAAAGGTCTGGAAAAATATCAGAAATACGAATTCGCCCGTGAAGCGGCCATACGCCATATGTACTTCGTCCTGGATACGTTCCATCCCGACGGCAACAAGAAAGGAACTCTGTGGCAGGCCTACAAGCCCTTCAAAGACGGACCGGCGGTCTGGAAAGACAATCCGAACTGGAACAAACCGCTGAACCTGGCCCATGCCGGCCTGACCACCATCGCCTTAATGATTGAGAACATCGTCGGTCTCTATGTCAGTCTTCCTCGAAAAACCGTCGACTGGTTCGTTCCTACCCTGGAGCTGATGGGCATTGAAGAACTTCCTCTCAAGCGAAACAGAATCACCATCGTGAGCAACAAATCGAGCCGGGGGTGGGAAATTCGCCTGGAATCCGAAAAACTCTATTACTTCTCCATCCATCTCCTGGATGAAGGCAAGAAGAAAACTCTGCCTATCCCGTCGGGCAAATGCTCCATGCTGATCGATAAGCTCTGATTTTCATGACTCGTCCAGGTTCTGTCGTGCCCTCAGGGCCCTTGCCACACTGAGTTTGTCCGCATACTCCATATCCCCGCCGACCGGCAGTCCGGACGCAATGCGGCTCACTTTCACGCCCTTGCTGGACAGCATGCGGACGATATAAAGGGCTGTGGAGTCCCCTTCCAGGGTCGGATTGGTCGCAACGATCACCTCTTTCACTCCCTTCTCCTGAATACGGGAAAGCATTCGCCCCAGACCCAGTTCCTCCGGCCCGACGCCGTCTAGAGGAGAAAGTACCCCATGGAGCACATGATAGAGACCTCGGAACTCCCCGGTCGCTTCGATCGTGGCCACATCCCGGGACTGCTCCACCACACACATCACATCCGAATCCCTCACCGGTGAACGGCATACGTCGCACAGTTCGGTTTCGGCGTAATTGCCGCATTCCCGGCATCGCACAACATGAGCGCGGATTTCCCCAAGGTCGGCCGCCAGGGCATCGACGAACGTTCGGTCTGTTTCCAGAAGCCAGTATGAAATACGTGAAGCACTCTTTCGGCCTATGCCCGGGAGGCGGGCAAAAGAGTTGATAAGTCGATCAAGGCGCTCCACCTAAGCATCGCCCCCGCCGGGAAATCCCGGCGGCAGAGGAATCCCTCCGGCCAGCTGGGACATCTCCCGCTGTATCGTGTCACGCATTTTTCGGACAGCATCCGTATAGGCCGCCGCCACCAGCTCTTCAAGCATCTTGACGTCCCTGGGGTCCACAGCGATGGGATCGATATGGACCGACAATGCTTCCATTGTGCCGTCTACAGTCACTTTCACCAAATCGCCGCCGGAAGAACCATCGGCTCGAAGCGTCTTGAGTTTCTCTTGAGCCTCGCCCATCTTGGACTGGAGGTCTTGGAGATTCTTGAATATATCCATGGGATTCACAGTATCATCCTTTCATAATCTGACCGCGGAACACCTGCCGAACCATCTCCACACGTGAACTCTCGAGGGCATCAATATTCTCATCCGAAATCGACTCGGTTCTGGTTTCAACGGAAAACGGCGGGAGCCCTGCGGCTTGACCGGCATTTCTCAGCTTATCCGATTCATTCTTGACTAAGGCCGCTTCATAAGAGGTTTGGAATATCAGGAGAAGACGCTTTTCGGACCAATCCCAGCTTACAGCCTTGCCCAGGGCGGCGGCCAGTGACAAATTCGAACGCTTTATCTGGTCGATGAGCAGTTCTTTCCATGTTTCTTGAGGTGCCGGTCGATCGGAAAACTCCTCCGGGCCGGTTCCGATATCGACGGAAACTGCGCATGAGGTTTCAGTGGCATCCTCTACAGGGTTCGATCCAACAGGGTTTCCGGCGACCGGCGGGGTCTTCTGCCGTCGAAACGTCGAGAAGAACCGTTCGGCATCGACATTGGACTCGGTTGATGACGAATTCAACCTTGGTTCAGGAGTTTTTTTTTTGCCCGCCGGATCTTCCGCCGACCACGTGCCGTCCACCAGTTCGCCCCTCAGCGCGGAGATTCTGTCCAAGACATCCGTCGGACCCAGCCGGTCGGTCAGACTGCAGAGTCGACCCACAAAGAGTTCCAGCTCATATCGTGGATTCAAGGAGTACCGAATATCCCTAAATAACGAGAAGGCATCCCCCGTCGCGCTCTCCAATCGAGACGTATCCCAGGCCTTTCTCGGCCCTTCGGGGAAGCGTTCGGGGCTCAAGCCCAGAAGTGATTCTTTTTCAATTCCATATGCGATCAGAGTTAAATTCCGCAAAAAATCCGCCAATTCCACGAGAACCTGGTCCACGGCGGTTCCGGACGACAATATTTCATCCAGGATTTCCAGGGCCCGTTTACGGTTCCCCGCCGAAGCGGCATCCAACAGCTCGGATGTGCTTTCCAGGCCGACCAGGCCCATTTTTTCCCGTATACCGGACAATGTGATGGTGTCTTCGGAGAAGGAAAGAACCTGGTCAAAAAGAGTATAAGCGTCACGCATGGAACCGGCCGCTTCCCGGGCGATCCAGAACAGAGCATCATTTTCAAAGCTCCGGTTCATTTCGCCGGCGGCTTCGACAAGCTTGTCCCGCATCAATTCCGGCGAAAAAAGCCGGAAACGGAACTGCTGGCAGCGGGACCGGATCGTGGCGGGGACTTTATGCACTTCGGTGGTGGCAAAAATGAAGATGATGTATGGCGGCGGTTCCTCAATCGTCTTCAACAGCGCATTGAACGCACTGTTGGAGAGCATATGAACCTCATCGATTATATAAATCTTCTTTCGAGAACTCTGAGGCGCATAAAGAACTTCATCTTTGATTTCCCGAACATCATTGACACTCGTGTTGGATGCACCGTCAATTTCGATCACGTCGGGAGAAGATCCCTTGGCAATTTCCACGCAGGAAGAACATGTCCCGCAGGGTTCGGGCGTCGGCCCGGACTCACAATTCAAAGACCGGGCGAGGATGCGGGCCGTCGAGGTTTTCCCCGTCCCCCTGGGGCCGGAAAACAAGTAGGCATGTGCCACCTGGTCGGAGGCAAGGGCGTTGCCGAGGGTGGCCACGACAAAATCCTGTCCCACCATTTCCGAGAACGTCTTGGGGCGTTTGCGTGTGGCCGTGACTTCGAATTCCATGAGCCACCAGTCTAGCCGGAATAGCCGCGGCTCTCAAGCTGAGTTGAAGCCCTCAAAGGGGAGTTTACGGCAAGCCGGACAACACTTCATGCCGCTTTGGCAGACCACAATCTGCCGGCAATGAAGAATTCGGGCGTTCCAGAACAAATGCCGGACCGCGTTATCGTGGAAAATCCGGCCGTTGCGTTCGCCTTGAGACTGTAATTGATTCGCCATTCCCGGAGATCAGTCTGAAAATTTAAAAACCCCCGCTACTCGTGAGCCTGACGTGGACAGAGACCAATCGCTTACCGCTGCTTCCTTCCGGACCTGACGGGGTTGGGCGACGGTCTCTAACACGGGACCCACGGATCAACGCGGGGGAAAGACGGAGCGGGAGGGATTCGAACCCTCGGTACCCGGTTAGAGTACATACGCTTTCCAAGCGCACACCTTCGGCCTCTCGGTCACCACTCCAGTATTGAACTGTTCGGATCGATCTGAAGTACCAAATACTCCGTACCGTTCCTTCGGAGAGACAGGGATTCGCCCTCCAAACTCCGGCGTCCCGCCGTTGTTCTCCGGGCCGCTTCGCTCGCTGTCGGCGGCGTCCATGCCGCCTATTCATCCCTGATCGGGATGCGCTCGCTCGATTCGAATCCCTGATGCCGTCGAGCATCGGTTGATCCGAACCAATCCTGGTCTGTCCTTCGGAGAGACAGGGATTCGAACCCTGGGTACCGTAAACGGTACAACGGATTTCGAGTCCGTCCGATTCAACCGCTCTCGCATCTCTCCAGATATGCCCTAGAGGACTCGAACCTCTGACCTTTAGGTCCGCAACCTAACGCTCTATCCAACTGAGCTAAGGGCACATGGTCGTGTTCTCTCAAACACTATGTCGTCTACTGGTTCGCGATAAACACAACGCCGGCGTCGTCATCACAAACCTTCGGAGAGGGAGGGATTCGAACCCTCGGTGCAGTCACCCGCACAACTCCTTAGCAGGGAGCCCGATTCAGCCGCTCTCGCACCTCTCCAAATCGGTTGGGGTTCTCCAAACCGGTTTGATTCTCCAGTCTTGTCGAATCCCCTCACCATCGGAGGGGGTGGGATTCGAACCCACGGCAGGTTGCCCCGCACCGGTTTTCAAGACCGGCTCCTTAAACCGCTCGGTCACCCCTCCAGTACCGGGTTAGCACGTTAGCCGGAACCGAGCCACTTTGTCAATGCGGATCAACTTGGGAAAAGTGCCAGGCATAGACACCCAGATCGACTTTACCGTTCTCTCCTATTTCCACCCCTTCGGTCCTCAATAAACCGGCTTGAAGATCGGCCCCTGAGAGGTCCTTTATTGCGATACGTCCATCGGATGCCACGACTCGGTGCCAGGGAAGATTTCTCAATCGGCTTTGGCTATGAAGGATGCGGACAACTTGCCTGGCTGCCCGGGGTGAACCGGCGGCCGCCGCCAGAGATCCGTAGGTGACAACTTTGCCTTCGGGTACGCTGCTCAATAATGAACACACAGCGTCCGTAAATACGGATGCCATATCGCTCCCTCGCCGGATCTAACCGTTTTTCACCAGCAATTCGTATATCCGGTCCAGATCCTCACGGTTAAACCAGGAAATCTCCAGTTTGCCCTTGGACAGATCTCCGCGCATGGAAACCTTGGTTCCGAGTATCTCGATGAATTTCTGTTCGAGGCTGTCCATTTCAGGGTCTCGATTGGTTTTGACAGGACTTTTGGCCGTTCCCGATCTGTCCGATCCCTTATGACCGCGATTCATATCCGTGGCGGCCGCTTCGGCTTCACGTACGGAAATCGCTTGATTGATGATTTTTGAAAACAGGAGTTCCTGGTCCCCGGGGTTGGTGACGGACAGGAGCGCTCGGGCATGACCGGCGGTGATTTGACCGGTTTCTACGGAGAGTCTCATCGCCTCCGGCAGTTTCAACAGCCTCAGGCTGTTCGCCACCGTCGATCGTTTCTTGCCGACCTTGTCCGCCACCTCCTGCTGAGAGAGACCCAGGGCATCCATCAGATGATGATAGGCTCTGGCTTCCTCCAGAGGCGTCAGGTCTTCACGCTGCACATTTTCAATCAGGGCGATTTCAAGTTTCTGCTCAGGACTGAAGTCCCGAACGATCACCGGCACCTCGTCAAGACCGGCCATACGACTGGCGCGCCAGCGTCGTTCCCCCGCGATGACAAGATAGGAGCCGTCAACCCTTTGTTCGGCCAGAATGGGCTGGATGACACCCTGCTGACGAATTGAATCGGCCAGCTCCGACAGTGATTCGGGGTCAAAATGCTCCCGGGGCTGGTCGGGATTAGGCTTCAGGTTTTCCAATGAGATGTAGCGAACACCGTCATTGGAGGAATTGGAACTATCCAGGTCAATGTCGTTGCCCAGAAGAGCGTCCAAACCCTGCCCCAACGCTTTCTTCTTAGACACGCTTCATCACCTCGTCGGCCAAGGCTGCATAACTGCGGGCTCCGACACAATTCGGATCGTATAAATTGATGGGTAATCCATGACTCGGCGCCTCGGATAGACGTATGTTTCTGGGAATCACCGTCTTGAACAACAACTCAGGGTGGGCTTTAAAAGCGCCTTTGACTTGCTGAATGACCTCCTGAGACAAACGGGTTCGCGAATCATACATGGTGAACATGATACCACCGACGGTAAGCCGGGTGTTCAGGCTTTTCTGAATTCGCTTGATGGTCTGAAACAGCATGTTCAGAAATCCTTCCAGAGCGAAAAACTCGCATTGCAAAGGTACGATGACGGATTGGGCCGCCACAAAGCCGTTTATTGTCAGTACCCCCAGAGACGGCGGGCAGTCGATAAGAATGTAGTCGTACTGATCCCGAATCGAACTGAGAGCCTTCTTGAGGTATTGCTCACGGCCCTCGGCCCCAACCAACTCCACCGTCGCACCGGAAAGGCGAAGATCGGACGGGAGAAGCTCCATGTTCTCTTGGGGCGTCTTCACGATGGCATCGGCAGGAGAAGCCTGACCTATCAAGACATCGTAGACGCCGACTTTAGACTTTCGAATACCGACGCTGCTGCTCAGATTGCCCTGAGGATCGAAATCAACAAGCAATACTCGACGGCCGGCCGCGGCAATGAATGCACCGATGTTGACTGTGGAGGTGGTCTTACCGACCCCTCCTTTTTGGTTCGCAAAAACGACCGTTTGACCCATGGAGGGATCATATCACCGGTAAGCCGCTTGACCAACCCGTTTCCGGAAGTCTAACCTCATCCCATGGAAGAGCAAATTAAAGTTGCACTCGAGGATATTCGTCCATCTCTACAAGCAGACGGCGGCGACATAGAGTTCATTTCGGTAGACCAGGACGGCAAGGTTCTTGTTAGACTGACCGGCGCCTGTGATGGCTGCCCTATGGCCCTTATGACCTTGAAGCAAGGCGTGGAAGCCTATCTGACCAAGAAAATTCCCGGTGTCACATCCGTCGAACAGGAATAGAGATGTGGGCAAAATGCCCTCAACCCCGTGGTAACGGTTATCGCAATATCGGCCGATAATATGAAAAACCGTTGATTTCCGAAGAAAAAAGTTTACATATTTAGAGATCGGCGAGTCGAATATTGTTCGTCGGCGTAAACCAGGGGTTGTACATGGGACTCGCAAATCATAAAAGCACCAAGAACATACGACCGGACAGGTCGCTTCTCACAGAACTTCCGAAGATTGAGGTCCATCGCCACCTGGAGGGTACATATCCGATTGATTCCCTTTATCGTATGGCGCTGAAGAACGATCTTGATGTACCTAACACGCTGCAGGCTTTCAAAGAAGCTTTTCAGTTTCCGAAAGACCACGAGCCGGATTTCCTTCTCTTCCTCAGTAAGTTCAAAAAATTCTGGTACAAGACCATTGAGGACGTATCAACGATCGCCTATGACTCGGTGAAGAGTTTTGCCGACGAAAACCTTCATTATATCGAGTTGAGATTTAATCCTCTGCATTTTACCGAACTCACCGATCTGGATCCCAAAGACGTCACGACAACCATAATTGAATCATCAGATGCCGCGGCAAAAGAGATCAATATGGAAATACGTTACCTTCTCACTTTCAACAGAAGCGTGCAGACAGCTGACGATATGTTGAAAACTTATAAAGAACTTCATGATATCGATCTGTCGCGGGTTGTCGGTATCGACCTGGCTGGGGATGAAATCAATTTCCCGCCTGAACTTTTCGGTGATTTTTTTGATGTCGTAAAAAAAGACGGACGGTTCGGTATCGACATACATGCCGGCGAGGTGACCGACTCCAAGAACATGTGGGTTTCCATAGATCAGCTCCATACCGATCGCATCGGTCACGGTGTTGCGGCGATCAACGATCCTGAGATCCAAGAGGTTCTCAAGAAGAAAAACATCTTCCTGGCTCAATGCATAACAAGCAACTATCAAACCGGTGCGTGGGAGGACGAGACAACACACCCGATGAAAACCCTTGTCGAATCCGGTGTCCCCGTCACCATCGCATCGGACGATCCCACGATTCAGGATTCACTTCTGGTCGATGATTATGAAAAAGCGGTCAAGAATTTCAGCTGGACCGTGAATGATCTCATTGAATCGAACATCAAATCGGTGGACAGCTGTTTCTTGAGTGATGCCGAAAAAGCTCAGTTGACCGAAAGCTATCGTTCGGCTGTTAAGGCTTTTCGTATGCGGGTTGGACTTTGAGGACTCCCCTGATTGAGTCTTCCCTGTAAAACCTTCTCCTGCAGGACGATGCTCTCAGAAATGCTTAACAGATATTTAGAGGGTTTATAAACACTTTATCCACACCTCGATTTTCTCTATAATCAACGCTTGTACCTTCGTCCATCATTCCAGTCCTGCGGAACACACTTCTATTTCTTTACATTAAAACAAATTAAAGTCTCGCACCGTGCCGGGTTCAAGCATGATAGAATTTTGATTAACCTACTATTGTTTCAATCCGATTCCATCCACAGTTTATCCACAGGAGAGAAACCGACCCGCGTTGTTTCACGTGAAACATGCAAAAACACGCCGGAGTTCCGGGGGTGACCGGCCCTCTTCGTTAGACTTCGCAGCTTCATCTCGTTATCGGGTAGGAGGTAGGCTCGCGCCTACCGTCCTCCCACACCACCGGGCATACGGTTCCGTACCACGGCGGTTCGTAATCCATTACGATACGTCAACAAATTGTCGACGAACGAATACATCCCAAGAGAATCAAAATACTTCTTGGGGAAAGCCTGATTCATATGGGACTGTCCCGCATTCCACCACGCACCATAGCCATTAAAGGCCGAGGCTCTGGCTCTTTCAGGAGAAAGACCACGTCCCAGTAGTTTCTTATACCGGGTCCGCCCTTTCTTCCATTGGCGCCAGAGTATGCAACGGAGTCTGCGACGCAGCCAACCATCCAAATCCTCGAACACATTCTTCACTTCCGCCAGACGGAAATAGTTGAACCATCCACGAAGAACATTCTTCAAACTTTCAATCGTGCGTGAAAGACTCCTTCCTCGCCCCATTCGGAGAATCACCTTTACCTTGGCTTTGAGCCGTTTCACCGATTCCAGTGAGACTTTCAGCCGTGGCTTCATGTGAAAGGTCATGGAATAGCCGAGAAACCGGCAGTTCCAGGGCCTTTCGACCCTGGACTTTTCCTTGTTGTCCTTCAGTTTCAGTTTCTTCTCCAGGAACCGAGTGATGGATTCCAACACACGTTCTCCGGCCTTTTGGCTGCCGACATAGATGCTGCAATCATCCGCATAGCGGCAAAAGCGAAGATTTCGTTTCTCCAGTTCCTTATCAAGATCATCCAAAAGGATATTCGACAGAAGCGGAGAGAGAGGACCGCCCTGGGGCGTTCCTTGTTGGGGAACCGAAGTGACCCCGTCAACCATGATTCCCGCCTTCAGATATCGCCGAATCAGCGTCAGGACTCTCGTGTCCTTCACTTTGCGGGCCACCCGAGACATCAAAATGTCGTGATTCACCCTGTCAAAGAACTTCTCCAAGTCCAAATCGACAACCCAGCGTTTACCTTCCGCGACGTAACTCTGCGCGGCCTTTACAGCCTGGTGCGCACTGCGTCCGGGGCGAAAACCATAACTGTGCTCGGAAAAATCCCCATCGAACATCGGGCTGAGAACTTGGTGCAAGGCTTGCTGTATCAGCCGGTCTGTTACCGTCGGGATTCCAAGCAGACGAACGCCTTTCCCTCCCAGTTTGGGTATCTCTACCCGAAGCACCGGTTGGGGTATATAGCGCCCTTCCACTAAGGCTTTCCTGATGGACTCCCAATTCTTCTGGAGATGGGCTTTCAAGTCGTCTACCGTCATCTTGTCGACTCCGGCGCTTCCCCTATTTCCCACCACCTTCCGGTAGGCTTCCATCATGTTTGGTTTCTCGACCATTCGTTCCAACAAATTATCCGTAACGGGACAGATTCCATCCTTAACGTCTTCGGAGTTTGAGACACCCAATGCCATGTTATCCGGATTCCGTCCCTCTTTTCCGGCGTTGGGTTTTGAGATTTCGCTCATCTTGCAGTCCCTCCATCTACGATGATCATCAAAGCGTCCATCCTTTGATTCCGTTCGGGCCTTCGGTCCGGTCGAAATAGACCTACTATGCCCTCTGCTGACTTCTCATCACCCATCCCAACGCCTCTTGACGCCGGTAGCACATGGCAGATAATGAGACCTCCCCGGGTAATGCGCACTCACCTTCCCGCTTATCCCTGCCGCATATACATAACAACCTTCCGTACAGGTATAGGGCTTTGAAGGTATTGGCCTCCTCACCCGATTGCTTTGCCTCGTATGCGATTTCTGTTCGTCAGGGCAGCGTTTTGCCTTCAGCTTCCTTCAGATTCCACCTCGCGATTGACACCCTTGCCCTTCGGCTAACAATTCCCCCTGTCGGGTTTGTAGAGGACTTTCACCTCCGAGTGAGTGCGCCCTGCCGGGCGCACCAAAAAAAGCCCGGTGTTTCACGTGAAACACCGGGCTGATCTTTATGTTTGCTTTCCTAATATATTGTTATATCGTCGTCAGGTTCGGTTTTTTCGGCATCGGTTAGGCCGTCTCCCTCCGGTGTTTCGGAAACTTCCACTTCGTCTGCACTCTCTTCTGCTGTTTCTTGTTCGGGTTCTTCTTCTTCGTTCGGCTGTCTGGCAATGCCGATAACCGTATCTTCGCCGTTCATGTTGAGTATCCGAACACCGAATGCGGCACGACCCATCTGCGAGACTTGCTCAACGGCGAAGCGAAGAGCTTTTCCCTGAGCGGTGATTCCAATACAGCTGTCTTCTTCATGCACCGCCAGTGACGCGGCAAGGACGCCGGTCCGTTTGTTGGGGGTATAAGCTTTTTGGCCGCCGGTGCCGCGTCCATGCGGCGTGAACTCATCATAGTGGGTCCGCTTACCATAACCTTTTTCGGAAATGAGCAGCATCATTTCATCTTCGCGAACAGGGCAGACCCCGATGAGTTCGTCACTTTCGGACAGCCGGATACCTCGAACACCCCGGGAATCCCGGCCCATTCTTCGAACGCTAGTCTCCGGAAACCTCAAACCCTTGCCGTTTCTGGTCGTCAGGAAAACATCTTCTTTGCCGGTCACCAGTGTTGCGGTGACCAATCGGTCGCCTTCGTCCAGGTTGATCGCAATGATTCCCCTGGTTCGAGCATTTCGAAAGTCGTATGTGGCGACACGTTTGACGACACCTTGTCTGGTCGCCATGAACAAGGACGTTTCTTGGTCGAACTCGGAGAGCGGAACCATGGCCGTGATATCCTCGTCGGGTGCAAACTCAAATATGGTTCTCAGGTGTTTGCCCCGGCTGGTTCGAGAGCCTTCGGGAATTTCGAAGACTTTGATCCAATAGGCTTTTCCTTCCGAGGTGACAAAAAGGATGTAGCTGTGGGTGGATGCCAGGAAGACGTGCTCGATAAAATCATCTTCCTTCAGGTCGCTGGTTCGATATCCTTTGCCGCCTCTGCCCTGTTCCTTGTACTCGGTTGCGGCGATTCTCTTAATGAACCCACGATTCGAAATCACCACCACCATGTCTTCTTCGGCGATCAGATCCTCGATATTGACCTGAATAACCTCTTCGAGATTAATCTCCGTGACTCTGGGTTTGCCGTATTTTTCCGACATTTCCAGTGTCTCTTCTTTCACGACACTGAGTATTTTTTCCTCATGTTCCAGCAGATCAACAAGATATTCGATGGTTTTTCTGATTTCTTCGAGTTCATCGAGAATCTTCTGGGTCTCAAGACTTGTGAGTTTCTGTAGTCTCAAATCCAGGATTGCCTGGGCCTGCTTTTCCGAGAGATCGAACCGTGTCATGAGGTTGGCTCTGGCCAATGCCACAGTTTCGGATTTCTTGATGATCTCAACGATTTCGTCGATATTCTCCAAAGCAATTTTAAGCCCGATGAGAATATGCTCCCGTTCCCGTGCTTTTCTCAGATCGAATTCACTTCTTCGACGAATCACATCCTGGCGATGCTTGATGAATTCTTTGAGCAGATCCTTCAAGTTCAGCAGTTTGGGTCTGCCGTCCACCAGAGCCAGATTGTTGACACTGAAATTCACTTGCAGGGACGTGTGTGTGAACAGGTGGTTCAGAACCACTTTGGGGCTGGCACCGCGCTTCAGCTCGATCACCATGCGCATTCCGTCCCGATCCGATTCGTCTCTCAGATCTGAAATGCCGTCAATTTTTTTGTCGCGAACCAAATCCGCGATACGGATAATCAAATTCGCTTTGTTCACCTGGTAGGGCAGCTCGGTGACAATGATGGACTCTTTGTCGGCACCCCTTTCTTCCAAATGATACCGAGCACGAATAACAACTTTACCCCGGCCTGTATGCGCAGCCAGCTTGTACCCGGTCCGGCCGTATATGACGCCGGCGGTGGGAAAGTCGGGTCCCGAGACGAACTCCAGCAGTTCGTCGATGGTAATTTCGGGATTCTCAATCAGGGCTCCAACCGCCGCCGAGACTTCACCGAGGTTGTGGGGCGGCATATTTGTTGCCATACCGACGGCGATTCCGCTGGCGCCGTTCACCAGAAGGTTTGGTATGGCCGCAGGAAGGACGGTCGGTTCGGTCATGGAATCGTCGTAGTTCGGGCCGAAATCCACCGTCTCTTTCTTAATATCCCGCAGCATGGCTTCGGCTACTTCCGCCAAACGAGCTTCGGTGTATCTCATGGCCGCCGGCGGATCACCGTCGACCGAACCGAAGTTGCCCTGGCCTTGGACCATCGGGACTCTCAGGGAAAAATCCTGAGCCAACCGCACTAATGCGTCATAAATGGATTGATCGCCATGAGGATGAAATTTACCAAGAACATCGCCGACAATACGTCCGCATTTCTTGTAAGCTCTGTCATGCCGAAGACCCATTTCACTCATTGAGTAAAGGATTCGTCGATGGACCGGCTTCAGTCCGTCACGGACATCGGGCAGCGCTCTGCTCACGATAACCGACATGGCATAATTCAAGTAGGATTCTTTGACTTCGTCCTCAATCGCTATGGGTATGACCTGACCCACTTGGTGATCACTCATGTTGCACTCCTCAGGTCCACTAGACGTCCAGATTCACGACGGCAAGTGCGTTGTCTTCAATGAATTTGCGCCTGGGCGGGACCTCTTCGCCCATTAAGGTGGTAAACATTTCATCCGCCGCAACAAAATCATCGAGTTTTACCTGTTTGATATTTCGCGTTGCGGGATTCATCGTTGTTTCCCAAAGCTGATCCGGATTCATTTCACCAAGTCCCTTGTAACGCTGCATTCCGACTTTCTCTGTTTCACCCCATTCGGCAAGAACCAAATCACGTTCCTTCTCGTCATAGACATAAGCGATTTTCTTGCCTATCGAGAGTTTGAACAGCGGCGGCATCGCCAGATAGACATGACCATTTTCAATCAGGGGCTGCATGTAGCGGAAGAAGAAAGTCAGAAGAAGCGTCCGAATATGGGATCCGTCGACATCGGCATCCGCCATGATGATGATTTTATGATATCGAAGTTTTTCAAGATCAAATTCGTTTCCCACCGAAGCACCGAGGGCTTGGATGATCGGCTGCATTTTTTCATTAGCCAACACCTTCTCAAGTCGGGTTTTTTCGACGTTCAGCATCTTGCCCCAGAGCGGCAGAATTGCCTGAAACTTCCGATCCCGACCCATTTTCGCGCTTCCGCCGGCGGAATCGCCCTCAACGATGTAGACTTCACAGTTTGCGGGATTTCTATCCGCGCAGTCCGCCAGTTTGCCCGGCAAACCGCCGCCTTCCAGGAATCCCTTCCGCCGTGTCAGGTCCCGGGCCCTTCTTGCGGCATCCCGGGCACGCGCTGCGGTCACGGCTTTGTCCAGTATGGCATCAACAACACGGGGCCGTTCTTCAAACCAGCCGGCCAGACTCTCACCGACCAGCTTGTCGACGATACCACGCACTTCCGAATTGCCAAGTTTACTCTTGGTTTGCCCCTCGAACTGCGGTTCGGGAACTTTGACGGAAATCACGCATGTCAGGCCTTCACGAACATCATCCCCGGAGAGAGAATCGTCCATTTTCTTCCCGTGTTTGGATGCCTTCAGCAGATCGTTAATTGTCCGGGTCAATGCGGCACGAAAGCCGGTGAGATGCGTTCCGCCTTCTCTGGTGTTGATATTGTTGACGAAGCTGAACAGTGTTTCGTTGTACCCATCGTTGTACTGCAGGGAAACTTCCACGGTTACGCCGTCTTTAACGGCTTCGAACCATACCGGCTCATCATGGAGCGGTGTTTTCCCCTTATTCAGATACTGAACGAAGGATTTCACGCCTCCGTCAAACTTGAAGGTTCGGGTTTTTTCAATACCGGAACGCTCATCGGTCAGAATAATTTCCACACCCTTATTCAAAAAGGCCAATTCTCTGAGTCTTTTCGATAAGACATCATAGTTGAACTCGATTTCATCGAAAATCGAAGCATCCGGATAGAATCTCGTATGCGTTCCGTTGAGGTCCGTTTTGCCGGATATTTCCATCGGCGCGGATGGTATTCCCCGCTGGTACCGCTGAAAATACGTTGTTTTGTCGCGATGAACGACGACTTCACACCAATCGGACAGGGCGTTGACGACCGCCGCACCGACTCCATGAAGTCCTCCGGAAACTTTATAGGAACCCTTGTCGAATTTACCTCCGGCATGAAGGCGGGTCATCACCACTTCCAAGGCACTGACTTTCTCCACCGGATGTTCGGCAACTGGAATTCCTCGTCCGTCATCGACGACTTTAACCACACCCTCGGCCTCAAGAACCACTTCGATTCGATGGCAGTAACCGGCAAGAGCCTCGTCGATGGAATTGTCGACGATCTCATAAACCATATGGTGCAGACCGTCAGGACCGGTGGATCCTATATACATACCGGGACGTTTCCGTACCGGTTCAAGACCCTCCAACACCTGAATGTGCTGGGCATCGTAACTGTGCATGATATATCCTTATATGTCCTGAAAAAAGAAGACGCTAAAGTCTATCATTTTTACCCCTCAAAGTCTACCGGATGCACAATTCCACACTGTGTCGCCCTTGTGATTCAGTGATAACGAATATTATGATCTGTGTTTGGATGTTGCATCGGCCTCATCTTCTGTAAAGAGATAGTATATATTTTATATTTATTTATGTAATAATAATTTAAATAATAAGGAACCATAATGAGCAATAATGATTACAGCCTGTTCTGGACAGAAACTATTCGCCAGCTGATTGAAGAGAGCAAATTGTCGGAACAAGAACATGATATGTGGTTTCGAAACATGGAGTGCATTGACGGGGACGCCTCTTCGGTCACCTTGAGTGTTCCCTCAAATTTCTATCGTGACCAGGTGACACAGCGTTATCTGGACCTCTTGGAATCAAAACTGCATGATCTGACCGGTTCAAAGCTCCACATACAATTTGATATTCGAAAGAACACCAATGATCACTCGGTTGACCATAAATCTGCTGCTGCTGCTGCCTCGACTATACGGACAATAAAAGAAGTTCGACCGGCATCTCAGCCGATTGTGGATAAGCATCCGCATAAGCAGCTTCGAAAAGACTATGACTTCGACGGGTTCGTCATCGGCAACAACAATTCTTTTGCCGCCAGTGCCGCTCAAGCCATCGGATCAAATCCCGGCGGCGCCTACAACCCCTTCCTCATCTACGGCGGAGTCGGTCTGGGCAAAACTCATTTGATGCAGGCCATCGGCAACAGCATCCATTTTTCCATGCAGGAAAAAAAGGTTGTCTATATCACCGCTGAAACGTTCATCAATGAGTTCATTCATTCCATTAAAACGGAGACCCAAAGTCTGTTTAAGAATAAGTACAGGAAGGTGGATGTCCTGCTCATTGATGATATTCATGATCTTCAAAGCAAGAAAGAAACTCAGGAAGAACTCTTTCACACCTTCAACGCACTCTACGATGCCAAGAAACAACTGGTCTTCACGTGTGACCGACCGCCCTCAGAGCTAAGAAATTTTGCCGATCGTTTGAAAAACAGATTCGAAAGAGGATTGAATGTTGATCTCCAACCTCCGAATTTCGAAACTCGCTACGCCATTCTCCGTAAAAAACTGGAAACCATAACCACTTCCATACCGGATGAAGTTCTGGAGCTCATCGCCAGGAATGTCACGACTAATGTCCGGGATCTTGAAGCCTCACTGACCAAAATGGTGGCCTATGCCGATCTTGTCGGCAAAGATATTACGGTGGAGGTGGCCCAGCATCAGTTGAAAGGCGCATTTGCCGGCACTCTTGCTGCAAACATCACCATTGATCGGGTCCAGCGTGTCGTATCGGACTATTTCAATGTCACTCCGGCGGATCTTAAAGGAAAAAAAAGAACGAAACTTGTTACATTTCCAAGACAGGTCGCCATGTATATCATCCGGGAAATCACGGACTATTCAACCACGGAAATCGGTCTGGAGTTCGGCGGACGGGATCATACAACCGTGATGCATGCATGTCAGAGAATCGAAGACAGAATGAAGGGAGATCCCACTCTTGAACCGACTGTTGGTGAACTGATTCGGGCAACAAAGGACACGGGCTGAAATATTTTTGTCTTCGGACATCCTGGGGAAAACATCCTATCTGCCTGTGAATTCATCGGGGACAAAATCCATGCCTGTGGATATAGGGGATAAACCTACGGGTAATACGAGAGTTTTCCCCAGGTTTATACTTTCGCTAAAATGAGAGTCCGGGTACAGATAATACGATTATCCCCTTTTCCCCAGGCCCTACTACTACTACTACTGTATTTAAATTTGATTATAGAGAAATCGTTGGTGATGTGGATAAATCGAAAAAACCGTTGAGAAGGGCCCATAGGTCAGTCAGAGAGTACGATGACACTTGTGCCCAGGAGTGAATTCCCCTTATTATCGATGCGTATCGTCTAATGGAGGCACGCCATGCGGTTTAGCTGCGATAAAAACGTCATTCTCAAAGAAATCTCCGTCGCACAGGAGATTATCGCGTCCCGCAACGCCTTATCGATTCTGTCTAATGTCTTGCTGGAAGCCGAAGGTGATTCACTCACAATCAAGGCGACCGACTTGAAGGTCAGTTTCGAAACCCGCATTCCTGTTGTCGTTGAAGCACCGGGGAATACGACAGTATTCTGCGACAAGCTGTTGGCGATTCTGCGCACCCTGCCTGACGGGGAGGTGAAGTTTATCCAGGACGACGGCGATAGACTGACGATTACCGACGGGAAAAATATCAATTTTCAGCTTCACAGCATTTCAGCGGATAAATTTCCTGAAATCCCTGAAACTGATGAGAACTCTTTTTTTGCCATCCCTCAGAAAGACTTCATCGACATGGTGGCCCAGACAATTTTTGCCATCAGCGATGATGAGACGCGTTACTTCATGAACGGTGTTTACATGGAGAAGGGTGAAAACCGGTTGGTGATGGTGGCGACCGACGGTCGTCGGCTGAGTTACATATCAAACAATCCAGAGGGTCAGGTGCCCGAATTTGACGGGATTATCATCCCTCCGAAGGTACTGAACCTGGTTCGGAAACTCGCTTCCGGAGAAGGAGAGTTGAATCTGGCCGTGGCCGATAAGATTCTCTATATTCGCTTCGATAACCAGAAGGTCACCAGCACACTGATAGACGGTCAGTTCCCAAATTATTCCCGGGTTATACCGGAAAATCAGGATTATGAGGTTCAGGTGAATCGATCAGAATTGATTTCGGCACTGCGCCGTGTCTCTCTTCTGGCCGAACAGAAATCAAAAAGAATTTATCTGACAATTTCCGCCGGCAAATTGAACCTTCGTTCCGAAGAGAGTGAGATTGGGGTAGCCGAGGAAAGTATTGATTGTCGATATGAGGGACCCTCATCCGATTTTGCCTTGAATCATGTTTACCTCTCGGATCCTCTCAAAGTGATGGAAGATGAAGAAGTGAGTATGAAATTCACCGAAACCAATAAAGCCATCACATTGGTATCCGTTCCCGAGTCCAGCTACTTCCACATCGTGATGCCGATGCAGATGGATTAGATCTTGGGGTTCCGGTCGATTCGCTTTCACGGATTTCGCAATCTGGAAGACGGTGAAATTGAACTGGGAGCCCATGATGTCTATCTCATTGGTGAGAACGGTCAGGGTAAGACAAATTTTCTTGAAGCACTCTATCTGCTGAGTTTCGGCTCATCATTCCGAACACGGCTGGACAGAGATTTGGTGACCATCGGCCGGAAGGAAATGACTGTTCGTGGCCGTTTCAATGTTCCCGGAGAACCTGAAGGTACAATTTCGGTTGTCTGGAAAGACGGATCTAAATCCATACACCTCCACGGCAAGAGGATTTTAGATAGAAAAGATCTTCTCCGACGTATACCGGCCATCGCGTTCGTTCATGATGATTTTCTTTTTGCAGGCGGACCTCCTGAGCGGAGGCGCTGGTTCATGGACCAGACTTTGAGCCTTCACGACCCGCTCTATGTCGATCAGCTTCGCCGCTATCGAAAACTTCTCAAAGAACGCAACCATCTCTTGAGGACCCGAAATACAAAATTGCTGGATCACTATGGAGAGCAACTGGCATTCGCCGGTTTGGCGGTAATGGAGAGACGTGAATCCCTGACTCGGGAATTCGGTGCGATTTTTTCACCTCTTTTTCGAGACGTATCCGGGCTGGATGCGGATATTGTTCTGGAATACCGTCCCTCATGGGGCGAGGCTGCAACCAGCGGAGAGGTGATGGACAAGCTTCAGGAAAAGCGGGAATCGGACTTGACGATGGGAAATACGGGTTCGGGTCCTCATAGAGATCGGTTTCAGTTCATTTCGCAAAGCAGAGATTTTGCGAAAAACGCGTCCACCGGTCAGCAGCGGCTTCTTTCGTTGGTTATGCGTGTCGCTCAAGCCCGATTTTATTCCCAGACGACAGGTCGAAAACCACTGCTGCTTCTGGATGACGTCCTGCTGGAACTGGATCCGGCCAGACGCCGACTGTTTCGTGACCGTCTCCCCGAAGCCGAACAGATTTTCTACACTTTTCTACCCGGTGAAGAAACCGGTAGAATCGGGGAGGACGCCCTCACTTTCGAGGTGCGAAAAGGTTCACTGTATGAACGATGACCGTGACTTCACCCGGGCCGGTGAAGTCTTAAAAACACTGTTCGATCGCATCATTCCGGATCAGCAAACCGGATATGCGGGTTTGTTTTCCGGATGGGATCAAATTGCCGGCAGTCGACTGGCCATGCACGTGCAGCCGAAAGATATCATCAATCACAGCCTGATTTTGGAAACCGATCACCCCGGATGGTCGCAGGAAGTTCGTATGCGTCAGGAAGGAATTCTCAGAGAGCTGCAGAGTCGATATCCCGACTTGGAAATCAGGAAAATCAGGGTCACAATTTCCAATAAAAAGAAACGAATTGACGGACTTGAGAAAGAGGGCATAAAAATGACAGACGTTTATTTACAACCTTCCGCTTTACCAGAAGGCGTCAAGGACGAATCTCCGGCGCAAATCACTGACGAAGAGACGTCTAAAAGGCCGGAGGATAAGGATTTTTTCGAACTTCTCGATGAGATGAGACTCCGCGGTGACTCTTGACGGGATGCGTGCTCATTCGTATAGTGACGTGGCTCATTCACGCCCTTGATTAACGATCATTACCGGGGACCGGTTTCGGCCGGACCCCCCATGGAGAATATTGATGAAGCGTACTTACCAACCAAGCAAAACAAAGAGGAACAGGAAATTCGGCTTCCGTGCTCGAATGAAGACTCAATCAGGACGGGCTGTTTTGTCCCGTCGACGCCGAAAAGGTCGGAAAAAACTGACCGCCGCGGATGAGAAGAAGCCTTTCTAGAACGGAGCGTTTGCTTAGTAAGGCGGACTTTGCCCGTGTTTTTAAAAACCCGGATTTTAAATCCGGTTGTAACGGGGCAAAGCTCGTCGCAAGGCACAACGGTCTGGAAACAAACCGTTTTGCCGTGACACTGGTCAGGAAATACGGGAATGCGGTGAAGCGTAATTATGCGCGGCGTGTTCTCAAGGAAATCTACCGGAATACGAAACAGAACCTGCCTGGCGGCATAGATTTGATCGTTGTTCTGTATCCCGGGGATTTCAGCTACCAAGAACGTGAGCGACAGTTCATGGAGCTGATCCGGAGAGCGGATTTTGTCCAAACGGATAACTGAAATCTTGGCGTGGCCTTTTATAGCCGTAGTCAAGGTTTATCAATTTGTCATTTCCCCTCTCTTACCCCGCACTTGCCGGTTTTATCCAACCTGTTCCAGCTATTCCGTCGAGGCCTTGAAGACCCACGGCCTTTTTAAGGGATCTTGGCTGGCGATCCGGCGAATCAGTCGCTGTCATCCCGGCAATCCCGGCGGATACGACCCCGTTCCTTAAGGTCATTCCCCGGAGGGTTACATGGAAAAGAACACGGTCATCGCGATCATTCTCTCGGCGGTTATCATTACCGCCGGAATGTTCGCCACTCAGATGATCAATGAAAAGTACGCGCCGGAGACACCTCCGGCGCCCGTCGAAACGGCGGAACAGCCCGACGCCGTACAAACAGAAAGTCAAGCGGATACGGCCCAGACGGACACTCTCGATTCGGGGGGGTCTGTCCCTGCTGGATCTCTTGCCGAAGAAGTCGACCGTGTCGGCGATCAGGACTATCCTGTCGAGACAATCGTTGCGGAGACCGATCTCTACCGGATTGTCTTTTCCACCGCCGGCGGTGTGGTTTTGGATATTGACCTCCTGCAGGAAATGGATGAAGGGCAGCCCATTTCCATGGTTCTTGACGGGGAGGCGAACACCGGGACATTTAATATGGCTTTCGGCGGCACCGGTTCACCGTATATTACCGATCCCTTCAGCCATCGGGTCATCAATCGGAGCGGCAAAGAAGTCATCCATGAGTTTACCCGGGACTATATGGTCGACAATCAGATTTTCACCCTCACCAAGTCCTATCGCATCATGGAAGGTGAGTACATGGTTGAGCTCTTGGTTACACTGGAAACACCGGACGGAAAGGCTGTTCCTCTGCTGAATGGAGATGAGCCGGCCTACACTCTCACCTACGGACCCCAGATCGGACCGACTTTCGAGAAACTCGATGGACGCTATGAGATTCGCGACAATGTCACATGGGGCCCCGACGCAAAAAGCGGTAAATTGAAAAGGGTTGTTCACAAGGACAAGAGTCAATTTGTTCAGTCGGGTGACGTGGTCAACTGGGCGGGTGTGGTCGGTAAATACTTTGCCGTCGTAATGGACCCGGGTTCCGGCAGCGCCACCATTTCCTGGGACGGACGCCCCGTGGACGGTCAGGAACAGCCCTCGAGACTCCAGGTATCACGCCCGGCCAGACGCCAGAGCGTCATCGAGGACACATACCGCTTCTATATCGGTCCACTCGATCGTGCCACCCTCTCCAGGTATGACAGAGCCGATGAAAACGGTTTTGGAATTTCCGGTATGGGTTTGCAGAATGCTCCGAAAACCTCTTCGGTGCTGGGCTGGCTTGAAAGTATTCTGCGCTTCCTGCTGGAAATGTTCTACAGACTTATCCCCAACTACGGTGTTGCCATCATTCTGCTGACATTTCTTGTCAAGGTGATTCTTTTTCCCTTCACTCATAAGAGTTACGAGTCAACCAGCAAGATGCAGGCTGTTCAGCCGAAGATAAAAGAACTCCAGGAAAAATATAAGGGCGAACCCCAGAAACTGAATGCCGCGACCGCGGAACTCTACAAGGCCGAAGGCGTCAATCCCATGGGCGGCTGCCTTCCCATGCTTTTTCAGTTTCCGATTTTCATTGCGCTTTACGGACTGTTGAATCGATACTTCCCACTCCGGGGTGCCACGTTCATCCCCGGGTGGATTACCGACCTATCAGCTCCTGAATTCATTTGGCGTGAGTTTGAGACACCAATCAACTTGCTGCTCATCGACATACCGGCGATCCGCCTGCTTCCTGTGCTCTATCTGGCCGGCCAGCTGCTTACCACCAAGGTGACCCAGCAGGGAACCACCGGAGCCCAATCCGGAGCTCAGCAGAAGATGCTCACCCTCGGTATGCCGATCATGTTCTTCTTTATCCTATATAACATGCCTTCCGGACTCCTTCTTTACTGGACCGCGATGAACTTCATCACGATTATCCAGCAGTTGGTGACCAATTATGTCAAGAAACGGAAGGCTGCCGGAGGTGCCGCATGACAGCGATGGAATTTGAAGGGCGAACCGAAAGGGAAGCCGTGGCGAAAGCCGCCGCCGAGCTTGGAAGTGAGAGTTTTGACGTCGAAATCCTGGAAAAATCCGGGGGGATATTCGGACGAAGCAAGGTGAGAATCCGAGTTCGGACTCTGGAGAATATTCCCGATCCTATGGGAAAGGGAGACTCGTCAATTAGAAACAAGAATTCGAAGAGTCAGCCAAAAGGCAAGCCCCAGGGCCAAAAACAGCGATCGTATGTGGAGAAGCCGAAACCGACCGCTCCTATTGAACCGGCCGAACCGGTTGATCCGCCGTCAGGAGAAATTGTCGATAAAATTATCGCATTCGTTGAGGGCACGATCGAGCACATGGGATTTCCGGGAACCATGGCCCAAAGCGGGCAGGACGGGGCCAAGATAATTTTTGAGATAACCTCGGAATCATCGAATATTCTCATCGGAAAGAAAGGTAAAAACCTCGATGCCCTTCAGCTCCTGGCCAATGTCTACTTAAACCGGGTTGTCGGGGACAGCGCCCCTTGGAGAGTGGTGTTGGATACCGAAGGCTATCGTGCCCGCCGGGAGGAATCACTGGTCCGCATGGCCCACCGTGTGGCCGACGAGGCGGTACGAACCCGTTCCAGCCGTTTGCTGGAGCCGATGAATCCCTTTGAACGGCGACTGATTCATACCGCCATCAATGAACGGGATGATGTGGTAACGAAGAGTGAAGGAGACGGACTGTATAAGAGAGTCCGCGTAATGGCAAAAGGCGCATCCCGCGGCCGATCACGTGATCGCCGCTAATCGAACCGAATAACCAAAAACGGGGCTGCTGCAAAAGTCAGATTGCGGCAGCCTCTTTTTTGTCTTTGGGAATCAGCCGAACCGAGATAGAAGCCAGTTCCGCAGATCCGAATCGGTGTTTCCGATGGGGATGGCCTCTTTTTTTCTCTCCATGAGTTTTGCCAGAGCGCCGGGCAGTTCGGGCCGCCGGCCGGTTGCCTTCTCAACGATTTCCACGAATTTGCCCGGGTGGGCCGTGGAAAGGAGGGCTACCGGAACTCCGGGATTTCGATCACGATAGATTTCCGCCGCCCGCCAGCCCACCGCCGTGTGAGGGCAGCAGAGATAGTGATAGTCGAAATGGACCCTCCGGATAGTCTCCAGCGTGGTCTCGTCGTCCACGGTCAATCCCTCGATATGTTTCCGAAAAACTTCCACGTCTTTGTGATAGAGGTCTTCCAAACGCTCATAATTACTCGGAGCGCCGACATCCATGGCATTGGAAAATGTTGCAACCGATGATCGGGGCCGATAATTCCCGGTCTTCAGATACTCGGGTACAACGTCGTTGGCATTGGTTGCCGCGACAAAGCGGTTCACCGGCAGTCCCCAGGCTGCGGCGTAGAGGCCGGCGGTGATATTGCCGAAGTTTCCGCTGGGTACGACGAAAGCGAAATCGCCGATATATCTCATACGGGTCCAAGCCCAAACATAATAGAAGGACTGGGGGATGAGCCGGCCGAGATTGATGGAATTCGCGGAACTCAAGGGCAAATCGGCCAGGGCGTCGTCGGTGAATGCCGCTTTGGCCATGCGCTGACAATCATCGAAATTTCCATTCACTTCCAGGGCGGTGATGTTGCCTCCCAAAGTGGTGAGCTGCTTTTCCTGAAGGGGGCTCACCCGCCCGGAAGGGTAGAGGATGACAACGTCTATACGATTCTTGCCATGGAAGGCTTGAGCGACGGCGCTTCCCGTGTCCCCGCTGGTGGCGGTGACGATAATGGCCCTCTCATCCCGACCGGCCAGAAGCCTGTTCATGGATGAGGCCAGGAAGGAGGCACCGAAGTCTTTGAAAGCACAGCTTGGACCATGGAACAGCTCCAGGACGTGAATACCCGGGAACACTTCCACAAACCTGGGAGCAAAGTCGAAGGCGTCCATAATGATGGATTTCGCTGTTTCCTGATCGATTTCCGGGGCGAGCAGAGCGGTGGTCAATCCGGCCGCTAATTCGTTGAATGGAACTTTGTCGCTCAGTGAGGTGAAAAATGAGGTCAGATCCGGTGTGGAGAGGGGACGGTACAACCCCCCGTCGGGCGCCAGTCCTCGAAAGAGAGCCTCGGTGAAGCTGACCCGTTCGCTGTTGTTGCGGGTGCTGATGAAGTCCATACCTGTGGCCCTCCTATCCGATGAAGGCCCGATGGATGGCGCCAAGGGCTTCGGTTTTACTGCTGTTTTCAATGACGAAGGAGATGTTGAGTTCCGTAGAACCCTGGGCAATGGCCAGGATGTTGATTCCCGCGTCTCCCAGTGCGCTGAAAAGCTTGCCGCTCAGGCCGACTCTTCCCTTCATATTCTCTCCGATGACGGCCACGATTTCCAATCCGGTGGTGATAATGATGTCCCGAATCATTCTGGAGTATATGGCGTCGGAGAGATCTCTCTTAAGCAGGTCTACGGCCCTTTCCGCCTCATCGGTTCGACAAACCAGACAAATGCTGTGTTCGGATGAAGCCTGGGTGATCATGATGATGTTCACGCCGGCCGCGGCTACCGACGCAAAGATGCGCCCCGCGATACCAGGCATTCCCACCATACCGCCTCCCTCGATGGTAATCATCGAAATGTTGTCGATGGATGCGATACCGGTGATGGGGCTGTCCTTCGGGGCGGCGGTCCTGGAAATCCGGGTCCCGGCGGCCTGGGGATTCAGCGTATTCTTTATGTACACCGGAAGGTCTTTTTCCATGACCGGAATCAGGGTGTAGGGATGAATCACTTCGGCGCCGAAATAAGAGAGTTCCATCGCTTCCTGAAAACTGATTTCGGGAATCACCCAGGCATTAGGAACGATCCTGGGATCCGCGGTAAGTATCCCGTCCACATCGGTCCAAATTTCTACTGCGTCTGTGTCCAGGGCCGCTCCGAGAATGCTGGCCGTATAATCGCTTCCGTTTCGGCCGAGGGTTGTGGCCACTCCGTCGGCTGTTGATGCGATAAACCCCGTGACCACGGAGATGCCCTTTCTGCCGGCCAGGCGGTCCCGGATCAACTTGCCGCTCACGGTGAAATCCACCACGGCACGGCCATGATTATCGTCGGTTCGGATGATTTCTCTGGCATCCACCGCTTCGCATTCGATACCGCGGTCTGTAATGTGGGCGGCAACGATCCTGCAGCTCAGACGTTCACCGAATCCGCTGACCAGGTCTTTGGTTCGAGGTGAGCATTCCCTGACCAATTCCACGCCGTGAAGGATTTCGCCCAGTTCGTCCAATAAACCATCGACCTCGATCAGCAGCGAGGCGCCGGCGGAATTATCCGTAACGAGGGCCTTGACCGCGTCGTGATGCTTGCCCATCAGTCCATAGATGGCGTCTTTGTATTCCCGTTTGCCCTCTTCAGCCGAGCGGGCGGCACCGAGCAGCATATCTGTGACGCCTTTCATGGCGGAAACCACTACGACGGGGGGCTTCGGCTCCCCTTTGGACCTGGCGATGACGATATCTCCGACGCCTCGTATTCGGTCGGCATCTGCGACGGAACTCCCGCCGAATTTCATGACTGGCATGCGGCCATGATAGCGGTTTGCCCTCGCCCTGGGCTAGACCCGGCATTCATTCCGACTTGCGGCAAATCGATGGCAAAGGACGGCGGCATGGCCCTCCGGGATTGACCGTGGGGTTTCTGGCCTGTAGCCTCAAAGCCATGTCCAGATATGTGATTGAAGGCGGTTATCCCATTCGCGGCCGGATTCGGGCCAACGGGAATAAAAATGCCGCGCTGCCGTGTATCGCCGCCGCGCTGCTCACCGATGAAACCATCGTATTGAGCAATATTCCCGATATAGAAGACGTCCATGTCATGCTGGACATTCTTTCAGAGCTCGGCGCCGTTGTTGCCCGGCGCGGACCCAACGAATGGGAAATCAATTGCGGTGCGGTCGTTGACAACGAAATACCCGAAGAGCCGGCCATGCGGGTTCGGGCCTCGATTCTCTTTGCCGGCCCGATGCTGGGGCGATGCGGAAAGGTAACCCTGCCGCCGCCGGGCGGTGATATCATCGGACGCCGTCGTCTGGACACCCATTTTTTGGCTCTTAAGGGGCTGGGCGCTTCCGTCGAGGTGAACGGGCGGTATGTCATCACGGCGAATAAGCTCAAAGGTTTGGATCTTTTTCTGGATGAAGCGTCGGTTACCGCCACGGAAAACGCTCTGATGGCAGCCGTGAAAGCCGAAGGGGAGACGATTCTGCGGAATGCCGCCAGCGAACCCCATGTGCAGGACCTGTGCCGTTTACTCAACGCCATGGGGGCACGAATCGAGGGAATCGGGTCGAACATCCTGCGCATTCGCGGCGTTCCCGCCCTGGGAGGCTGCGAATACAGAATCGGTGCGGATTTCATGGAAGTGGGATCCTACATCGGTTTGGCCGCGGCCACCGGCGGTGAAATCATCATCGACGACGCCGACCCGGAACATCTGAGAATGTGTCGGATCGCGTTCGGCAAGCTCGGCATCTCCTGGAAGGTTGACGGACGGACGATCCATGTTCCCTCCGGCCAGGAAATGAAAGTCATCAAGGATATGGGCGGCATGATTCCTCAGATTGACGATGCTCCATGGCCGGGTTTTCCACCGGACCTGACCAGCATCATGACGGTCGTCGCGACTCAGGTGGAAGGAACCGTCCTTATTCATGAGAAGATGTTTGAATCAAGGATGTTTTTCGTCGACAAGCTGATCGCCATGGGTGCCGGCATCATCCTTTGCGACCCCCATCGGGCTGTTGTCACCGGACCAAGTCGATTGCGGGCGGCGGAACTCACTTCTCCGGATGTCCGTGCGGGTATGGCGATGGTGATTGCCGCAATGGCCGCTCGCGGAACCAGTGTTATCCGAAATGTGTATCAGATTGAACGTGGTTATGAGGATCTCACCGGTCGGCTTCGATCCTTGGGTGCTCATATCGAACGGGTCGGCGACGAAGAGTGTTGACGCATCATTTATGCACAACTTATCCACAGATTACTTTCAAGTATGTTGAAAACGGTGTTGTGTTAGACTTTTCACAGTTGATGGTATGCGTTTATATCGATATAGATTATATATATACACAGAATAGAAATAGGTGTTTTTTTAGAAAAAATTGAAGGTGGCCTTGATTTTCCTCCAACTTGTGATCTAAACGCTATTTCCTTATTTTTCCAGAGCTTATAAGGTTATCCACGGTTTTTCCACAAGGTCTGTGCAAAAAAAACCGTCTCGTAATACGAGACGGTAAAGTAGTCGGTTATTCTGCGAATCAGCCCAGAAAAACTTGTCCGGAATTGTCGATGGCCAGAATGGTTTTACACTCGCTGCATCGGAATCTTCCGGCTTTGGTTGCTTTGAGTTTTTTTGAACAAATCGGACATCGGAAGATTTTCGGGAAGACGTCGTCTGTTTTTAAGTCCCCTTCGGAACTGAAGAACGAAACTGCTTCGTCCAGATTATCCTTGATGTTGAAGAATTGACTGAAACCGAGAAGCTGGAAGACTTCATAGACTTTCGGTTGAATTTCCAGAAGAACCAGATCCCCTCCTCGAGGCTTCACCGCCTTCAGAAAATGCGTGAAGGAACCGATACCGGTACTCGACACGTATGTCAGGCTTCCACAGTGGAAAATCAGCTTGCTGTATCCGGCCTCAATGGCCTTCGTGACACGCTTCTGAAAGAGATTTGAATTGTAGGTATCGATGTATCCGGTCAGGTAAATAACAAGGCAA